>LKML01000011.1 GCA_001563795.1 Haloferacaceae archaeon B1-Br10_E2g22 | reverse complement strand
TTGGAGTAGAGTGCATCCGACCGGTGGCTACACTGAGACCGGAGTGCTTGCCGTCTCACAGCGTTCGGACATCCTCGAGTGTAGTTGGCCGATACAGCCGGTCGCTCAGAGCAACTGTTATTCAGTTTCAGCACAATCATACCTCATGGCCATTCTTGTTGCAATCGGTGACGACGACCGGTTTGAGACTGTCGTTGACGTCGCAGTCCAGTTGGCCAACGGACTACACCAGGAACTAACTGTCGCTCACGTCACCGAAAACCAGACCGCATCGGCTGGAGACCGGAACTTTCGTGACGAAATCCGGTCGTATCTGTCGGATGTCGATATCACCGCAGACGTCTCACTCGAGCATCTCAACCGAAGTGGTCTCCGGTCGGGAACGGCGATCGGCAAACAGTTGCTCGATATTGCCGAGGATGTCGAGATCGATCACATCGTCATCGGCCATCGGTCGAAAACACAACTGGAAACACTTCGTGATGGCCACACCGGATTCGTGGTTGCCCAGGAAGCCGGCGTTCCGGTGACGATTGTGCCCGAAGCGGTCGAACGGTGAGTAGACTCGAGGCAGCCACCACGACGGCGGCGAGCACACCGACGAGATGATCAACTACTTTTGTCGAGCCACCAAACCAGCGGCTATGCTTTCAGTTGGTGAGACCGCCCCCGAGTTTTCCCTGCAGAACCACACCGGCGAGACCGTCTCGCTTTCGGACTCCGAGGGGTATACAGTCGTCTATTTTTATCCACGAGCCGATACACCGGGCTGTACAACCGAAGCAACAGGATTCCGAGATCTCTTCGAGACGTTTCAGAATCGCGGTATCACCGTCTATGGAATCAGTGATGATCCACTCGAGGATCTCGCTGCGTTCGCCGAAAAACACGATCTCCCGTTCGATCTTCTGTCTGATCCAGATGGCAGCGTCGGGCGAGCCTATGAGTCCTACGGCGAGAAAAACATGTTTGGCCGCACGTTCGATGGTGTTTTTCGGAACACGTATATCATTGACTCGGCTGGGACGGTCGTTCGTACATTCGAGGGTGTCTCACCCGAGGAACACGCCGAAGAGATTCTCGCTGCCCTTGAGGAACTCGAGGCCTAACGTTTGGCTGTTGTGTCCCGAACACACCGGGTTTCCGGTGAAATGTACCGTCAGTGAATAGTTTGTATCGCGGTCAGTAGCCTCGAGAGATGAGGTACTCAGCGAGATCCGCAAGGAGGTCGCTGGCCTCGTTGTCCGGAAGCACCTCGAGTCGCTTTTTGCTTTGAGCAGTCAGCTCTTCGGCCATATCGCGGGCGTAGTCGATGCTGCCTGCGTCCTCGAGCGTCTTGACTGCGGCGTCGATTTCGGCTTCGGTAACCGTCTCGACAGTCGAGTCGCTGAGCAACCCATCGACATCGACACCCTGTTGGCGAGCATGTAGGGTAATCAGCGTCTCTTTGTTCTCGACGAGATCAGATCCTCGCTGTTTGCCGAGTTCTTCGCTCGGGACCGTTAGATCCAACACATCGTCCTGGATCTGGAAGGCTTTGCCTGATTCGACACCGTAGTTGTACATCGCTTCGACGATGTCGTCATCAGCATCGACCAGCAACGCCGGCACGGCTGCAGCCGCACCGTACAGCACAGCTGTTTTGCGTTCGACCATCTCCAAATACTCCTCGGGCGTGAGATCATCGCGGGACTCAAAGGCAACATCCAGCGATTGGCCCTCACAGATCTTGGTACACGCCGACGAGAGCCGTCGCATGACCTCGAGTGTGTTTGTTGGATCACCGCCAACGTCAGCCATGATCTCGAAGGCTTTCGAATAGAGCGTATCGCCTGCTAAAATGGCCGTCTCAGTGTCATACTGATTGTGAACCGATTTGACCCCTCGTCGGAGATCATCGTCGTCCATGATGTCGTCGTGAATCAGCGTAAACGATTGGATGATCTCGATTGCAACCGCCGCCCGCATGAGATCGACCTCTCCGCCCGAGCAGGTCGGAAACGCCCGGTACTCGAAGGCGGCGGTATCCTCGTCGGCGAGTGCTTCTCCGACCAACAGCGTCACTGTCGGTCGAAGCCGTTTACCACCTGCCTCGAGGAGATACCGGGAAGCTTCATACAGCCGCTGTGGCTCGGCGAGCGGCAACTCGATATCGATCGCGTCGTTGATTACCTCGCGACGCTCGTTGATGGCAGTGAGCACCCGCTTTTCGGTGGCGTTTGGAGTCATTCCTCCACCAGTTGAATGAGAGTACCGTTGCGTGTGACATGCAGATCACGACCCATCTCGTAGCCGAGCGACTCACAGAGATCAACGTATGGCCCAAAGCCCTTGAGGTTCTGATGGGCTGGAATGACGTGTTGTGGCTGTAGTGCATCCAGCATCTCGAAGTGGCCTTCTTCCCGGAGGTGTCCAGAAACGTGAATGTCGTCGTAAATCCGTGCGCCCTGCATTCGCAATAGACGTTCGGACTGGTAGCGCTGGCCCTCATTTGTCGGCTCCGGGATCACCCGCGCCGAAAACAGCACTTTGTCGCCTTCGTCGAGTTCGAACGGCGTCTCGCCGCGACCTATTCGTGTGAGCATCGCTCGCGGTTCGCCCTGATGGCCCGTCACAATCGGCAGAAAGTTCTCTTTGCCCTCTTTCATGATCCGCTTGAACGTTCGATCAACGGATTTGCGGTGGCCGTACATGCCGAGATCCTCGGGGAATTCGACGAAATCAAGCCGCTCGGCAGTGCCAGAATACTTTTCCATTGATCGGCCGAGCAAGACGGGTTTACGTCCAATGTCCTCGGCAAACTCAACAAGTGACTTCACGCGCGCGATGTGGCTCGAGAACGTCGTCGCCACAATTCCACCGTCGTAGTCTTCGATCGAGTACATCACGTCTTTGAGGTGGCGACGGGCGACCGCTTCCGAGGGCGTTCGTCCCTTTCGGCCGGCGTTCGTACAGTCTTCGATGTAGGCTAACACACCTTCTCCTTGACGACCGATCTCGCGGAACCGTTCCATATCGATTGGATCACCAATCACTGGCGTGTGATCCATCCGCTTGTCGAGTCCGTAGACGACTGCACCCTCTGGAGTATGTAGGACAGGGTTGATCGCATCGATAATCGAGTGGGTGACGTTGACGAACTCCAATTCGAGTTGTCCGGTCTGGCCGATCGACATCGTCTCGCCGGCAGCCATTTTGACCAACTCGTTTTCGACGTTGAATTTGGACTCTCCCTCGAGTTGCTGTTTGACCAACTCGATCGTAAACGGTGTCGCGACAATCGGTGCGTTGTACCGATGGGCGAGTTTCGAGATCGCTCCGATGTGGTCGAGATGGCCGTGGGTTGGGACGATCGCTTGGACATCGCCCTCGAGGTCGCTCATGACTCTGTCGTCGGGGATTGCGCCCATATCGATCAGATCGAGGCTGTGCATCTGTTCAGTCTGGACGTTGTCGTGGATCAACACCTGCGAGAGGTTCAGACCCATATCGAAGATGACGACGTCGTCGCCTGCACGGACGGCCGTCATCTGTCGGCCGACCTCTTCGTAGCCGCCAATGGTTGCGATTTCGATTTCCATATGTATCAAATTCTGCCCGCGTGTGGGAACCAAATGCCCCGTCGTTGGTTGGGTCGGTGTGGCCCCGCTGTGTCGAGCGGCCGCCGCATCCAGGCCAAATATCGACAGTGTCCCGCGGGTTCGTTGGTGGATGGCCGTTGGACGTGTGGTGTTAAAAACTACATGGGTTGCCGTGATTGCCGACCGACGGCCGACCGATCGCTCACAAACAGTGAGTCTCTCATACTGTTCCGGTACGTTTAATACCGAAACCAGTGGCTGTGACCGTATGAGTGGACGACCCCTCGATGTTCTTGAGGCGGCTCTGGATGAGACCGTAACTGTCGCCCTAAAGGACGGAACCGCCTACGTTGGAACGCTTGCGGGCTACGATCAGCATATGAACGTTGTTCTCGATGCACAAGGAGAACTGGAAGACACCGAAGGCTTCGGTGAACTGACCGTCGAGTCAGTCGAAGACACAACCATTATACGCGGCGACAACGTCGTCTCGATAACTGTATGACCGGATCAGGAACTCCAACGCAGGGCAAGAAGAACAAAACGACACACGTCAAATGCCGACGCTGTGGCGAAAAGTCGTATCACAGTAGAAAGAAAGTCTGCTCGTCGTGTGGCTTCGGCAAATCGGCGAAACGACGCGACTACGAGTGGCAGTCGAAAGCTGGCGAGTAATTCTTCTCTGTGTCTTTTTGCGAACACCACCTGCAATCGGTCAGTGATAACTACTCTGTGAGAAACCAGTGTAGCTCTGTGGAACCGCAATGTTGGCTAATTTATGCATGAAGGTGCATACAGAGTGGGAAACTCAAGCCGAATGACGGCACAAACACGGGGTTTTTAGCCACCGACTGTTGTATGACCTATATGGAATACGGCCGGGATTCGACCCATCCTGTCGACGGGCCAACCGAGAAATGTGGGGTAGTCGGGATTGCGGTGGCCGACCGCCCTGTCGCACGACCACTGTACTACTCATTGTACGCGCTCCAACACCGGGGCCAAGAGTCAGCAGGAATTGTCACCCACGATGGATTCCAGCAACACAGCCACGTTGAGATGGGGCTCGTCGGCGATGTGTTCGATAAAACAGATCTTGATAACCTCAACGGTCCAACGGGAATCGGTCACGTCCGGTATCCAACCGAAGGCTCGATTGGAACCTGTTGTGCTCAACCGTTTTCGGTTTCGTTTAAATCCGGTTCGCTGGGTCTTTCACACAACGGAAACTTGGTCAACGCCGACGAGATCCGCGAAGAACTCGCCGGATTGGGCCATGCATTCACGTCGGATGGTGATACGGAAGTCATCGCCCACGATATCGCCCGTAACCTGCTGGAAGAAGACCTCATCCGGGCGGTCAAACGCACAATGCAGCGGATCCATGGCTCGTATTCGCTGACGATTATGCACGACGATGCGGTCATCGGCGTCCGAGACCCACAGGGCAACCGCCCGTTGTGCATCGGGAAACTCGAGGACGGCTACATGCTCGCATCCGAATCCGCCGCTATTGACACACTTGACGGTGAGTTGGTTCGGGACGTTCGACCAGGCGAACTCATCGTACTGAACTCAGATGGATCAGGGTATGATTCGTATCAACTCATCACCAAAGAAAACACGGCCCACTGCTTTTTCGAACACGTCTACTTTGCTCGTCCTGATTCCGTGATCGATGAGAGTCTCGTCTACGACGTTCGGCGAACGTTGGGTGAGAAACTTTGGGAAGAAAGCGGCATTGAGACCGATGTCGTCCTGCCGGTGCCCGACTCTGGGCGGGCGTTTGCCTCCGGCTATGCTGATGCCGCATCCGAGATGACCGCCGACGGCGAGCCACGCGTCGAAGACGACTCTGGCGTTGAGTTTGCCGAAGGGCTGATGAAAAATCGCTACGTCGGCCGGACGTTCATTATGCCGACACAGGACGAACGCGAACGCGCAGTGCGGCTCAAACTCAACCCAATCAAAAGCACCATTGAGGGCAAAACTGTCACGATCATCGATGACTCAATTGTCCGGGGAACGACCTCTAACCAACTCATCCAGCTGCTGAAAGACGCTGGCGCAAAGGAAGTTCACATGCGCGTGGGCTCTCCACAAATTCTTGCACCGTGTTATATGGGTATCAACATGGCAACCCGCGAAGAACTCATTGCGGCAGACAAAACTCTCGAGGAGATTCGCGAGGAAATCGGCGCGGACAGTCTGGCGTATCTCTCTGTTGATGCGATTGCCGAGAGCCTTGAGACAGAAAAAACAGACCTCTGTTTGGGGTGTGTCACCGGCGAGTATCCGTACGATATCGACGGCGAGACAACCGACCGCGAGGTCGAGCGTCCAGTGATCGATCCGGCGGGGCCGTTTGCGGCCGACGACTAACCGGGGCGATTCAGTGGCACTTATTTTCTAGGCGTCATAGCTTCTGGTATGGACATCGAAACCCCGTGCGACCGGCGGACAATACTCCGCGGGAGCCTTGGACTGGCGGGGGCCGCAGCAGTTGGAATGCCAGCGAGTGCCCAAACAGATCCCTACGACGGCTGGCTCGATGATGTCGACAACTACGACGGGACCGTTGAGTACGCCGGAGAAGATACTGTTGAGGTACTAGTTGGAACTGGCGACCAGGGCGTGCTGTTCGATCCGCCGGCGATTCAGATCGACCCAGGGACGACAGTCGTCTGGAAGTGGACTGGTGAGGGCGGCGAACACAACGTTGTCGAAGAAGACAGTGCTTTCGAGAGCGACCGTACCGCAGAAGAGGGCCACACCTTCGAACACACGTTTGAAGAAGACGACGACGGTGAGGTTTTCAGATACGTCTGTACCCCACACGAAGCCCTCGGCATGTTCGGTGCGGTAGCTGTCGGTGATGTTGTTGACGAAACTATTCCAGCAGACGGCGAGAACGCGGAGACAACCGATGATGAACCGGGCACAAGCGACAACCTACTGTTTGTTCTCGGTGGGGTGTTAGGTGCGGCTCTGTTGTCTCCGGTAGTGTTTGCACTGTTTATGAAGTACGTCTACGAAGACGACACAGATCAAACAGCCGAACACTGAACAGCTAATACAGAACGTACAACATCACATAGACAACGATTCCGAGACTAAACGAAATCAACCAGAGTGCGGCAGCAATCTGGCCAGCGCTTTTGTGTCGGCTGCGATAGATCTCTTCGGTTGGACGGCTGAGCGCCACCAGCAGAACATAAAACACCAGTGGAACACAGATGACCGCCAAGAGGATGTGAATTGCTAACGTTGGCAGATAGACGAACTGTCTGATTGTCTCTGGACCGCCAAACGCCTGTGGGCCTTCGAGAGCCACACGGTACAAATAAAAGACGAGAAACGCTCCGAAGAGTCCGAATGACGCAAGCATCCAGTTTCGGTGGCTCTCGACGTCGCCCTGTTGGATCGCACGCCATCCACTGACGATCGTGACAATCGCAGCGATACTGAACACAACGTTGAGATGCGGAATGAGTGCGATCAACCCCTCGCTTCGGGGCAACAGTTGTTCGGGAACAACGCCGCCGACCGCGCTAAAGACTAACGCGAGTGAGACGACACTCAACACAGCCGTTAGCAATGGCACCTGCTGTTTCGAGACTAGTTGCATACACAGACAGTTGGTGGTCGCCGACCAAAATCGTTTGTTTGTAGACCGCGGCTGGTCGAGTTATCAAACAGTTGTGTGTATCCGCTGTATCTGTCAACACGCTCAAAAATCGACAGGCGGCACCGACTCAACTGTGGCAGACTCAGCCATGGCGAGTCGCAAAAAGAAGGGCTTTTAATGGGGGCACGGGAATAGTTGAGTACGCGAAAGCGTACAAAACACACAACGAGCGTGGGTAGCCAAGCCAGGCCAACGGCGCAGCGTTGAGGGCGCTGTCCTGTAGAGGTCCGCCGGTTCAAATCCGGTCCCACGCATCGTACCGGTGACGAAAGTCACCCCGATGCACGGTGTTGTCTCTACGACAGCACCCACGCACAATTCTACCGAAGCCATACCGAAAGCGGCCGCACTATCGACTGCTTATCACTCGCAGCTATCGAGAGGTATGGCTCCCACGGGCGGTCAACATTAAACACCCCACGGTCTAACATACAGACATGGCCAAATACTCAACGGGTAGCGGCGGTGGTGGTGGCGATGGCGACGCCTGCGAACTCTGTGGAAAAACCTCTAACAGACTCAGCAAAGCCAATGTCGCCGGCGCAAAACTGCTGGTGTGTCCAGACTGTTCGCCCCACGACGATAGCCAACGCGATTCGAGACGGTCTGGTGGCTCACAGTCCTCGAGCGGCGGCAACTCGAGCGGAAGCGACGATGGCCCGATTGACCGAAAAAAGCGTGCGGCCCAGAAGCAAGCCAAAATATACGACGCCAGCAAGGGCGATTCGACCCACTGGGAAAAAGAAGGCACCAACTACGAGCGGGATCGGCTGCCGTATCTGGTCACCAACTATGCCGAACGTGTCGAGACAGCCCGACAGGATGCCGGCTTTACCATCGAAGAGCTTGCCAAAACGCTGGGTGCCGACGAAGACGACTATGTGGCAGTCGAACAGGGACGGGCTGCTCGCGCAGGTGTTGGTGGTTCGCTGATTCGGGCCATCGAAGACGAACTCGAGGTCGAACTCGTCGACGAATAGCTGCGGGCCGCAACGTCGGAGACTGCATACACGCTGGGGTGTCGGCAGGTACAAAAGCAACGACATCTGAGTTCGAGATAGATGATCGGAAAGCTGGATGCCGAAACGCTCGAGACTGTTCTCAGCCAGACCGGTGCAACGAACCCTGCGCTGTTGAGTGGGCCAGCTTATGGCGAGGACGCTGCAGCAATCGATCTCGGTGAGGAAAC
Organism: Haloferacaceae archaeon B1-Br10_E2g22; assembly: GCA_001563795.1. GTDB lineage: Archaea > Halobacteriota > Halobacteria > Halobacteriales > Haloferacaceae > Halohasta. Next base: position 29,002 of record LKML01000011.1, on the reverse strand, counting down.
ACTGGTTGTGAGTTCCGATCCAATCTCGCTGGCTGCCGAAGCCGCCGGCACCCTCGGGGTACATGTGGCCTGTAACGACATTGCCGCGGCGGGAGCCGACCCCGAGTTTCTGACGAACGTCATTTTCCTGCCTGATGACGACCCCCAGACGATCCAGACACTGACGAGCCAACTCGATGCGGCAGCCGAGGAACTCGAAGTAACAATCGTTGGCGGCCACACTGAGTACGTTCCAGCGCTGTCGCGTCCACTGTTGAGCCTGACTGCGTTCGGCCGAACCGACAGCCACATCTCGAGCGGCGGGGCACAAGCGGGCGACAAACTGCTTTTGACCACAGGTGCGGGCATCGAAGCGACAGGGATTATTGCGACAGATTTCGCCGACAAACTTCGAGACGAAGGTCTTGATACCCAGAGCATCGAGCGCGCTGGGAGGTTTTTCGACGACATCAGTGTGTTGGCTGACTCGAGGGCTCTCCGGTCAGTTGCAACCGCGATGCATGATCCAACGGAGGGTGGTGTGGTTACTGGGGTTCTCGAGATGGCCGCAGCCGCGGGCGTTGATTTCGTCGTCGACCGCGAGTCGGTGCTGGTTCGGCCCGAGACCGAGACTGTCTGTGCGGCGATGGGAATCGACCCACTCCGGACGTTTGGCTCAGGTGGACTGCTCGCAACGGTGGCCCCCGAACACCTCGAGACCGCCACAAAACAGCTCGAGACAGCCGGTATCGATGCCGCCGTTATCGGCGAGGCTGTCACACCCGAAGAAAGCGATTCGGGCGCACTTGTTCTCGACGGCGAGCGAACAACCGACGGCGGTGGAGACGCGCTGTATCCGTTCTGGGAGTAGATTGGTCTCAAGCACAGAATTTCCGGGGTTTTAGGCCCACAGTCGCCGCACAGGACGTGTGGATCTCAGCTATGACGACCGCGAGGCGGGACATCTGCTCGGTGTGTGGGGCGTCGGCTGTGGGCTGTTGGTAGCGTTGACGATGCGACCGGCCTACAGCCCGGTTGTCAGCCAACTGGCTGACCGACTCGTCTTTGGCTGTCTGGTTGTACTCGTCGGAGTTGGCGTAGTTGTCGGTCGCTACCGCGATGTCGCACTCGGAGTACCGATGGCAGTCTGTGGTGGGCTCGTCGTCTGGGTGGTGGGCCGGTCGCTGGTTGTCGGATGGGTCGCCGAACCACAGACTGTCATTACAGCCCTCGGCTTGAGCGGAATCGGTGGTCTGTTCGTCCGTGAAGGGTTGTTGATTGCACGAGGCCGGCGTCACCGCGCCATGCCATCTCAGCCCTCGAGTGGTTGGCAGTGGTGGCTTACCGCGGTCGTGTTGGTCACCATCGGTGTTGGACTATAACCGCACGAAAACGGCAACGAATCGCTGGCGCATACGGGAGCGCTGTTTATGTTGTGGTCTCGAGTGTGGTTACAGTATGTCGTCTTTTCTGCCGAGATCGTGGTGGCTCTGCTGGCAGTCACGTTCGGTGTCGGCTTGCTCAACGGGCTGGCTGGATTGGCTTTGCGGTTGTCGGTACGATGGCACTGGCGACGGTCATCTCGCCGGCGCTTGTGGGAACGGTCGCTGGGATGGCACTGCTCGAGGCGATTCCCGAAGCACCACTCCGGGTCGGACTGTTGGGGCTGTATCCCAGCCTAGCCGTCTTCGGTCTCTTGGTGCTGGCGGCGGTTCCGGCGGTCGCCGGGATCACAGTTGGCAGCCGACTGCGCAGTCACGTGAGCACACGGCACCGTCGGTGGGCCGTCCTCGGAGTGTTGATACGTATTGGGTTACGGTTGTTGATTGGCGCGGATTCGAGGTTCCATAGTGTCGCCAGCGATTTGACCCCAGCAGCCAACACAGCACGTATGGATCAGTCATACGCAGGCGTCGTCTATGACCTGGATGGGACACTCGTCAATCTGGCCGTCAACTGGGCGGCAGTCGCCACTGATGTTATCGATGTCTACGATTCTGTGGGTATCGACGCCACAGGCGCGGATCTGTGGGGGCTGCTCGAGGACGCCCCAGACCACGGAATCGAACCAGCGGTCGAAGAAACCATCAGCCGACACGAGCGAGAAGGCGCACGGACGTCTCGTCGCCTCGAGTTAGCCGATGAACTACTTGACCAGACGGTGCCAGTCGGTGTCTGTTCGCTCAACGCCGAACGCGCCTGTCGAATCGCACTCGAGACACACGGACTCGCTGACTCAGTCGAGGTTGTCGTCGGGCGGGATACGGTCGAAACACACAAACCAAATCCTGAACCGTTGTTGACGGCCGTCTCAGAACTCGGCGTCGAACCAAGCGAGGCGCTATTTATCGGTGATTCGCCTCGAGACCGAACGACGGCCGACCGCGCCGGCATTGCGTTTCGGTTCGTCTGATCGGTATCCCGCGTCAGTTCGGCTAGCTCGAGTCGCCGGTTGCCTCATCGCTCGAAGAGGATGTCTGGTCGTTTTCGTGTTCGTTTTCGTGTTCGGCCTCAGAGTCACCCTCCAGCGTATATTTCGCGTACAGAAACATCCCGACAGCAGTCAGAAACCAGATCGGTGCGCCGACACGGATCGCAAAGCTCACTCGCGAACCCCACGTTGGGAGTTCGACCAGAATCGACAGCCCTGCTACAATGGGCGCACCGACGAGGATGGTGATAACGAACGTCATCTGCATCACCCAGCCAAAATCGACACCGTCGGGATCGGTTGTTTCGACGAGATCAGCCACAGATACCCCTCATCGTACGACTGTTAATGTGTGACGGTTCGGCTTCGACCGACTGTGAAATCTTTATTACTGGTCGTCACAGAATGTGAGTGAGGACTCTAGAGGACGATTGGCACTGCGTGCGAGGGTAGCCAAGCCCGGAAACGGCGGCGGATTCAAGCTCCGCTCCTGTAGAGGTCCGTGGGTTCAAATCCCTCCCCTCGCATCGTCGGGGACTATCCCCGTGATGCGGAAGACCGCTCTCGGAGCGTTCTTCCCTCGCAAAATGCAACAATACCTATCAAGTGACAACAATTCTAGCGTTGGTACCAGTAGCCTCCAAACACGCATACGTAAGCCGACAGTCTTGGCTCGTCGGCAAAACAAGCGAAACGAACACCACCCACGTATAAACGCAATTGACAGCTTAGGCCTGTCCAGCACCGATGTACAGCACGACCACGAGGAACACCCAGACGATATCAACGAAGTGCCAGTACATCGAGGCCGTACTGACCGAGAGATGTCTTTCAGGCGAGTATTGGCCGTACAGTCCACGGATGAAAACAATCCCGAGGAACACAATCCCGAGCATGACGTGCAGGCCGTGAAGACCAGTTAGCCCGAAGAATGCCGATGCGTAGACACCCTCCGTCCAGGTAAAGCCGTAGTTTCCGATAAACTCGAAGTACTCGAGTGCCTGCCCGCCAAGGAACACAATCCCAAGCAGGAGTGTCAGTGCCATCCCGCGGAGGAAGTTGGTTCGGTCGCCACCGCGCAAAGCGACATGGGCCCAATGGAGTGTGAACGACGAGGCGATCAGAAACGCCGTGTTAGCGAGAATCAGCGAGTTGACTAGTTCTGGAGTCGTCTCGGGCAGTCCCCACTCTGCGCCCGCACGGAAATAAAAGTAGTAGCCGAACAGCGCGCCGAACGTCGCCAACTCGGAGCCTAAGAAGGCAATCATTCCCCACCGTAACGACGAATGACCGTGTTCAGAAGTGTCTCGAGTCCAGAATTTGACAATGAACGCATGATAAAGCCAGCCGTAGATACCGATCAAAAACAGCCCGACGCTGCCGGCCAACACCGCTGGACCGGCCAATGGGTGGGTAAGATCAGCGATAATCCACAGTGCAACTCCGAGATAAATTCCCGCACCACCGAGTGCGGTCACAAACGGCCACCAACTGGCCTCACCAAAGCCGTGCGGCCAGTCTTCGACCGCCGGTAGATGGTGATGGTGGTCGTCGTGTCCATCGTCCGTTTCGGTGCTCATACCACACCGTTGCGAGGCAGTGACTAAAAATCCTCCCAACCCACGCGAGAGCTGCCGATCAACAACGCAACTACTCGAGCAGCCGACACTGTCCCCGTGGTTGCTCGAGGTTGCCCACTCGGTTGCACGAGGTCGTCCGCTTGATTCCACAACGTTACTCGAGTGGCCGGCTGGCAAGTCGCAAGCTACTCCTTTCGGTACTTCCTACTGCAGACAATGATTTGTCGACGGCGTCGACGACTCGCCAGTGTTGTCGTGACGTCGATACTAGCTCTGGGATTGCTAAGTGGGACTGCAGCCGCGCATGCCGCCGCACTTCGGGATGCGACGCCAACCACACTCGAGGTGCCAACGTGGCTGTTTTTGGCGACCGGAGGCGGTGCAGTCGGCGCTTCGTTTCTGTTGGCTTCGTTTGTCACCGACCGTGTGTTTATTCGATCCTTCCATGAGTGGGGCGGCCGATTGCGGTCGCCAGGCCGCATAATCGCACTGATAGGCCGACTAACTGGACTCGGATTACTCGCTGTAACCGTCTACGTTGGCTACATGGGCCCGCCGACGGGTTACCGCAACTTCGCGGTGGTGTTTGTCTGGATTGGCTGGTGGGGCGGGTACGTTGCCTCGACGTATCTGATTGGCAATACATGGCCGACGCTCAACCCGTTTCGGACGATTGCTGAGTTGTTCCCAAGTGCCAACTTGGCGTATCCCGACCGGCTGGGTGCCTGGCCGAGTGTGGCCGGACTCATGTTGTTAATCTGGATTGAAGTCGTCACGCCGCTGGCTGATGATCCACGGCTGCTTGCGTCGACAATTCTCGCCTACACCGCCGTCAGTGTCGCTGGCTCGGTCGCATTTGGATCTAACAAGTGGTTTTCGACGGTTGATCCGATCTCACGTGCGTTGGCGTACTTCGGTCGGTTTGCGCCGCTCGAGCGAACAGACGACGGAATCTCTTTTCGCCTGCCGGGAATGGCACTGACCGATCCGAAACTCGTCTCAGGGCGCGATGAAGTCGCTTTCATTGTCTGTCTGCTGTATGTGACTACCTTTGATGGCTTTGTCGCGACGTGGCTCTGGGAGTCGTTTGCAGTCGGTGCGGTCGGGCTTGGATTGGCACCGCTCGGTGTGTATTTTGTCGCCTACGTCACTGGATTCGCGCTCTTTTTGGGTGCCTTCTGGTGGTCGATGGGTCTGGCCCGTCAGTACGGCTCGACCTACATCACACGCGATGCGTTGGGTCGTCGCTTCGCACCGTCGCTGCTTGCGATTGCGGTTGGATATCACCTTTCTCACAATCTCGGGTTTTTTATCGCATTGCTGCCCTCCGTTGTCGTCGTCGGGGCAATGCCACTGTCGCCTCCCCAACAGCCGCCGATTTTGGGAAGTCTACCTGGTTGGATCTCCGGCGTCGAGATGGCTCTTGTGTTGATCGGCCACGTAATCGCCGTCTGGGTTGCACATGCGGCGGCCTACGATCTGTTTCCCGGCCGACTCGAGGCGATCAAAAGCCAGTATGGAGTGACACTCGTGATGGTCGCCTACACGATGATTAGCCTCTGGATCGTCACGACACCGATTGTCGAACCGCCGTACATCGCGACTGGAGAAGGGCCATGACGGACGCCGGGAGACCTGAAACCGCGGTGCCTGCGGATGCAGAGCCGGTCGTCTGTCCGTACTGTGGCTTCGAGTTGCCTGACGAAACACAGTACCGACTGCATTCGGGTCTCGAACACTATGGGTCGCTTACCGACGACGAACGCGAGCAGTTCAAACAGACCTACACCGACGAAGAAACAACACTGAACCGATTTCGGATTATCGCACTCGGCGGCCTCGTGGCGCTGTATTTCGGCTTTCTCGTCGTGTATGCCGTACTTGCGGTTTGATCAGCGCGTCGATTGTTTCCAGGTTCGGAGATCGACAACCTCACCGTCGATTTCTTCGGAGTCGGCTTCGGTGGCGACCCACAGATACATCGGTGCGATGTCGGCGGCATCCCGTGCCTTTTGAATGCCTGTGAGATTGGTGGCGACGAGCCCAGGGTCGATAACGCAAACGGATTGGTCGATATCGACTGAAAATCCACGGGAAATGGCTTCTGCGGCGGCTTTCGAGACGGCGTATGCGCCCATCCCCTGTTTGGCTTTGCGGGCGACCGATCCCGACGGAACCAGCATACGGCCATCGTCAGCCAGATGTGGGATGGCCTCTTTGAGTGTCGAAAAGACACCACGAACGTTGGTCGCAAGCGTCTCGTCGAACTGGTCGTAGGACTCATCGTCGAGTGACATCTTACCGGGTTCGCCGTGGTTAATCGCGGCGTTAGCGACGACAACGTCGACGGTGCCACCGCGCTCTGCGGCGTGCTCAAAAAGTTGCTGGAGTGCGGATTCGTCTCGAACGTCGACCGTGAGCCCCGAGACGTTCTCGTGGTCTGTGTTCAACTCCTCGAGTGCTGTATTGAGACGTTCGTTGTTGCGGCCACAGATGACGACTTGCGCGCCGGTCGCGGCGAACTCCGCGGCGACTGCGCGTCCGATTCCACGGGTTCCACCGGTGATGACAACTGTGTTAGCGTCCATACAGGGATATGGTGACGACGGAGCCTAAAGGTAGGGCCCACTGGGCGAAGTCCGTTGTTTTATACGCTCTTCGAACTTATTTGATGTATACATGGTCACCGCCTCTGAACCAGAAATCGAACACTACGGCGGCAACGAAGGACGATACGATGGCGACCTCTCGGCGGTCGACGGCGAGGATATCGTTATTATCGGCAGCGGCTTTGGTGGGCTGTCGACGGCGTGTTATCTGGCCGACGCTGGGGCGAACGTCACGGTTCTCGAAAAGAACGAACAACTCGGTGGTCGAGCCAGCCGACTCGAGCAAGATGGCTTTAGGTTCGATATGGGCCCCTCGTGGTATCTGATGCCGGATGTCTTCGAGCGGTTCTTTGGGCATTTCGGCAAATCGCCTGCGGAGTACTACAGCCTCTCGCGGCTTGATCCGCACTACCGGATCTTCTTTAAAGACGGCGATCAGGTTGATCTCGTGCCTGACATAGAGGCTAACAAGGAGCTGTTCGAACAGTACGAAGAGGGTGCGGGAGAGGCCTTAGAGCGGTATCTCGAGAAATCCGAATACACTTACAATGTCGGGATGGAACACTTCGTGTACACCGACCGCCCGCGCCTGCGAGATTACATGGATCTGGATGTGCTGCGATACTCGTGGGGACTGTCGCTGCTCGGGAAGATGCAGGGCCACGTCGAAGGCTACTTCGAGCACCCAAAACTCCAGCAGATCATGCAGTATACGCTCGTCTTTTTGGGTGGCGCGCCGACCAACACGCCCGCGCTCTACAATCTGATGAGCCACGTCGATTTCAACATGGGCGTCTACTATCCTGATGGCGGGATAGGGAGTGTCGTCGACGGCATTGTCGAGATGGCCGAAGAGTTGGGCGTCGAGTTCGTTACCGACCAACCCGTCACCGAAATCGCCGGCCGCAAAGGGGCATTTGCCGTCCGAACCGAAGGCGGCGAGGAGTATTTCGCCGACCGTGTTGTCTCAAATGCGGATTATGCGCACACCGAACAGGAGTTGCTACCGCCGGAAAAACGCCAGTACAGTGAGGATTATTGGGACTCACGTACGTATGCACCCTCGACGTTCCTGCTGTATTTGGGTGTCGAAGGTGATGTCGACGAACTTGCCCACCACACGCTCGTCCTGCCAACAGACTGGAGCGACCACTTCGAGACGATTTTCGATGATCCCGCCTGGCCCGACGATCCATCCTACTACCTGTGTGTGCCTTCGAAAACCGACGACTCAGTCGCACCCGAAGGCCACAGCAATCTGTTCGCGCTCGTCCCAATTGCCGCAGGTCTGGAAGATACACCCGAGTTACGACAGACATACCGCGATCTCGTACTCGAGGATATAGCCGAGAACACGGGCGTCGATCTTCGCGATCGGATTGTCACCGAAGAGACATTCTGTGTCGATGATTTTTCCGACCGCTATAATTCGATGCAGGGTACTGCCCTCGGGATGGCCCACACGTTGCGACAAACCTCGTTGTTCCGTCCCTCTCGGAAATCTTCCAAGGTAGACGGTCTGTACTTTACAGGGTCGTATACAACTCCCGGAATCGGTGTGCCAATGTGTCTGATTAGTGGCCAACTAACTGCGGATGCTGTCGCGGAGTGATGTCAACTGTGAGCGACGACCTGCGAAACGCCGGCTTACTCGAGCATATGCAGTATTTGCTAGTACTGTCGCGACCCCGATTTTGGCTGTATCTTGCCGGCCCGGTTGTGGTTGGTGTGGCCGTCGCCGCAAGTACTGTCGAAGAACTGTTTTTGCCGGTTTCGTTCGTCCTCTTTGGATACTTTCTGCTTCCAGCGAACGTCCTGCTGTACGGCATCAACGACATTTTTGATGCTGATGTGGACAGCGAAAACCCCAAAAAAGACGACAAGGAGGCCCGCTGGCAGGGCGACCGTGCGGTGACCGCGGCAGTCGCACTGAGCGGTTTGGGTGGAGTTGGACTCCTCGCAGTGACGCCGCCAGCCGCCTGGCCATGGCTGGTCGGCTTTCTGGTTTTGGCAATCCAGTACAGCGCGCCACCGTTCCGATTTAAAACCACACCCATTTTCGATTCAGTCTCGAACGGGCTGTATATTCTGCCCGGCATCGCGGCCTACGTCGTGGTTGCCGGCGACCAACCGCCCGTGCTCGCAGTCGCCGGGGCGTGGCTCTGGACGATGGGCATGCACACGTTTTCGGCGATTCCGGACATCGAACCCGACCGCGCAGCAGATATTCGGACGACAGCTACCCTATTCGGCGAACGCCGAACGTACGGCTACGTTACGGGCTGTTGGATCGCCGCTGCGGTCGCCTTTGGGGGCGTCGACACGCGCCTTGGAGGGCTCCTTGCCGTGTATCCTGTCTTCGTCGGTTGGGTTGCAGCCTCGAGAGTCAACGTCGAACGTGCCTACTGGTGGTTTCCGGCGCTTAATACGGCGGTTGGAACACTCATCACACTGGGGGCGCTCTGGCAGATCGTCCCACTGTGGGAGGTGATCGGATGACTGAGGTGTCTGTCGAGTCCGACCGCACGGAACCCCAGATTAGCGAAGCCCCGAATATGCAGGCAATCCTCTCAGGACTTCCCCGTACTCGAACTGAAACCGAAGCGTGGTTGGATGCCTTTGTCGACGGCAACCGATTTACCATCGCGGTATTCTTCCCGCTGGTTGGTGCAGTAATGCTGCTTGGCAGTGCTTTGGAGTGGTCTGTGCTTCCGGAGTTGTTCCGATTTAATCCGCCGTTAATCCTGTTTGGAACGGTCGTGATGGCCGCTCCGCTCATTGTGGGTGTGATCCCGACACTTGACCGGCGGGCACTCCTGGGGGTTGGATTGTTGATGAGCTATACGTACTTCATCGAGTACGTCGGCGTCTCAACTGGCTGGCCGTACGGTGAGTTCGTCTATGGAGTGAGCCTTGGGCCGATGATTGATGGGATTCCTGCCGCACTACCGGTGTTTTTCCTCCCAATCGTGCTCAATACGTATCTACTATCGCTGTTGTTGCTCGGCGAGCGTGCGACCTCGAGGTTGATCCGGCTGTCAATCGTGATTCCGGCAGTTGTTGCCATGGATGTTGTGCTCGATCCGGCGGCAGTCTCGCTTGGCTTTTGGAGCTACGATGCCGGTGGGCTGTTTTATGATGTGCCGCTTTCGAACTACGCCGGCTGGGTGTTGAGTGCGACTGTTGCAGTTGGCGTGTTGGATCTGACCTTCGACCGGACACAACTCGAAGCCAGGCTGGCCAACTGTGAGTTTATGCTGGATGATCTGATCAGTTTCGTCATCCTGTGGGGTCTGATCAACGCCTGGTTTGGCAACTGGATTCCGGTGGTGGTTGCGGTTGTCTTTGGCGTGGCGATTCTTCGCGCAAAGCGGTTCGATGCCGGATTGCTTCGGCCGTCGCCTGGATTGTATGTTCCGCGTGTCGAAAAACCGGGAGAGACCCCAGAGGCGACGCCGAAACGCCAACAGTAATGTGGTCGCCAGCCGTTGAGTAGGTATGGCTGAACACGATGGCCCGGCAGGTCGTCCCTGTCCGATCTGTGGGGAAGGAATGATCCATCGTCACTGCAAGTACGTCTGTCCGAGTCATGGTGTGATCTACGACTGTTCGGACACGTTTTACTGAAACAACCGCGAGCAAAATGCCAGGTATGTACGAACTGTTATGTCGATAGCGTTCATATACGGATACATATGCTGTGCCGCTGGAACCGGCCGACGAGACGACAGATGGCCCCCCTAACGCTACCATGGTAGAGGAGACACAAATCGCCCGGAGTAAGGCTATCCAACAGCAGACTGGCAAGACCTTTCACGTTGCCACACGGCTGTTGCCCAAACGGATTCGAGAGGCCACCTACGTGCTGTATGCCTTTTTCCGTGTTGCCGACGAAGTGGTCGATAACGCTGACGGAACAACACCCGCCGAACAGCGGGCAGAACTCGAGCGTATCCGTGCGGCTGCACTCGGCGAACGCGAAACCGACGACCCGGTGTTGGCGGCATTTGCCGAACTCCGAGAGCAGTATGACATTGATACCCAAGACGTCGAGACGTTCATGGACGCCATGGAGTCAGACATTGATACGGCCCGCTATGAGACCTACGACGAACTCGAGGCCTATATGGATGGCTCTGCGTCTGCGGTCGGCCGGATGATGACTGCGGTGATGGATCCTGATGAGCCCGAAAAAGCACTCCCACATGCGACCGCACTCGGCGAGGCCTTCCAACTAACGAACTTCCTGCGAGATGTTCGAGAAGACATCGTCGAACGCGACCGTATCTATCTCCCTCAGACGACACTGCAACGTCACGGCGTCGACGACGACCAGTTGACTTCCTTCGAGATGAATGCGGATTTCGCCGCCGTGATGCAAGCAGAACTCAATCGAGCCGAAACGTTGTACAACCAAGGAGTTGCTGGAATCAAATATCTCCCCGAAGACTGCCAGTTGGCAGTGCTGCTGGCGGCTGTGCTCTACTATGATCACCATCGGCTGATCCGTGATCTCGAGTACGACGTGCTCTCGGAGACCCCCCAGCTCACTACCGCTCGTAAACTGGCACTGTTGGCCCGAACACGCTGGCAGTGGGTCTGGAACAAAGACCCCGAGGCTGTCTTCCGGAACATCACAGAGGGACGTGGCCGCGGCTGGATGTTCACCCGCGGTGCGGAGTTAGTCGATCGGCTACCCGTTCGGTAGTTGGCTCATACTGCCAGTTCTCAACAGTGTCTGTTACACAAAGCTGCCGCCAACGAGCGGTTGCTCAGCGTATCTCGTGTGTGACCACTTAGGTCTGTGCAACTGGGTATATATACGCTTCCGTTCGACGAATTGTTACTAGTCTTCCATCGGATTTATGAACGGTCCGCTCTAAACAGGGTTTATGTCATCAATTGAGCTTACACCAAGCCAAAAAACGATTTTGACTGCACTCACAAACCTCCACCGACAGACCGAAGATGCTGTCAAAGGCGAACAGATCGCCGACGAGGTCGACCGTAATCCCGGTACGATCCGCAATCAGATGCAGAGTCTCAAAGCTCTCCAACTCGTCGAAGGTGTCCCAGGCCCGAAAGGCGGATATAAACCGACCGCAAACGCCTACGAGGCACTTGATGTCGACCAGATGGACGACGCCGCAGCGGTGCCGCTGTTCCACAACGACGAAACCGTCGAGAACGCCAACGTCGAAAGCATCGATCTCTCGAGCGTTCATCATCCAGAACTCTGCCGCGCCGAAATCCATCTTCAAGGATCAGTGCGTGATTTCCACGAGGGCGATGAGGTAATCGTCGGGCCGACACCACTGTCGAAGCTCCGCATTACTGGTACGCTGGATGCGAAAGACGACACCAACAACATCCTCATTTTGCAGATTGACGATATGCTCGCCCCAGCTGAAGACCCAGCACACTAAAGACAACTCACTCCGGCAGTGTGGTTCTCCGCTAGTATCGTTTGATACGTGCTGTTTTCTCGGCCTGTCTTACATGTCGCCCCATGCTTTCATGGCGCGTTTGTATGAGGTGATATCAGCGATCCAGTTGCAGGCGATTCCCTTTTTGAGTGCTTTCGCTGCGGGCCCGCCGAAGGTGTTGACCGGCACACCCATTACGTCGTGGGCGACCGCTTCCTCGCCGACCGAGATGACTTTCCCTTTGTCTTTGAACTTCCAGGATTTCAGCGGCGCACCACGGACTGCACGGGCAAGGTTCTCGCCGGCGACTTCGGCGGCCGTCCAGGCTGCTTGTGCAGTTGGTGGGGCGACATCGTCGTTGCCCTGGTCTACTAATGCGGCATCACCGATCGTAAAGACGCGTTCGTCGCTGGTCTGGAAGTCGGATTCCGCAAACAGGCGGTTCGAGCGGTCGTCTTTCTCGAGATCAGTTTCGGCGACCTCGTTGCGACCAGTAATACCACCGGTCCAAACGAGTACGTCGTACTCGAGAGAGTTGTCCTCGCCGAGATAGACGTGTTTTTCGTCGACTTCAGAAATGAAATCACCAGTGAGAATTTCGACATCACGATCAAGCAGTCGTTTTTTCAGCGCGCCTTGGACTTCTGGGTCTTGGCCAGGGAAGATCGAATCTAGCCCCTCGATGAGTTTGATCTCGATTGGCGCGCGGTGCATATCGCGGTACTCAGCGACTTCGCCGGCAGTCTGGATGCCCGAGAGTCCCGCACCGCCGATCAGCACTTGAGCAGGCTCGTTTTGTGTGGCTTCTTGACTTGCAGTGCGGACGGCCTCGTGGATACCACGGGCGTCGTCGAGGCTTTTGAGTGTGTGTGCATGCTCATCGAGCCCGTCGATGCCGAAAAAGGCCGTCGACGACCCAAGGCCGACAAGCAGGTAGTCGTATTCGACGTCCTCGCCGTCACGGAGTTCGACCCGACGCTCGTCGGTATCGATGCCGGTGACTCGATCTCGAATGTAGTTGGTTTCGGGAGCTTTGATATCGTCAACTGGGATCGCGACTTTCGATTCAACCGATGGTTTGCGAATGACTCGGTGGACTTCGTGCAAGACGAGATGATAATCGTGTTCGGAGATCCAGGTGAGTTCGGCTTCGCCCTCCTCGATCTCGTTTTCGAACGACTTCACCGTGCCAGCACCAGCGTATCCGGCACCGACAACGACGACATGAGCTGTCATATGTAACTCTCGGACGGCATCGGATAAATCGGCTTTGAAACGCATGGCAACCACTAGGCAAGCCGACAGACAGCTATACTGCGAAATTCGCGTCTTTGAGCGTGTTTACTGGTGGTTTCGATCAATCAAGCGATAATCCAGCGTGCCAAACGCTAACGCCTTTTTCACGCTTGATCTGATCCATCCGAGCAAGCAGGGCGACCGCCAGGCTCGCGGTTTCGGCCGCCCGGCTGTCGCCGTCTGTGCGGAACTCACCAGTCTGGCGGTTGGCATACACTGCACACACCGCACCGGCCCGGAGCCCGTAGATCGACGCCAACGTCAGAATCGTTGCGGCCTCCATTTCGATGTTTGCGACGTTCGCATTTCGCAGTGTCTCGAGGAGTTCGTCGCTTCGGGGTGCTTCGTACCCATCAAACCCCGTTCTGGCTTGGCCTGCATAGAAGCTGTCGGCGCTCATTGTCACGCCGACGTGATAGTCGTATCCCAATCGTTCTGCGGCGGCAACCAGCGCGCTGAGAACTTCATGGTCGGCGACAGCTGGGTACTCCGGGTCAATATACTCCTTGCTCGTTCCCTCCTGTCGGACGGCTCCCGAACTGATGACGAGATCACCGACCTCGATTTCGGGGTGGATTGTGCCACACGAACCAACTCGGATGAACGTCTCCGAGCCGACGCGAGCCAGTTCCTCGAGGGCGATTGCCGCAGAGGGCCCACCAATCCCTGTTGAGGTTACCGAGATGTCACACTCGTCGTACTGGCCGGTTGCCGTACGGTACTCACGGTGGCTGGCGACTGTCGTTGCATCATCCCAGAGGCCGGTGATTGTCTCGACTCGTCCGGGGTTGCCCGGCAACAGCACGCTGTCGGCGACATCCTCGCGTGTTATCTCGAGGTGGTACTGCCGGTCTGCGTTCGGGGTTTCGCTTGTGGGCTGGGAGCTGTCGGCTCTTTCGGCGTCTGTGTGGTCGGCTGTCATTCGTCGGCCTCTGCTCGCTGGCCGGCCTCCCGGAGTGTTTCTTCGGAGATGGTCTCGGGCAGCAACTCTCCGAGCCTGTAGCGATTAACGCTGTCGCCCGTATCACACATAATCTCGAGGTCGTCGCTGGCAAACTCTGCGAGCGTTTGGCGACACATTCCACAGGGCGTAACCCCGTCTCGAGGGGCCGATGAGACAGCCAGGCGACTGAACGTCGTCTGACCAGTTTTGACCGCTTCGGCGAGTGCTACTTCCTCGGCGTGCAGACTGTTCGAGTAGTTCGCGTTCTCGATGTTACAGCCAACGAAAACATCGCCGGAGTCAGTTTCGAGGGCCGCACCGACAGGATACGCCGAGTACGGCACGTGGGCCGCCTCGAGTGCCTTTCGGGCTTGTTCGATAAGTGGCACAGTCATCTCCGATACCTTCCTCGAGAGAGTATATAATCCCAGGGCCAACGGAAACGTTCTACAGGTCGGCGTTCATACCACTAGTATGGCTGACGAACAGTCCCAGCCGGGTGGTAGTGGGCTCGGACGACGAATCTTACTCACAGTCGGTGGGATTGGTGTGCTAATCGGTGGGCTACTCGGGTTTGTTGTCGGAGCCAACAGCAGCGAGGCCACAGCCAAGATCACCGTCGGCGGTGTGTTTGCCGTTCCGATCACGCCGGGGGCAATGACGGTGTACGGAATGGTGGTCGTTGCCGTTGCACTGATTGGGCTGTTCGGGTTGCTCTCGGTTGCCTCGAGGTTTGATACCAACGCACAGTGAGATGTGGCATCGTTTTTCAGTCCACGACTCCAACGGTGGGTATGGAGACGCCCCCCAGTGAGTCCGACGACTCCAGCAGCGTCGACGGTGCGCCCAGAGCGGAGGTGCTCGACGAAGAAATCCTCAACTCTGGTCGGAAACGAAAGCGAGCCGCACTCTACTCGCTGCCGTTTTTATTGTTGGGGCTCGGAAATGTTGTGCTCATTCTGAGCTGGGGACTCGAGCCGCTGTGGGCGTTTGCGCTGTTGCCACCGATTTTGTTCTGTACGGTCTTGACGTATCTCGTGTTCAGCACAGACTTTCTGGAAGGAAGAGAAGGCCTCCAGTAGCCGCTATCCGGTGTCGTACTTGTAGGTCGCTGTCTCGGGATCGATTCCGAAGTCTTCGGCCGATTCGGAAGGTTCGGCCGTGTCGTCTTCGGCGTCGGCAGTTTTGAACGCCTCCCGCAAGCGTGACGGCACCTCGAAGTCTTCAACAGCGACTGCTAGCGGCACGACACCGTCGTTGAGCTGTTGGCGTTTGCGCTCGAGCCGATCAGAAAGCCCTTTGGGACACTCCGAAAGCGTCTCGAAGCCGAACTGGGTGAGATACTCGGGTTGATCTGTCAGCACATACACCGTCTCAAATCCGTCGTCGCCGGCTTCTGCAACAAGCCGTTCGAGTACGTGAGCGCCGACACCCTGTCTGCGCCAGGCCTCGAGGACACCGATGCCAGTAAGCTCACAGATGTCGGCTGCTCCGGAGTGGATGCGATGCCGTCCGAATCCGACGCGCCGATTGGAGTCTTCGTCGACTGCCAACACGTAGTCGCGCGACCGGAAGGCTTCGGCATCAAGCCCCAGGGCGTCGATCTGCTCGAGCAGCCAGGCCTCATCCCGGTTTTTCGCATCACGGACGTACATGCTGAAACCTACGGACGCCGACATATAAACATCCTCGGCCGCAGCCCTCAGCGGTCAAAAAAGATGATACTTGTAGCTGGAGCGATAGCGTCGGGTATGAACCGACGGACACTGTTGCGGACTGCTGGGGTTGCTGGCAGCCTTTCGGTGGCCGGCTGTCTGGAAGCCGAGACCGAACCAACAGAGACCGACTCCGAGGATGGTGCCCCCCGGTACGGCCAGCCGGCCTACAGCAGTTGGCCACCGGTTACGAGCCACAGCGGCGGCGGTGTCGTGTCGTATCATCTAGAGCTTTCGCGGTGGCCAGCGATTCAACAGGCAGTATCGGACGACCGAGTTGATTCGACACAGCCGCTTTTCAGCCTTCCGCTGTCGGCGGTCGAGCAAATCACAGCCGCGGTCGAATCACTCTCGAGTTATCCGTTTGCGGCCGCCCTCCGAAAAGCGGTCAACACCGCCGCAACTGCGAGTAGTCAACAGAGCCTCGAGTCACTTGTTGAAACACCGACCGAGCCGATTCACCCCGCAAACGAATCGATAACCGACCCATCAGGCAACGAAACAATCGACACAGACAGCGATACGACACGCAGTAACGAGACAGTGACAGACGGAGGCGATGGCAACGAAACAGTGGCCGACGACCAGCCACCCAACACATCCAACGAACGCACCAATGGTGACGACCCACCCGAATCGGAGCCGGATCCACTCTCGGCCGCTGACCTCGGGATCGAACTCGAGGCGGTCACGCTCACTGACGGTCTGCTCGTCTTCGAAGGATCGTTCGACCGCACTGCGATCCTCGAACAGTTCGGCGAGCAGTTCCAACAGGTCGATTCCCAACGCGGCATCTCGATTTACGAAGGCCAAACCGACAAAGCCGGTTTGGCGTTCGGACTCACTAACTCGCGGTTTTTTGTCCCGACCGAAGACTCCTCTCGCAGTGTGGATGGTGAACGTGTTCTCGCCCACGTTCTGAGTGGATATATTAGTACTCTCAACCGGATCGTTGACGATACCGACGGCCAGTGGCTCTTCGAGACAACCGGTAGTGGCGCGTTGAGCATCTGCGGCTGGGAGTTGTCGGATCAAAAACCCCTGCTCGCAGAGACGCCCGTTTCGGAAACCCGCTCGGACGACCTCGAGTCTGTCTTCGAGTCGGGATCAAGTAGCTGCTGTACGCTGTCAGCAACGGTCGATTCCGAACGGCTTGCGAGTGTCGAAGTGCGGTTTTCGGGACTGTATCCAGCCGGGCCGCCGGCCGAAGAACAACTCGAGTCGTCGCTCGTCGGCGACGGCGACCTCCAGACGGTGTTTCATGAGTCACCGCGTGCACACGTCACTGCTGTATTCGATGACCTGTGAGTTTCAGCGTGTAGCCGTTTTGTTTGAGGAGTCACCCTCTCAACGAGGGTCGTGGTATCTCTCCTCGCACAAGTTTTATCCATCAGGGGGCGGTGTACACAAAGGCAATGGCAAACGGAACGGTTGATTTCTTCAACGACACTGGCGGCTACGGTTTTATCGACACGGAAGATGCTGACGACGATGTCTTTTTCCACATGGAAGATGTCGGCGGTGAGGATCTACAAGAGGGTCAAGATGTCGAGTTCGACATCGAGCAGTCTCCGAAAGGCCCACGCGCGAGTAACCTGACCCGTCTGTAAGTCCGGTCTCCAAACAATCACAGACAACTATATTTTGCGTTATTTTTTTACTGCAAGCGGCTGTGCTGGCCGAGTAATTACTCGGCGAACGTTACACCGGTAAACTCGAAGCGCGCGCCACCGTCAGTGCCTGCTGTTGCCTGCAAATCCCACCCGTGGGCTTCGGCAATCTCTTGGACAATATTTAGTCCAAAACCGGTTCCGTCTCTGTTTGTCGTATAGCCAGCCTCGAAGATGTCTTCTCGCATGTCTTCGGGAATACCCTCCCCGTCGTCCTCGAAATAAAAGCCCGTCTCGAGTGCTCCGAGCGTGATTTGGGTGCTTTCGCCGCCGTGTTCGACGCTATTTCGAATCAGGTTTTCGAGCAGTTGTCGGCATCGACTCCGGTCGGCGATAATTGGGCGGTCAATAGGTGTCAAAAGTGTTGCCGAGGCCGTCTCGACGTTCTCCCAGCAGTTGTTGATGAGCACTGCGAGATCAACGGGCTCGGTTTCTTCAACTGACCGGCCCTCACGGGCCAGTGTGAGTACGTCATCGATAATCGACTCCATGCGCTCGAGGTTACGCTCGATTACTGCTGCATGGTCGTCGGTGACCATCTCGAGGCGGCCTTTGGCGACACTCAACGGATTCCGTAGATCGTGGCTGACAACGCTGGCAAACCGCTCGAGGCGTTCGTTCTGCCGGCGGAGTTCCTGCTGTTGGGCGTGCCGTTCGAGTGCATACCGGATCGTCCGATTGAGAATGTTTTCATCCACATTGTCTTTGACCAGATAATCCTGGGCACCCCGCTCGATGGCTTCGACTGCGACAGTGTCGTCTCTGAGCCCGGTCAGCACAATGACGGGGACAGGATCGTGTCGATCGGCCTCGGCGATCATGTCGTTGTACCGATCAAGCGTTGAGAGCCCGCTGCTGTCGGGCAAGCCGAGATCAAGCAACACAATGTCGTAGGTGTCGGTCATGAGACGTTCGGCTGCCTCAGTGAGCGATTCGACGTGAGTCACACTCGCGGGGGGAAACGATCCACTTCCAGAACTGCGCAAGTGATGGTCGAACAGTTTTGCATCACCGGGATTGTCTTCGACAAGCAGAATACACAGCCCACCGTCTGCATCGAACGACATCTTATTTCTCCGGGAGTTTCACGACCTTAAACCAAAAGTTCTCCATCCGATTGACGATATCGATGAAACCATCGAAATCAACGGGTTTGGTCAGGTAGGCGTTGGCGTTCAGTTCGTAGGATTTGGCGATATCCTCTTGTGATTCCGAACTAGTCAACACGACAACTGGAATGCGGCACAGATCCGTGTCCTCTTGGAGTTCTTTGAGAACGTCCTGGCCGTCTTTTCGAGGCATGTTGAGATCCAACAAGACGAGATCCGGCCGAGGCTTGTCGGCGTACTCACCGGCTTGTCGGAGAAACTCGAGTGCTTCGACCCCATCGGTGACGACATGAAGATTGTTGACGAGTTTTCCCTGTTCGAGTGCCTTTTTTGTTAACATAACGTCGCCAGGATTGTCTTCGGCAAGCAGTATCTCAACTGTTTTGTCGGGTGTGCTCATCCTGTCCTCGTATTGATCTGTCGATACCGAGCGTGAGATAGAATCGTCATTGTTTACAATACGGGTTCATCCGGTTTAGCCATTCGTATTGGCGTGTTATTTCCTGTCCGCCCGTCGGTGAGCCGTTCTGTACCGACCGACAGTTTATATTTCGTGTTCGATTAGACCGGTCTATTCATGAAACGGACTATTTTGGGTGTCTTCGATGATCTGGGCATCGGTGTTACGCTCCATGACCCGGAGACGGGTGCGGTTGTCGGCGTCAATAGTCGCCTCGAGGAACTCTCCGGCTACTCGGAGTCCGAACTCCGAGAGATGACGGTCGCCGATTACAGTGCGACCGACGAAGGGTTCACGCAGGCAAACGCCGAAGTTCGTCTCGAGCGGGCGGCCACCAGCGAGCCACAGCAGTTCGAGTGGCGAATCAAGCGAGCCGATGGTGAGCGCCGCTGGGTGCGAGTTCGACTCGCAGTAACCGAACTCGACAGCAGCGAGTACGTTATCGCAGAAATTCAGGATATCTCCGAGCACAAGCAGCACGAACAGGAACTCGCAGTCAAAAATCAGGCTATCGAGCAAGCCCCGGTAGGCATCACACTGACCGACCCAACCCAACCAGACAATCCACTCGTTTATGCCAACAAAGCGTTCACCGACCTCATTGGCTACTCACCACTCGAGGTCGACGGCTGGAACCATCGAGAGCTACAGGGCCTCGAGACGGCCGAAAGCGCCATCGAGAAGTTTCGAACCGCAATCGACACCGAAGACTCAACGCGGGTCGAAATCAGAAACTACCGGAAAGACGGGACGATGTTCTGGAACAACGTCTCGCTTGCGCCACTTCGCGACGACTCGGAGACGGTTACTAACTGGGTCGGCTTCCAGGAGGATATCACTGATAGAAAACAACGCGAAGGGAGTCTGTCGGAGCTTCATACTGCCACACAACAACTCATGCAGGCAACAACGTCCCAGGAGGTCGCCGAGATAGCCTCCCAGACGGCCGAAGACGTCCTCGGATTTTCGGCCAACGCCGTGAACTTCTACGACGAAACCGAATCAGGGCTCATACCGGTTGCTGTCTCCGAGGCGACGACCGAACTGATCGGCTCGCCGCCAGTCCTCGATTCGGGGCTTGCTTTGGAGGCATTCGAGGCGGGCGAAACCAGAATCGAGTGTGACCTTTCTGAAGCCGAGGCAGTGTACAACCCCGAGACCGAACTCCGCAGCGAGATGTTCGTCCCGTTCGGCAGCTACGGTGTTCTCATTGTTGCCTCGCAGACGGTCGATGCGTTCGACGAAACCGATCTCAGCTTGGCCAAGATCCTGGCTGCGAACATCGAAAGTACGCTGGATCGAGCCGAAAAACACCGGCAGTACAAGCGGCTCACCGACCGGATCTCGGATGCCTACTACGCAGTCGATGCCGACCACAACATTACCTACTGGAACGACGTGGCCGCTGACCGCTTCGAGGCCCCATCTGAGGACGTCATCGGTGAGTCCATTTGGCAGTGTTTCCCAAATCTCGAAGGAACGGTTGTCGAAGAAACATTCCAAGAGGCCATGGAGACCCAACAGCCGACTGCGTGTGAGTACTATTATGAACCATCCGACTACTGGACCTCGCTGCGCATGTATCCGGACGAAAACGGCCTGGCGGTGATCTCAAAAGATATCACCGAGCCCAAACGTCGAGAGGCTGAACTCGAACGCTCCAACGAACGACTCCAGGAGTTCGCCTACATTCTGTCCCATGACCTCCAAGAGCCGTTGCGGATGGTCTCGAGCTACGTCGAGCTTCTGGAGATGGAACTCGAAGAACACCTCGAGGAAGAAACACGGGAGTACATGGCGTTCGCAGTCGACGGAGCCGACCGGATGCGCGGGATGATCGACGGCCTGTTGGAGTACTCTCGTGTCGAGACCGACGGCAAAGAGTTCGACAACACAGAGATGAATGCCGTCGTCGATCAGGTAACCAACTCGCTACAGTTGGCCCTCGACGACGCTGAAGCCGGACTATCAGTTGGCACACTGCCGACAATAGAGGCTGACGAGGATCAACTCGGCCAGCTGTTTCAGAATTTGATTTCGAACGCGATCGACCACGGCGGCCACGGAGTCTCCATCGAGATTACTGCCGAATCAACGCCCGAAGGCTGTCAAGTGACAGTCAGTGACGACGGTCCGGGGATACCGGCGAACCGACAAGACGAGATCTTTGGGTTGTTCGACAAGGGCACAGACAGCGACGGTACGGGAATTGGGATGGCGATCTGTGAGCGAATCGTCAATCGGCACAACGGAGAGATCTGGATCGACTCATCCGACGGCGAGGGGACGATTGTGACGTTTACGATACAGACATCCGTAGGGTAGCCATGTGAACCTGTAGCGTTCGACCGGCGGAACGAAACGCTTTACAGTACATACCCGGTAGAAGGTGTTGAGGGTTCGTGGGTTAGCTTGGCCATACTTCGGGCCTTGGGTGCCCGTGACCCCGGTTCGAATCCGGGCGAACCCATTTTCAATTCATTACACACAGGGTGTTTGCAGTGGCTGTCTCACTAGTAGGATTGCCCGGTATACTGTTTCGTTACTGTCTCGAGTCACTACAGACTCGCTGAGTTACGCCACCAGAAATATTCAAATACGAACGGACACAGCGACAGCACCACTTACAGGGACAACACAACCGATCAGACCAACGTGTACCGGTCGCCGTCTTTTGAGATAATATCTTGTTTCTGGAGCGTTTTGAGAATGCTGTACAGCGAGATTTTTTTCATATTCAGTCCGTCCTGGAGTTCGTTGATGCTTGCTGTACCGTGTGTGGATAAAAAGAGATAAACGAGTTTCGCCCGCGGTGACTGCAGCGAGGTGGGAACTGTGTGTGTCTGCGTCGCTTGTGAGATCATATACCGTGAGTAGGGTTCGACAATAATAAAGGTACTCTACGACAACTGTCGAACTCAGAAAACCAGACCTACCAGTCGTCTCCTAGGTGTTTCGTCCACATCCACCTGCTCAGTACAGTGTGCGTTTCGGCCGAACAGCCGGCGTCTCGAAGCTGCTTTCGACTGCTGACGAATGTGTGATAAATGGTGACGATACTGGCCGAACAGTTGTCGTCGGCTCAGTAGCTTCGTACCTTTGGTTCGTAGGTCTTGTTTTCGCCCTCGAGGATAACCGGGCGAAACCAAAGTTCCGGCGAACCATCGTTCCACGACAGCATGGTGTGTTTGAGCCACTCGTCGTCCTTTCGTTCTTGGGCTTCGGCCCGCCAGTGGGCTCCGCGGAACTCTTTGCGAGCCAGCGCGCCGACTGTGATCGCCTCGGCGAGATCCAACAGGTTTTGGGTCTCGATTGTCTGGAGCAGATCAGTATTAAACGTCTGGGATGGATCCATCACTTTGACGTTCTGATACTCATCACGGGCATCACGAAGGTCTCGGAGTGCTTGCTTGAGACCCTCTTGTTCGCGGAAGACGTTGACGTTCTGGGTCATCGTCTTTTGGACTTTCGAGCGAACCTCCGAGTGGTGGATTCCCTCGTCTTTATCCAGCAGTTCCTCGATTCGACGACGCTCAGCCGCAACCGCCTGCTCGAGTAGCGTATCTGGGTCTGCAGAGCCGCCCGCAGCGACTGCGCCCCCGTCAGCAACCGCATCGCCGGGTGTGCCGCCCTCGCCAAGTTCGACCGGCGAATCGATGGTGGCAGTTTCGTACTCACCGCGCTGACCAGTCTCGATTTTTGCCGGCTCCATTTCTTTGCCGGCGGCGTGGTAGCCTGCCCGCTTGCCGAGGACGATAAGTTCAGGCAGCGCGTTGCCACCCAATCGGTTCGCACCGTGGACAGAAGCACAGGCACACTCGCCAGCCGCATACAGGCCTGTAATACAGGTCTCTCCGTTTTCGTCGGTTTCGATGCCGCCCATCGCATAGTGTTGGCCGGGTTTGACCGGCATTGGTTCTTTGATGCCGTCGGTTCCCTCGAAGTCTTCGGCCAGATGGAGAATGTTTTCGAGGCGGTCGAGAATGCGCTCCTCGCCGAGATGCCGCATATCCAGGTGGACGTACTCATCTTCGATGCCACGGCCCTCGTTGACCTCCGTGAGTTCGGCTCGTGAAACTACATCGCGTGAGGCCAACTCGCCGTCGTTGTTGGCATAGCCGTGTTCGAACATGAACCGCTCGCCCTCGGCGTTGTACAGAATACCACCCTCGCCGCGGACACCCTCCGAGATGAGAACGCCAGTCGAAGGCAGCGTCGTCGGGTGGAACTGGATGAACTCCATGTCTTCTAAGGGAACGCCCGCCCGGTAGGCCATCGCTTGGCCGTCACCGGTACAAGAGACTGCGTTAGTCGTGTGATCGAACGCCTGGCCAGGGCCACCCGTTGCCAAGATTACGCCGTCTCGGGCTTTGAACCCGGAAATTTCGCCGGTCGCAACGTCGTAGGCAACTACACCGTGACAGGTTCGGTCTTCCGGGCGTTCCTCGTCGCTGACTGCAAGGTCGAGAACGTGCCACTCGTCGTAGACTTCGATTCCTCGTTTGACGACCTGCTCGTACAGCGTGTGCAGCAGGTGATGACCCGTCTCAGCGCCCGCATAGGTTGTCCGGGGGAACGACAGTCCACCGAACGGTCGCTGTGAAACGCGGCCGTCTTCTTCCCGCGAGAAAGCCATCCCCCAGTGTTCGAGTTGGATCACTTCGTAGGGGCTGTCTTTACACAGTGTTTCGATTGCTGGGGCATCGCCCAGATAATCGGAGCCTTTCATCGTATCGTAGGCGTGGTCTTGCCAGGAGTCGGCTTCCCGCAGGGCGGCGTTGATCCCGCCTTCGGCCGCCCCCGTGTGGCTTCGGACTGGATGAAGCTTGGTGACCATTGCCACGTCCGCACCGGCTTCCTGTGCGGCGATTGCTGCTCGAAGTCCGGCTCCGCCCGCACCGACCACGATGACGTCGTGTTCGTACATAGTTGATTGTTGGTTTCTATTGGGTCTGGAAACGCTTGAACGTTACCAGAATTTCAGGTTGTTTTTGACTGCTTCGCGCTTCAGTTCTTGGATATGCTCGGTGAGTGGGATATCTTTCGGACAGACGTTTGTACAGGAAAATTGGGTCTGACACCGCCAGACGCCATGTTCCTGTTCGATCGTCTCAAGACGCTGTTGTTTGCGCTCGCTGCCTTCACGTTCGTCCATCGCAAACCGGTAGGCCTTGTTGAGCGCGGCGGGCCCGAGATACTGATTGTCGCCAGCAGCGATATTACAGGACGAAAAGCAAGCACCACACCAGATACACCGCGTCGACATCTTGACTTTCTCGCGGTTCTGGCGTGACTGTCGCTGTTCCTCGAGGTCGCCAGCAGGCGTCTCGTCGGGGTCGAAGTATGGGTCTACGGCTTTCATCTCGTCGTAGAAATGCTCCATATCGACCACGAGATCCTTAACGACGTCCTGGTGTGGCAGTGGTTCGATGCGAACCGGTTCGCTGAGTTCAGAAATCTGGGTTTTACAGCCCAGACACTGATCACCGTTGACGAAAAACGCATCGGAGCCACAGATCGCCTGTCGGCACGAGTGTCTGAACGTCAAAGACGGGTCGTAGTTATCCCGCGCATAAATGAGCGCATCAAGGACAGTCATTCCCTTTTCGAACGGAACGTGGAAATCATCGAACCGGGGTTCCTGTTTGCTCTCGACTTCAGGGTCGTACCGAAAGACCTTGATATGCCGTGTCGGCCCGTCGTCTGCGGCTGCCTCGTCGGCCTCGCGTTGGGCCTCACGAATGCGGCGGTCGGCTTTGTCTGTCTCGCGCTTTTGTTTTCCTGGTGAGGTTTCTTCGACCGACTCGGGTGGCTGTTCGGTGGGCGATTCCTCGGGTTCTTGTTCTTGTTGTGGTGGATGTGTGCTCATAGTTAGAAGAACGTCGGCAGGCCGGCCCAGGCGTTCGCGGTTCGGACGCCCTGAACAAGCAGGATGATGCTGGCGGCGATGAGCGTCCATTTGACAACCTGGCGTTTCGTGCCGGTCAGTCCCTGATTAATCAGGGCGTTGTAGACGCCGTTGACACCGTGGAACGTTGCTGTAAAGAGGAATAGAATCATCAGCGAGTAGTAGCTCCACATCTCCATGCGTGATTGGCTCAGCGCGAACGTCACTTCATCGGCGTGGTAGACGAAATGCAGGAGGAAAAAGTGGAACGCCAAGACGACGACTAAAAAGGCTGCAGTCACGCGCTGCCAGAACCAGAGCCGCCCGCCTTTCCTAAACGACGAGTAGTGTTCTGCCATCTCAGAATGCCCCCGCGATGAACGTTGGAACAGACGCAACTGTGATCGCACCCGTGAGGATCAACGACGCATAGAAGCTTTTGTCCTGAGATTCCAGTCCGATACCCAAATCGACCAGTAGCAGTCGAAGCCCATTGAGGATGTGGAAGACCGCAACCGCCAGCAGGCCAACTTCAAGGATCCGAACCAAAAGGAGTTCCTCGAGGGTGACGATTGTGGTCGTATAGATATCCTCGCCGGCGGCCAGCGTCGCAGGATCCTGACTCGCTGCCGGGATTGCGGTGCTGAGCACGGCGATGTGGGTAAACAGATATCCCACAAGCACCCAGCCGGTGAACTTATGGAAGATCCAGGCCCACATGCCAGCCGAGAACTCCCGCCAGCGGCCGAAGTCCTCGATAAGGCCCCGATTGTACGACTGACTCATATCGTGTGTGTCTCCGTACCGGGGTGGTATAGAAGTTACGTCGTGGAGCCGCGGGCCGACACAGACAAACGAGAATATGCAGACACACTGCCATAGAGTTTCGATACCGTGCGGTCGGCCTCTGAGCACATCGTCTCAGTCGCTTGCTACCGTCGACCGGCCCTGTTGGGCCTCGACCGCCTGACGCGTCTGGCCACCGAGTTCGACTAGATGACACAGCGGGTTACCTGGATAGACAACTGGATTTTCCAACACGCCAACCAACAGCCCAGTAAACGGTGCGGTGACCACCGTGTTATCGTTTTTGAACGGATTAGTGATCGTACAGATAACGTCATCTTCGTAGACCAGCGCGCCGCCTTCGTGGTACATATCGACGATGCCACCCACATCAGCGCGAATCCAGGTCTTTTCGTGATCCCCAGTGATGATTGTCCGCCAGCCAGGCCACCGCACAGTAGTGTTTGGTAACAACCCGTATTCGGCGAAGACGCTCTCGACGCCCGCAAGTGCTTCGTCGATCAGCTCACGCTGAAACCGGTGGGCTTCGCCCATCTCGATGGTTATCGTCGGAGTTCCGTCACGGCTGGCCTCGCCGCGAAGCGTGCCATCCGACCCCTCACTGTCGAGAACGACATTCGTGCCAAAGGCGAGCGCAAGCCGATGAACCTCAGGGTCGGCCATGTCCGCCCGGACGTGAAGCATGTTGGTTCGCCCGCGCGTGGAAGTATGAAGATCAATCCCGAGATCACAGGGTTCGATGAAGTTGGTATAGATTCGATGAGCCATCCGTTTTGCGCTGGTCGAGCCCTGTCGGCCCGGAAACGACCGGTTTAGATCCCGATCATAGATCGGCAGATAGCGTTGTTGGGCCAAAAAGCCGGGGACGTTGAGAACCGGCATGCAGACGAGCGTCCCCGCCAAGTCGGTAAGATCCCACTCGTGGGCGACCTCGCGAACCACCTCAATGCCGTTGAGTTCGTCGCCGTGGGCCGCCGCCGACAGAAACGCTGTTGAACCTGGCTGCTCGCCGTTGATAATGGTGACCGGAATGCGAACCGGGTCGCCCAGATACGTCTCGCTGATTCCGTACCGAATGTTTTGGGTCTCCCCGGGGGCGACCTTTCCCCCGTTGTAGGTAAAGGCCCCGTCGTCGCTCATGGCGATGGGTTGGGCGGGTTGTATATAAATCCCAGTACGGTCGACTGAGCAGATGCCAGCTTAGCCTGAATACTCACCAGATGCAGTTCGTTGCTCACCACCGTTCGGATTACCGTTTCACTCGAGATGATCAATACGGCCTGAAAAATCCAACTCCCAGTTGCGACCATTGGCTTCAATCCGTGTCAGCCCACACAGCGGTGCCTCAACACATTCTGTCGAACCGACCAACCCTCGAACGACGCCGCCAATTGTCAAACCGTGGCCGACCAACAGAATGCGGCCGTCGTGTTCGTTGGCGAGCCCTCGGGCCGCTCGGCCAGCACGCTGTTGTGCTTCGTCGTGTGATTCTGGGAACTCAGGGACAACAACCGGCTTGTGGCCCTTTTGGATCGGATCAAAATACTCAACCAGCGTTTCGTAAGAGAGCGTTTCCGGCTCACTGTCGAACCATGCTGCATTTCGATGTTCACCAAGACCGGGTTCGAGCCAGGCCTGCTGTCCAGTCTCACCGTAGATCTCGGCGGTCGTCTGAACCGTCCGTAAAAATGGCGAACAGTAGACAGCCTCGAAATCGATGCCGTGGTCAGCGAAGAACCGCCCGACACGCCAAGCCTGCCATCGTCCAAGTTCGGTTAACCCCGGATCGTGAACTCGGTTGGCAGTCAACTCCCAGTCGGGATCAACCGTATCCTGGCGCTGTCCGTGCCGCACAACCCAGACAGATTGAGCCATGTGAGCATCATACACGGGAAAGTATAACTACTTGTTGACGTTTTCGACAAACGGAGTGTCAGTTGAAAGAGTCAATCTCTATTAGCGACCGACGCGAAAAATTCTGCTTCAGTTCACCATCTCTTAACCTACCATTCATCATTGAATAAAAACCTACCACTGTTTTCAGTCGTTGAGAATTCGTTTTATCATATTTGTATCGACCTGAATACCATTCAATTGTGACCTCACATATTGAGAGTGATGCAATACGGTCTGCCGAATGGGTTCATGACCACCTGGATCGGTTCCAGACCGACGAGCCCGACTACCGGCTCGTCGAGGTCGACATGGATCCAGATATGTACGACGAGTGGCATATCCCTGGAGCCGTCCAGATCAACTGGGAAGAAGACATCATCAACGGGCTTGGTGGCAACGTCATCAGCAAAAACGAGGCAGAAGAACTGTTCGGCGGTCTAGGAATCACACGAGAGACGAATGTCGTCGTCTACGGTGACCTGGCAAACTGGTTTGCCGGACATGCCTACTGGGTGCTCAAATACTACGGCCACGAGAACGTCCAACTACTCGACGGCGGTCGGCGGTACTGGAGACTCGAGGACTACGAACAGACTCAGGAGGTACCGGAGTACTCCTCCCGAGAGTACGAGATCGACGGCACCAACGAGGACGTCCGCGCCTACAAAGACGAGATTATTGACAGTCTCGACGAAGGCAGGCCGATAATCGACGTGCGAAACCCACAGGAGTACCGTGGTGAAAAGCCACCCGCGGACATTCCGAACACCACAGAACGGGAGGGCCACATTCCAACCGCGGACAACGTTCCATGGGGGAGTGCAGTCAACGCTGATGGAACGTTCAAGCCCGAATCGGCGCTCCGAGAGATTTACGCCGAATACCTCGACAGGGACAGCACCACAGTCGCGTACTGTCGGATCGGCGAGCGGTCGTCAATCACGTGGTTCGTGCTTTCGGAGCTTCTCGGTATCGATGCGGCCAACTACGACGGCTCGTGGACGGAGTGGGCACCCGACGAGTCGGCACCAGTAGAGCGGGGTATGCCGCCTACAACCACGGAGGGTGATTCCTAATGACACTCAGAACTGACGAATCAAGTGGGACGGTACAGGGTGAGATGGTACAGGTTTGTATCGACGGGGTGATGTCGGTCTACCAGAATCGGATGCGGGATATGCTGGATAAAGAGGA
>LKML01000051.1 GCA_001563795.1 Haloferacaceae archaeon B1-Br10_E2g22 | reverse complement strand
CAGGGTGTATCGGAGAAGACCCTCCGGTTCCAGCCGTTTTTGGGAACGACCCAAAAGACACGCTTACAGAATATGACACTGCGTGGGAAGAACATGACAATGAAGCGGCTGATGAGCTAATTCATTCCGAATCACCGATGCGAGAAGACGAAAGGTGGCTTGATGAGCAAGTCTTTGGACCAGAAGGAAGCCCCGGCGTTTACGCCGGGCGAGGATGTCACGTGGTAAACAGTTCCGTCTGCTCGGGAATCGAAAACAGCCCCATCCGAACACCGGCATCTAACCAGCCGTAGCCGTAAGAAAACGACGCCAAGGCGTTGACTGGATCGTCGTTCTGCCGGAAATGTCTCCCATCTGCAAGATATGATTCAGCCATCTCCTGGCAGTCAGCGGCAGCCTCACCCAGTGGTGTCCCCTGGGGTGCGGTTTGTTCGGCTTCATCCAGCGCCTTGGCGAGCATTCGTTCGTAACGGTCGGTTTTCTCGAGAAGATCGGCGCTCATACGTTCGTCTTGTCGGCATGACCCAAAGCAGTGTCGAGTGGGCGTATAGACAGTCGGCGCTGCTTAGAGGATACTAAAGACGATGTATGTAATGATAAGCATAATCGTTGCGTGTTTTACGCCGTCTTTGATCGACCCTTGACCGAGTTGTCCGGCAACCAGGCCTGAACAGATCGATTGGACGATTGTGACGTGGAAAAACAGCGTCTCGTAGCCTACAATGTTGATATCGTCCGTCTGTCCGACGATGCCAAGCCCACCGCCGGGTGCTTCGGCACCGTCGGTGCTTTCGGCCATCTGGGCGATCACATCCTCGATGGCAGGGATAAACGAGATCATCAACGCGGCCATAATGCCGAGGAACACCAGGAAGGCGACATAAATCACGACCAGATACGTCAGCATCGTCTGGCGGCGCTGGCGGCTGAGAATTTGGGACGACCGTGCCTCGTCGGCAGCAATCTCGAGGACGGGTGCGATGTCGTCGCTGGTCTCCATTGCGTTTGTCGAAAGCGTCACCGCGCGAGTGACGACCGGCGAGTCGATCCGTCTGTCCATTCGTTTGAGTGCCGTGGCGACATCCGAGCCCCATCTGACATCCTGCCAGGTGCGTTCGAGTTCGTTGCTGAGTTCGCCCAGATCGCTGTCTTTGACCCGCTCGAAGCTCTCGACGATCGACATCCCGGCGTCGTTCACGCTGGCAAACCGATCAAGAAAGTCCGGGATCGCCTTCTCGATGCGTCGAGCCTGTCGTTTTTTGAGTTCGTAGGCGACGGCGTACACCCCGAGAATCAAGATGGTGGCTTCGGTCATCGGTGGCACAACCGCCTCGAGGATGCTGAATACACCCATCTCGAAAGAACCTGTCGTAAGCACAACCCAAGACAGGCCGACAGGAACGGTCACCGCAAACGTGATCGGTGGATTCCGCAGCACCAACTCGAGAGGCTGTGTGGCCCACCCCAGGGCCCGCTCGAGTTGGTCATACACAGCCAGTCGCTCGCGTGCGTCGGCCCACCGGTCGGTTGTTGTCCCGCCATCGGTTTGTGGGGCTTCGTGGGCTATTGCGGCATCGAGCAGTTCCTCGTCAGGATCGCCTCGCTCAAGAGCGTTCGAAGATTCGGTGACACTATCGACGTAGACCACAAACGCCATCGTTGCCAGCGGAATCCCGACGTAGGTGATCACTCGCATAATTGGCAGGGTGTCTTCGATCGCCAGTCCAATCACTGCAAGCGTTGTAATCACGAACAGCGGTCCGGCAACGAGGACAGTCACGTAGGCTTCGGCGAACGTCGACAGCAACTCGAGGTACTGTTCTTGTTGGGCTTCGGCTTCTTCTTTGTAGCGTTCGTACTGTGAATGTAGATACGTCGAGAGGCTCCGGCCGCTGCCTAACACACTGCCGAGGTTTTCGCTGAGTTCGCTCATGTTGTCAGAGGGCGTCCGGTCGCTCATCTCTTCGATTGCCGTCTGGAGATCAACACCGAACAACTCCATTTGTCGGACGGTCGCATTGACTTCCGTGGCGGCTTCCCCATAGACGCCCCGGTTGTCAGCAAGCGTCTCTAAGACCTGCGTAAACGGCATTCCGCTCCGAGAGAGTGCATACATAAACGCAACCGTTCGCGGGAGCGAGGCATCGATTTTCGAGCCTCGGCCGTAGGCCTGCTGGCCGACAACCACCCACCGCAGCCAGTTGGCAACGACACCGACTCCAATCCCAATAATGACACTCGAGACCACCGTAACTACGACCTGGATGCTGGGCTGAAACGCACCGGCCGCAGCCAGCATGCCCAGTAGCTCGGTTGTTTCGGCCATGCCTTCGAGGACAGACAACAACAACGAGACGACTGTCAGACTCATCAAGCCTGCTGCAATACCGGCAATAGCCGAGTACAGCACCGTCTGTGACCGAAACGAGTGGTGTGATCTCGGGATGTGTGCGGCCTCGAGTGCAGGCAGTTGGGTTCGCTGTCGGTCGGCCGAGTTGACCGTATTGCCGAGCAACACCTGGGCGACGCCGTCAACAATGATTTCGGCCCGCTTGCTGACCAACGGTGTCAATAAGATACAAAAACACAACAGCCCAGCCAAAAGCGGAAGCGCACGAAGCATTACTGATCAACGCTAGTGACTGTCGGATCGTCGGCCGACTCATCGGCCGCAATGCGATCTAGGACGCGCTGTTTGTCGGCATAATACTCGTTGATCAGCGCGGTGAACTCCCGGTAGTCACTAATTCCTTTCTGCTGGAGATACGACAGGACGCGTCGGCGATTTCGCATCTCTTCGAGTAGTTCGTTTCGACTCCACCCGCGTTCGTTCTGGATCTCACTGAGGAGTTCGCTGTCGTTGCTCTGAAACCGGTCGGTGTTGGCATCCCAGTTGAACGCCGAGGCGTAATCGAGTTCGCCGGTTCGTTGGTCGATGCCGCGGATTTCACCGATCACCCGCGAGCGTCGAACCCGTTTTTCGTCGATGCGGGCTTGGGTCTGGATCGACAGCATATCCAGCGACTGAACCATTGCTCGAGGGACGTTGATCGGTTCGTTTTCCAGCCGGTTGATCACCGTCTCGATGGAGTCGGCGTGCATCGTCGAAAACGTGGTATGGCCCGTGTTCATCGCCTGAAACAGGGTGACAGCCTCCTTACCACGAACCTCGCCAACGATAATGTACTCGGGACGATGACGCAGTGCCGACCGCAGTAGGTCGTACATATCGATATCTTCGCCCTCGCTGAGTTGTTCGCGGGTCACCGACGACAACCAGTTGTCGTGGTACAACGAGAGCTCACGGGTGTCTTCGATCGTAAGTACCTTCGAGCGCGGTGGAATGAACATCGAGACGGCGTTCATCGACGTCGTCTTTCCTGAGGCAGTGCCGCCGGCGAAAATCAAACTCTTGTTGTTCTCGATACAGAGCCAAAAGTAGGCCATCTGCTCGATGCTAAAGGTGTTGTAGTTGATCAGATCAATCGGCGTAAACGGATCGTCGGCATACTGCCGGATCGTAAACGCCGACCCACGAGGCGTAACCTCTCGGCCCAACGACAACTCGGCACGCGAGCCGTCGCGCAGTGTCGCTTCGACCATCGGATCGCCAACACTGAGATGTTGTCCCGACTGTTGGGCCAACCGAATGACGAAGTTATCGAGTTCTTTCTGCTTGAACGAAATGTTGGTCTCGATGTCGGTGTAGTCGTCGTGGTAGACGAAAATCGGCAACTCATAGCCATCACACGAGATGTCTTCGATATGCTGGTCATGAAGCAGGGGGTCGAGCTTGCCGAAGCCACGAAAATCGCGTTGTAAATAATAAAACAGCGAGTGAAACGTCGACATCTCGAGGTCAATGCCGTACGTTTGGAGAAGTCGTTTGAGTTCTTCTGAGAGGACGGCTTCAATATCGTCCTCATCGGTTGCCTGATACATGAGCGGAGCCCGGATGTCGGTTTTGATACGGCCCAACAACGACTGTTCGAACGCATCCAGATCCGGCTCGACAACGTGGTAGTAGCGTTCGCTAGCCTCGTTGTCGTGGGTAATCACGACGTACGCAAACGGTGCGTTAACCCAGTAACGGTCGATCTCGGTTTGACCCGCTGGCGGCTCGAACGTTCCGAGGTGGCCGTCTTCGGCCGGGCGAAACGGCCGAACCGGCTGGCTCGAGCCACGAATAATCTCTCTGGCCAGATCGAACCGATGGCGGAGTTCTTCGAAGCGAGCACTCGCAGTCGCCAGAAAGCTGTCGTCGCTCGAGTGGGTGCTGCGGCCGGATGCCTCTGTGTCCCAGTCAGCAACAGACTCCCCGGACGGCTCGGTATCTGACATAGTCTGTAATACCTGAGCTATCTGTTCGGCGTACTTAATAATTGCTCGGATAAATCACTCTCAGAGAATGACAACTCGTGGAGTTCTGCATTCGAGCCGGCAACCAGGAAGTTCGTCCGGTGACGACGTGTTCAGGCCGGTGATGCGACGGGAGTGTCGGATATCTCAGCCAGTGTCTCGCGGCCAGCAGCAGTAATCGAAACCGTACGCCTCGAGCGATTATATCGGACGAGCCCATAGTCGTCGAGTTTCGGTAGTTGGTGATGATGGAGCCGAATCTGTTGGTGTCGTCGCTGTTCGGCGGTTACTGCACGCGGGGGGAGATCTCGTGAGCATGCAGCGAGTTCGACTGCCAGATCACGCTCGGTGCGCGGGGGATCAGCCGTTGTGAGTATCTCACAGATCCGCTGGCGGGTCGGATCAGCTAGCAACACAGCACGGCTGGTTTCGGTGGGTGGGTAGTTGGGGGACATAGGAGCGAAGACCCACCTGCCCGTAGTGGCCGGTGCCGAATAAGGCCACAGCCTAACAGTTTTGGGTGTGGCCCCTCAGACCCCAGATAGCCGGTCTGTGAGCACTCAGAGTTCGATCCGTTCGACCAGCATATCCTCGGCTTTCGTGTTGACCGCGACGATGCGAATCTGGTCTTCGAGCAGCGAGTGTTCGAGTTTCGCTTTCAGTAAATTGTCGACCTGATAGACGCCGGCGGCGTTGATCATCTCGATTTCGACGAGTACGGGACACTCATCGCCCGGAAGCAGCCGGACGCTCTCGATGGCTTGACTCGAGAGTGTGTTGATTCCGCGGCCGCCGCTTTCGTACGGGATTCTCGAGCGACCACGCTCCATGTCCAGGCCGTCGGCGATCCGAATAATGCCGGCCTCTCTGGTCAGTGGGTGTTCTTCGGTGTGATGACACAAAATCGCATGCAGTACTTCGGCTTTGAGTCTGACAGCAGTCTCGGTGCTGTAGAGGTCGTCAAACAGCCGATCCATAATATCGGCCGCCAGCGGAATCGAGTAGTACGAGTGATGTTCCCGATGGACAACGTGGCCAATATCGTGGAGCGTTGCGGCCAACACCAGAATAACGGGCTCGAACGCCTCGCTGAGTCCCTGTTGGAGTGCGCCGTTGAACTCACAGCCGTCGGCTTTCAACAACTCATAGAGGTGTAAGGCGTGGTTTCGGACGATCTCGATGTGTTTTGGCCCGTGGTCGCTGTACTGCTTTCGAGTAACGGCGTTGACGTTCTGGGCAGTCAACAGCGCATTGATTTCAGGGTCTTCGGCTACGACCTCGAGAATCTCGTTTACTCGCGTATCGTCGAACGAGTGGTCTGCGTGTGGATCATACTCGTAGTCGACCGCTGTCTGCTCGGTCATTCTGGAGTTGTTACACAGCAGCGGGCAAAAACACTCGGCTCTCAACCCGGCGTCTGCGGTTACTCGAGTGTGTCGACTGCTTCGATGATCGCCTCGTAGTCGGGTTGTTGGCCAGGATTCTCCGCCCGCCAGGCGTACTGGACGATTCCGTTGACATCAACTACGAACACCGACCGCTGGGCGATGCCCCACATGGCGATATGCTCGAAGTCATCGACCACATCGTAGGCATTGCTGATCTCGCCGTTGTTGTCGCTGATCAACCCGATAGACAGGTTGTTTTCCGCACGAAACCGCTCGAGCGCATAGGTGGTATCTGTGCTAATTCCCAACACGGTCGTACCCAACTCATCGAACGCCGTCAGTTCGTCTTGGAACGTACAAAACTCAGTGGTACACGTACTCGAGAATGCTGCCGGGAAAAACGCCAGCACGACTGGCCCTTCCTCGAGATGATCCTCGAGACTGGTTGCTTTGATGTCGTCGTCGACAAGCGGTGCGATGAAATCAGGTGCAGTATCACCAACAGTGACCATACTGTATCCAGACGTGACAACGGCCTAAAGCGTATCGTCGCCGACGGGTGGGGCTGCTGAAAAGCGAAACCCACAGGGCCAGCCGGCAAGTTGGCTTCGGCATGCAACAGTCACACGAGGTCGTCGTTGTTCGCTACGGCCACCGGCCCGGACGGGACGACCGGATGACCACCCACGTCGGGCTGACTGCCCGTGCGCTGGGAGCCGACCGAGTCATCGTTCCTGACAACGCTGGCCAGTCAGTCGAGACGGTCAGAGACATTACCGAGCGGTTCGGCGGCCCGTTCGAGATCGAACAAAGCGACAGTCTCGGCGCACAGATCCGCAACTGGGAGGGAACGGTCGTCCATCTCACGATGTACGGACTGCCGGTTCAGGATGTCGAAGACAACGTGCGGACAGCCCTCGAGGAAGAACCACTCTTGGTCGTTGTCGGCGGCGAGAAAGTCCCGTTCGAACTGTACGAACACGCCGACTACAACGTTGGGGTCACCAACCAACCGCACTCTGAGGTCGCTGGATTGGCGGTGTTTCTCGACCGCCTGTTCGAGGGCAGCGAACTCGACCAGCGGTGGGCTGAAGCCGAACACCGCGTCATCCCGAAAGCGACCGGCAAAAAAGTCATTCCGGCGAGCGACCAGGCCCAAGACGAATCCGAGAAAGCAGGCGACCAGCCCGACGCCTGAGTCGGCCACCACGGGTATTCGGTGCTTTTAACCGAACACACCGCCGAAACGTGTGTAATGGCTTTTGAGGATCTGCTGAACGACCCGGTTATCCAGAAGTACCTCCACGAGTTGGTTGGCCCCGAGGGAATGCCCGTCGCCGCCGCGCCGCCGGACGGTGAGGTGACCGACGAAGAACTCGCCGAACAGCTCGATTTGGAGCTGAATACGGTTCGACGCGCGCTGTTCATCCTGTACGAAAACGACCTGGCTTCCTATCGGCGGCTCCGCGATGAGGATTCGGGCTGGCTGACGTATCTGTGGACGTTCCACTACGAGAACATCCCAGAAAACCTCGAAGAAGAAATGCACCGCCTTTTGGAGGCAATCGAAGAACGCGAAGAGTACGAACGCATACACGAATTCTATCTGTGTGAAGTGTGTTCGATCCGCTTTGAGTTCGGCGAGGCGATGGATTTCGGCTTTCAGTGTCCGGAGTGTGCTTCTCCACTCGAGTCGATGGACAACGACCGACTTGTCGAGGCGATGGAACACCGCCTCGGCGAGCTTCGTGACGAACTCAACGTCGACATTCACGCCTAATGGTCGTTCTTGCAACCAAATGTTACGTCGAAAGCGACGCCAGCAAGCGTGCCCTGAAAAGTCTGGGCTCGCTTTTGAACAACGATCTGCAGGATCTGAACGTCGAAACCGAACTCGGCGTTCGACATGACGACTTCGTGAGTGTCACACTCTCTGGTGAGGATGCGACCGTTGCTCGGAACCTGTTGGCCGAACGATGGGGTGAAATTACGGATCACTTCGAGGCGGGCGAACGCTACACAGGCACCCTCGAGTCGTGGGACGACGAGGGAATCACTCTCGATGCGGGCCAAAAGATTCGGATCTCGAGCGAGCAGTTGAATCTAGGGCCCGGAACCCCCGCCCAGATCCGCGAGCGATTCGGGCTCATCCAGCATCTACCGATGCAGTTCGTCTACAGCGAGCCCTCGCGGCTGGCTGACGAGGAGATCGATCGCCTGTACGACTGGAGCCGTGGCCGCGGCCGCGTGAATGTCAACAGCGCGACTCGCGGAGAGGTTCGAGCAACGGTCAACCGAGCGGGCCACGCCCAGGATATCGTCACCGTCGAGCGACTCGGGCTGCTCGAGCAATCGATTATCTGTGGCGAAGGCACTGATCCACCAGGGATTCTGGCAGCGATTGGTGAGTATCTGCCGGCCGAACTGCGCTGTGTAATCGGAGCGAGTGATGACTGATATCCATCCCAACCAGCGTGTGGCCGTGTTGGCTGACTCCCAGAACCTCTATCATACGGCCCAGAGTCTGTATTCGCGGAATATCGATTACGCTGAACTGCTCGCGGGGGCTGTCTCGAACCGGGAACTCACCCGTGCGATCGCCTACGTGATTCGCGCTGACTCACCCGAAGAAGAGACGTTTTTCGAAGCACTGGTCGATATCGGCTTTGAGACTAAAATCAAGGAGATCAAAACGTTCGGTGACGGCACAAAAAAGGCCGACTGGGACGTTGGCATGAGTCTGGATGCAGTCACACTGGCAAACCACGTCGATACGGTTGTCCTCTGTACGGGCGATGGGGATTTTTCTCGCCTGTGTTCGCATCTTCGCCACGAGGGTGTGAAAGTCGAAGTGATGGCCTTTGGCTCCTCGACGGCCGAAGAACTTCTCGAGGCAACAGACGAGTTTACCGATCTTTCGGACGACAAAGATAGATTCCTTCTGTAACCATGGTCGAACCCGAAGCAGTCGAGGCCGCAGCGGTTCCGTTTGTTGTTGGTTTTGCAGTTGGACTCGCATTGGGGCGGGTGGTGTTTGGCAACCTGCTTGTAGGTATCCCACTCGGCGTTGTCCTGTTTGGTGTGCTCTACTGGCTGCGTGCCAAACTCGTTGCGTCCGTCTGAGTCTCGGCGTCTATCCCGAATCCGCCTGTTTTTGTAGGCCGGCCGAAACCACTCGGTATGAGCGACGACTCCTCAACGCAGGCCAGCAAGGCCCACGCGACGACCCGCGAGCGGCCGGCTCGTGATCTCGAAGACCTCCGAACAGTCGCCGACTACCAGTTCGGCGCGGGTGCAGGCGAGGCGTTGTTCCCACCCGGCGAGCACATCGAAATCAGACGTTCGAGCGGCGGCCGGCCACGCCAACTATATGCAGCTGACTCGAGGCTCGTCTCCTACGGCACTGATGGCCGCTTTCGGCTTGGGATTGCAGGCGGCCGTCGGCTGCATGCGGCGCTCGAAGCGCCGGCAAACCGTGTTGTTGTCGGCGACGAATCCGAACCGTTTGTCCGCGACGGTAACAACACGTTTGCGAAGTTCGTCGACGAAGTCGACACACAGATTCGGCCCGGTGACGAAGTACTGGTTGTCCACGAACGCGGCGACCTCTTGGCGGTTGGGCGGGCCGAACTCTCGGCTGATGGGATGGTCGCATTCGGCTCTGGAATGGCTGTCAAAGTTCGTGACGGCATCGACGAGTAACCCAATGCAGCCTAACCGCATGCGCTCGTTGTGTACGGTCAGCCAACTCGGATTGGGTCTCGGAGGCGTCTATTTGGTTTCCAGTATCGTATAACTCGAGAGTAAACAACCACGGGTCAGGTGACCCGTGGAACTCTCGCTGTGGGCTTTAGAACACTCCGGCCACACCGAGTGCCTCGAGCAGCGGAATCCCGGCCCACAGCGACCCGAGCAGATACCCGCCAATCGCCCCGCCGTTGAGTAACGGCAACCCAGCGTGGGCGCGGCCTTTCATCACCATTCGCATGAGAATGAGCAGTCCGACCGTTGTCCCGACCAGCGCTACCAGTGCGGGCAAATTGAGTTCGATCATCGGAACGGCAAGCTGTGGGGCTGGCGAAAAAAAGGCCGCACTGGCGATCAAAACGCCCGGAATAACAGCGTCTCCGAGGCCGATGAAAAACACATCGCGGCTGCCGTCGTTTTCGGCGTCGTCGTCTTCAGTACCGTCGCCTTCGGCGTCATCGGTTTTGTCGGCGTCTGTCTCGAGGTCGGCTGTGTCTCTGTGTTCGGTTTCGTCTGTACTTTCGGTAGCTTCCTCTGCCGGTTCGGCCTGGTTGTCCGTGGTGTCGTCTTGGGCTGTATCATCCAGAATCGAGTACGACAGCGTCAACGGGATAATCAAAATGGCAGGGATACGCAGATCCATCACGCCGTCGGCGAGATCAAGCATATGTTCGGTTTTGTAGACGCTGATCGCATCGTAGACCGCCAACACTGTGAGCAACAACAGCGCCGGCAGAATACCAAAGGTGATCCCGAACAGCCCCGCCGCTCCCGCACCCATCAACACGCCCGCGGTATTGATGACGTACCATTCAGGATACACCCACAGCGCAATAGCCACTGCCGACCCGAAAAAGACCGCCGGAATCATCGGCAAAATCGCCGAAAAGACATACCAGGACAACAGCCCGCTGGTACCGACGATAACGACCCGGACGATCCAATCGAGGTTGTATTTAAATGCCGCGAGAAATCCGAGCGTTGCCACCAGGATTGCGCCGAAATACCACAGACTGTTGGTTGGGTCTTCGGGGTTCTCGACGGCTTGGTATCCCTGATCAAAAAACGTCTGAACCAACGCGAGTGCCCCAAGTTGTATCAACAAAAACAACACTACCGCACCGCCGACAGCACGATACTCTCGGGGAATCATACAGATGGGTTAGCCCGGAAGGCTTTGGGCGTTGTGTTTCGGCTGACCGATGCAATCACACGCCGAGTTACCGGGCGTACAGTTTCGTCCCAACGAGATCGGTCAGGCCGTTGGTGCTTGTAGGTGTGATCGCCACGTAGGGACGCTCAACAGGCCCAAAGACATCGACGATTCGACCAACCGTCGAGAGCGATTCGTCGATTACCATTAGACCGATATCGGGGGTCTCGTTGCTATCGATCCGGACGATAGCTAACCCCTGTGCGGTTCGATCAACCGTGCCAATGCGTTGCATCAGTCTCTGAGGAGTTCGACGTAGGCACCAATCGCCTGGACGAGATCGTTTTTGCTATCCTCGGCTCCTTTGACGAGCACGCGGCCACGCGGTTCGAACTCTCGAGAGTAGGTTTTCTCACGTTCGATCACCGCATCGTAGCCGACCTGCTGGACGGCAGTGGCGATTTCGTCTACGGTTGGTTCTTCGACAGCCAACTCCTCGGGGACGCGTCGGCCCTCCGAGCGCGTCAGCCCGGCATCGAAGTAGGCGGGCCACAGCACGTTTTCGACCATACAGAATGAGAGGTGTCCTCCGGTAATACCGTTACGACTGTCGAATGTCTGGCACCCGTCGTTCAGCGCCGACGGGCAAGCAGTCCCCCGCCGAGGACTGCGAGGGCTGTGACGACAATTCCGAAGCCGGGAGCCGAAACGTCAGTTTCGCCGTTGTCGTCCGTCTCGGTTGGTGCAGCGTCGGTGCTGTGGTCGTCGGATTCCTCATCGTCGGCTACGGTGTACTCGCCGTCAGCGGTGGCCTCTCGAGAGACGAAATCCGACTCGTCGTATCGGTCGGGATGCAGTTGGGCGGTGAGGTTCCGCGTCGAATAGACGATACTCCGTGGGGCTGCCTGATTAATGTAGTTGACCTCCAGCATCACCGATTCGTTGGCTTCGCCTGCGGATGTCAACGAGTACGGTTCGTTGTTCATAATTTGGCCGTCGGTTTGGTCGGTGATCAACAGGACTTCAGGGTCAAGTTCTAAGACAGTCTCGTCGCTGAGTACTTCGTAGCCGCTGAACTCTTCGGCTGCAACGTTTTCGGCACCACCGGTGACGATAATCTCGTGGATAAACGTCTCATCGCCGACAGCAAACCCACCCAACAGCGGATACAGCAGCCGTGGATGTTCTGCATCAGCCGTCGCGTCTTCAATTACTTCGACGTTTGCTGTGACCCACTGGTTTGTTTCGACTGCTGCGGCTTCGTTGTCGGTCAACTGCCCGATAGTCAGTGTTTTTTCCGCAACGTCATCGAAATCCGTTGCTTCTGAGAAATGATACACCGTCACGTCTGCCTCGCGGAGTGCTTCGACGGCCTCTGTACTGGTTGCATTCGGAGCCAACACGAGATCCGGATTCGTCCCGACAACACGTTCGATGCTCACACCCTGTTCGGTCGCCGAGACGTTCTCACGGGTCTCGGCCCCCTCGAGGTAGTGAGCGAACTGCGTGAGCCCGACGACTTGGTCTTCAGCCTCGAGTTCCCACATCACCTGTGCGGCACTCGGATTCGTCGTCGTCACCCGTTCTGGTCGCTCCTCGAGTGTGACTTCGGTGCCGGTGGCATCAGTTACTGTGATCGGATACTCGGTGTCAGAAGCGGTCGTTTCGTTCAGTGTTGGCGCGGACGTCTCTGCAGTCTCGCCGGCCACGCCCATCGGGGCGGCCCCGGCAATGGCGATGAGAAAAAGCAGCATGATCCCAGTACGGAGGTGTACGTTCATGTCCATGATCGTCCGGATGCCAATAAGTATTTGACTATTACAACTCCAGTTGCATTCATGGATGTGAGACAGCGTGCAGTTGGTTGGTCGCTGTGGCTGGCCGCCCTGTTGGCTGCTGTCATCACACTCAGTGCAGGCATTGGGCCGGTCTCGATTCAACCGTCTGTCGTCATTAAATCGCTGCTGAATAACGTGGCCATCCCGGTTGGGTTTGATCTTACTTCACGTGTTGTTGGCGGTGTGCTCCAACTGCCAACACCTGGTGTTCGGTGGCATTCGCCGTTCGCTTACAGCGTCGATGCGACACACGAGACGATCGTGATGCGCGTTCGGCTCCCGCGGATTCTTTTGGCCGCACTGGTTGGGTTTTCGCTGGCTGCGGCTGGAACGGTCATGCAGGGGTTTTTCCGCAACCCGATGGCCGATCCCTCGATTATCGGGGTCTCGTCAGGGGCTGCGGCCGGCGCGGTCGCGTTTCTTGTCGTGCCGGTTGCGATCCCGTTCGGACTCGGACTGCAGGGGGCGGCGTTCGCCGGCGCGCTGTTGGCAGCGTTCGCCGTCTATGCGATTGCCACAGAAGGTGGCAGAACTCCGGTGGCAACGCTGTTGTTGGCTGGCATTGCGATCCAGGCGTTTCTCGGATCGGTCATTTCGTATCTCCAGTTGCGTAGCGGCGAGGGGCTTCGGCAGGTCGTCCACTGGTTGATGGGCCATCTGGGCAACGCGACGTGGGACGATGTCGCAGTGACGGTCGTGATCGTTCCGCTGTTGTTTGGTGTGCTGTTGGCCTACGGTCGGGATCTCAACGTGCTGTTGTTGGGCGAAGAAGCTGCCAGCGGTCTGGGCGTGGAGGTCGAACGCACCAAGCGAATCCTGCTTGCGGCCTCAGCTGTGATTACTGCCGCCGCAGTCGCCGTTTCGGGCGTTATTGGCTTTGTCGGGTTGATCGTCCCGCATATGGTTCGACTCGTCGTCGGCCCCGACCACCGCGTGTTGTTGCCGGCGGCCGCGCTTGCTGGGGCGTCGTTTCTCGTACTCACTGATACAGTCGCACGCGCGGGGGCGACCGAGGTTCCGGTCGGTATCGTCACCGCCGCCCTAGGTGCGCCTTTCTTTTTATATCTGCTTCGCAGCCGGGAGGTCGACGAGCTATGAGCACAGACACACTCGTCGTCGAGGAACTCTCGGTTGCACTCAGCGGAACGAACATTATTTCGGATGTCTCTGTGAGTGTAGACTCGGGAGAACTACTCGGTGTTGTTGGACCAAATGGAGCCGGAAAAACCACCCTCCTGCGGGCGATTCAGTGTATACTGCCGCCGACAACGGGGTCGGTAACTGTCGAAGGCCAACCCGTCGAGAGACTCTCAGCACGCCAACGGGGTCGGCTCATTGCCAGCGTCCCCCAAGAGACGCGACTTTCGTTTTCTTTTACGGTCGAACAGGCCGTCGCAATGGGCCGAAACCCACACATCGGGCGGTTCGGAACCGCCGACAACACTGATCACCAGGCCGTCCAGTCGGCACTGAAACGAACCCAACTCACCGATTTCGCCGACCGTCCGGTTACCGAGTTGAGCGGTGGTGAACGCCAACGTGTGCTTTTGGCCCGCGCGTTCGCCCAGAACGCCCCGCTGTTGTTGCTCGACGAACCAACTGC
Source organism: Haloferacaceae archaeon B1-Br10_E2g22 (assembly GCA_001563795.1). Taxonomy (GTDB): domain Archaea; phylum Halobacteriota; class Halobacteria; order Halobacteriales; family Haloferacaceae; genus Halohasta. The sequence continues at coordinate 2,126 of LKML01000051.1, read as the reverse complement.
CAATCTCGATATCAACCACGCGATCAACACACTCGAGTTGGTTCGCACGGCGGTCGAAAACGGCACCGCAGCCGTCGCCGCGATCCATGATCTGGATGTGGCAGCCCGTTACTGTGATCGGCTGCTGTTGATAGCCAACGGCAAACTCCTGGCAGTTGGGCCACCTGCGTCAGTGCTTACCAGCCAACGGCTTGAGGCCGCCTTCGATGTCAAAACAGTCATTTCCGAAGATCCAACGACACACTCGCCTCGAGTAACAGCACTATCCTCGAAAGAGACTGATGAGTCTTAGGCGTCGTCTCTCAGATACCGCTTGTAGATCTGGTCGGCAATGAGCGTCCCAAACAGTCCCGAAACGAATACAAACGAGCCCGCAGAGACCAACAGAAAACTTATCCACTGGCTCACAGGCTCGATTGGCGGCCAGACGAACTGGGAAGCCTGGATGAAAAACTCCCAGAAGACGACGACCTGCAACAGTGCGACCCCCAGACTGCAAGCAAAACGTACTCGCAGTTGTTCCCACGAAGGGCCGGGCTGTGGGTCAGGAAACTCCTCGGCTGTCATTGTATACTCTAAGCGAGTGGCCTGACTAAAGCAACGCGTTGGAGCCGCCGAATCGTCAGCCTTACTCGCTCACCGCAGTACCACCGAGTATGGAGGTTCCGTGCGTCGCCGCCGCCCGCTCAGACGGCGAACAGACTCGAGAGGCCTTAGCCAAAGCGGGGGTTCTTTCCGGAGACTACCAGATCGTCCACGACGAGGGAACGCTCTACATCCCGGTGACAGACCCCACTGCGGTTCCCGAGGAATTCGAGACAACGACCCGGGCGTTGCCCCCTCGAGAGACGATCCAGACGCCGGCGGATGTATTGGGTTTCGAGCCATCGCTCGAGCGGCTGGGCGATGTCATCATTCTCGACGAAGACGACAGCGACCGGGCCCACGAGATCGCGGCGGCGATACTCGAATCAGACCTTCCCGTTCGGTCGGTGCTCAACCGCGATTCGAAAATCAAAGGCGAACTTCGCATTCGAGACTGGGAGCTGTTGGCCGAACAGCCAGCCCCCGAAGTCGAGTATAGCCCCACTGAAACCGTCCACCGCGAGTATGGCCATGCGTTTCTGTTGGATCTCACAGCAGTCTACTTTTCGCCCAGACTGGCAACCGAACGCCACCGCGTCGTCGAACAGATCCAACCGGGCGAGCACGTCGTAGATATGTTCGCTGGCGTCGGACCGTTTGCAATTCCGGCTGCAAGCCGCGGGGCGGAGGTAATCGCCGTCGATCTCAACGAGACGGCCATTGAGTACCTTCGAGAAAACGCCGAACGAAACGCGGTGAGCGAGCGTATAACGCCGATTGCGAGAGACATTCGAGAGGTGGCCCCAACCTATCAGGAGTGGGCCGACCGTCTGATTATGAACCTGCCACACAGTGCGAATGAGTTCCTCGAGACGGCTGTCAGCCTGGCTGGCCAAGAGTGTATGATCCACTACTACGACATTCAACACGATTCAGATCCATTCGAACCCGGTATCGGGGCGATTCGGGCGGCAGCCGAACCCGACTATGAGGTGCGCGTTGAGACCGAACACGTCGTTCGGTCGTACGCTCCACACGAGGTGAACATTTGTCTCGATGTTCGGCTCAGTCGGCGGTAGCCGAACGGGTATAGCCAACCGGCTGTAAAGGGTCGTATGGGAACGGTCGAACAGTTATTTATCACGCCTGATGGTGGCGAGCCGATGAGCCAACAGGAGTCGGTAGACCTCGTCGAAGGTGGAATCGCCGGCGACCGCTATCTGCGCGGGACAGGCCACTACGCACCGTACGATGTCTGTGAAGTGACGCTGATCGAACGCGAGGCCATTGACCGCGTCGACCGCGAGTTCGGGATCAATCTGCGGGACGGTCGACACCGCCGAAACATCGTCACTCGCGGCGTCGATCTTCACGAACTACTCGAAACCAGCTTTCGAATCGGTGATGCCGAACTCCGCGGGACGCGCCCGCGACCACCGTGTGCCCACCTCGAAGACGTCGCTGGCGAGACAGGCGTCGCCAGCGCGCTCGTCGACGGGCGGGGTGGCATCTGTGCGCGCGTGATGTCAGCGGGGAGAGTG
>LKML01000152.1 GCA_001563795.1 Haloferacaceae archaeon B1-Br10_E2g22 | reverse complement strand
CGGTCTCCGCCCGTAGCTGTTCGAACAGCGGCCCCTCGTACGGCGAGCCGAACCCGGTCGCACAGACGACGCGATCCAGACAGTGTGCTGTCCCATCCCGACAGCTGACGACAACAGTCCCGCCCGCGACGGTGGCTGCGGTGATATCGGTGCGATCCAACTCGACGCGGCCAGCCTCGATGGCTCGCCGCAGTCGACGAAAGACGTGGGGCGGCATCGCCCCACTGTACCGCGCTTCGGCAACCCGTTCGGCGCGCTTTTTTGAAGCTGGCGGCAGCTCGTGGAGCCGATCAATAACCCGCGAGAAATGCATCCAGTCAGTGCCCGCCTCCCGGAGTTCGAGCCGAAATGGGCTGCGGGCGAACAGTCGAACCTCCCGGCCCGGCTGGGCGAGCGTCGTCGCAAGCTTGGCCGCAGTGATTGCCCCACCCACAACGCCGACCATGGCCCTCAATCCAAGGTCATCGGGATCGAACGCTGGCTCCCAGACGTGGTCGACTGGCGCGCTTGGAGCCAAGCCCGTGGCCCACGCGGGCCGATTGAGTCGGCGGTGACCGACCGCCAACAGACACCACCGGGCAGTGTGTCGACCCTTCTCTGTCTTAATCTCGACGTGGTCACCGTTGTCACTGATGGCTGTTGCTCGAGTCGACTCGACGAGCGAGCCCAGATCATGCTGTTCACAGATCCACTCGGCGTGATCGAAAAACAGCGACACGGTCGGCCGATCACCACCCTTTTCGGTCGCGATGAGTTCGTCTCCCCGCCCGCGCCGTCTGGCAAACTCTCGAAGTGAAAACGGGTCCGTATCGATGTGGTGAACCAGTGGCGACCGGAGTTCGCTCATTCCGCACTGCTGGCACTGTCGACGGAGCCTACCAAGCAACCCATTCGGCTCAACAATTCGGAGTCGCGCTGGATTGAGGCCGGCGTTCAGCAGACGGATCGCAAGATGGGTACCGTGAATTCCACCGCCGATAATCGTTACATCGGTGTCAGTCATCAGTTGGACGTTAACCAAACAGCAGCGCGCCACTCCAGGCGATCACAACGGCGAACGCGACCGCCGCGGCCGCCTGGCGGGTTACCATCTTCAGTGCCCAGCGCGCCGAGACTTCACGTGCGACGGTGAAGGCAGTCACCAGACACGGCAGTAGGACGCCAGCGAGATAGACGACCACGAGCACCTGGACTGGCGAGAGTGCAGCCGCCGTCGACGCGCCGTCGGCAGTCAGCAGTGCGATGCCGTCCTTTCGGATAGAGGCGAGAACCACCGTGAGCGCGGCCTCAGCGGGAAGATTGAACAGTGCCATCGCTGGGCCGATAATCGATCCCATCGCATCAATGATGCCGAGACGGTCGAGCGCGGCGGCGACGAACGTGATGACGACAAAGACGGGCAGTGCCTTGACGAAGAACTCTCGGAGCGCACTCCAGGCCTCGCGGGCAACGGCTTTCGGGTCGGGCCAAGTGAGGAACGTTCGTCGGTCGACGATCGTGGTCGACTGCCGAGCCTCGGTGGGTGCAATGAGGCCGACGTAGATGAACGTCGTTAACGCCAACACAAGTAGGTATGGACCAACCAACCAGCTCATCCCAACCGCTGCGAACACCGCCAGCGTCGCGGGGAACTGATACGAACAGGCCGACCCAAAGGAGATCGCCGAGATGGTTGTACACCGGGTACAGTCCGAACAAGAGCGGGTATTGACGACGGCAGGGACATTGCAGCCAAAGCCCATAACGACTCGAATGAGATCCCGACCCGAGAGGCCGATCTGTCGCATCATCGGATGGAGTGAAACGGTCATCCGCGTGACTAGGCCTGTATTTTTGTAGACGCCGAGAATCACGGCGAAGAGCAGCATTGTCGGACCGGCCCAGACGAACAGAAACGGCCCCATCGACAGCAGACCATATTCGTTGGTCAACAATACTGCAATCGGTTCCGGAAGGGTGGCGGCCGTCGCCACGAGCGGCTCGAAGGCAGCACCCACGATTGGATCGAGTTCCCCGGCAAGGGTGTTGGCAAACCAGACGGCCAGCCCTGCTGGAAGCAACAGCAGCAGTAGGCTCACCAGTGGACCGAGAATCGGCCACTCGAATACCGTTTTGGGTGGTTCGATCCGTCGACCGATCTGCTCTCGGGCCGCACCTGGAAACACTCCTGGCTGGTCGAGGGCAGCCATGATCCGGCTGTAGTCGTCGCTCGCGCTGCCGGTTTCTGCGGCCGCCGTCCCGCCGTCGGTCATCGGTCGCTTGATGTTTCGGGCGTCAACCGGAGTTACCGGAACGCCGAGATCCGCGCTCAACTGTTCGAGCGCGCGGCGAGTTTCAGTCTGTTCGTCGACTTTGTCCCAGAAGGTGACCACAACTGAGCCAAGGTGATCCTTGACGAGCGGCAACAAGTCCGCAAGGTCGCTGTCAATGTCAGTCGCCGGTACGACGAGCATGACAGTCTCGTTGTCCTGGACTTGCTGCAGGGCATCGCGGGTTGCCTCGGTGTCGGCGTCCAGAACTATGCCGGGGGTGTCGACGAACGTGTAGTCGTCAATGACGTAGCGTTCGCTCCGGGTGGTCGTCCCACGGAAGTTTCCGCTGGTGGGGCGGTCGCCGGTCAGCGAAGAGACGAGTTCGGATTTACCAACGCTCTCTTTGCCAACGACGACAACAGTCTGGCGGTCTGTCTCTTTGGTTCGGTTCGATTTCTCAGTTTGTGGCTTTTCCGTACTCATTAACAGTCACACATATCCGGCTCACAGCACGACAGGTCGTCTAAGAACATATTCTGCTGGCGGTACTCCTCCAATACGTCAGTCTCGACGCCGAGCCGTTGGCCGATTGATTCGGCGATCACGGGGAATCTCGCCCGAAACTTGTATATAAAACAGAACTTGACGCCGTTGTGGGTTACATCGGGGCCGACGAAAAAGACTCCAGGCGTTGTGGTCGACTCGTCGCGGTCGGTCAACTGCACACTCGATTCCTCGACTACAAAGTGCGGTTCGACTGGCCCGAGCGTCGGTTCAAAACCGGTTGCTAGCAACGGACGGGTTGGCACGTGGAACGTCTCAGACTCATCGGCCGAGTTTACGCCGGATGGTGTGTCCTCGACAGCCGCCGGGCGAACGTCGACCGCGAATCCGTCGTCAGTCCGTCGAACGCGTTCGACATCGCGGCCACCGTTGAGTGTGAGCCGGTCGCTGTCGACGATTTTCTTGAGACGTTCGAGCGTGTAGGGCGCGAGCACTTCGCTGGGATCGGGGTGGCGTTCGGCCCACGGCCACCTTCGGTCGAGAACGCGTACACTTGCGCCAGCGTTGTGGAGGCCGACCGCAGCGTCGATGCCACTTTCATAGCCCCCGATAATGAGGAATTCCTCGCCGGCTGTGTCGGTATGCGAGTGCCACGAGTCGACTGCGCTCGTATGGAGGCAGTGTTCTGACCCGCTGATTACGTTGGTTCGCGGGCTACCGAAGTGACCCGCCGCCCAGACGACGTGGTCGGCGACCAGCGGCCCGTTGCTTGTTTCGAGGAGAAAGCCACCACTGTCCGTTGTCTCGGACACTGTGCCGCCGTCGACTGCGGAAAGCGGTTCAACCGCCTCGGTCGCAACTGTGTTGGCTCCGTCGAGATCAGCCAGCGGCTGAATCTCTCGAACGTCGACGCCAGTCTCAACCGGGAGTTCGTAGTACTCAACGACGGCCTCGAGGTAGTTGGCGTACTCATCGCCCGATGGGTGTTCACGGTCGAGCGTGAACGCCGGAGAGGTATCAGGCGTAATCGCGTTGAGATCGGTGAGTCCGAAGCTATTCGAGGGAAACGAGGGAGTAATAAATCGCATCTCGTCGGGCCAAGCACGAAACGACGCGCCGACCCGCTCGCGTTCCAGAACACGGATGTCGAGATCGAGCTTCGAGAGTGCGACGCCGACACCGACACCTGCCGCACCGGCTCCGACGACCGCCACGTCGGCGTATGCTGGGTCGATCATTTTGTTGTGTTGGCGGTGGTGGTCTCGACTGTCGACTCCGTTCTGTTTTCGAGGGTTGGTGTTCCTTTTTCGTCAGTAACACTCGCCGTCAGCGTGCACAGCAGCCAGTAGCACACGCCGACGATTGTGGCTGAGAGCACGACTGCCTGGAGTACCTGCTGTAGAAGAGATCCACTAATAGCCATGGCAGTTCCGCTGCCGAGAAAACCACCGATCAGCAGGCTATTGATCGCAAATTGCCATCGATCTCGGAGGTTGTACGTCATTGCGCTTACGGTAGTTCGTGCCTGCTCCATTTTGTTATGAATAATGCTCCCCACATTATTAAAAACTACTAAAGCAAATTCAAGAAATAGCAAATGCTTACAGAGAGTTGTCCTCTCAAAGATATGGTCTATTGACAGTCCGTGCTTGAGCGTACGAATCACCCGATGCTCGGTGTTTCCGGCGATCTCAGCTGAGGTTGAGGTGGACTGTTGTAGTAGTCTGCGCCACCGTGTTGAGTTTGATCTCTGTGGGAATGGTCGATCCCAGATAGTTCATTTCGAGCGTCGTACCTCAACTCTCGATGCTGTGGGCTAAACACCGGTGCTGACTGCAACTCCGGCGAGAATCACTGTCATCGCCGTATTCGACATCACTTCCGTGACGAAAAGTGATCGTGACGACCACAAACGAAATAAAAAACAGCCATCAGTGGTCGACACCACTTGTCTGATTCATCAGAATAATTTTCGGTAGGTTGAGTCTATCACCTGGTGTGAGCTTCGAGAGTTGGTTCCAGCGCGTCGATAGTCGATTTTGGATCCCAGTTACGACGAGCGTGACTGGTAACACAACTTCCATGATTTCGTCGGAATCGAGGGGCGAGCCCTCGATTCCTTCTATCGGTATGAGATCAAGCAACTCCATGCTAAGAGCCTTCAACTGTGAATTCGAAATGAATCCGTCCGGATCTGTGAGGATGCGTTTGAGTTTTGGGAACTCCATCACACAAAAATCCGGACAGCGGCTGAATCAGTTACCTGATTCAGTCGCATCATTCTATCAATGAGTGTCAACTACTGGGTTCTT
>LKML01000050.1 GCA_001563795.1 Haloferacaceae archaeon B1-Br10_E2g22 | reverse complement strand
GCAGTATATAACGCAGGTACGTCGACCGCCGCCGACTCGAACGTCGACTCATCAAACGCTGTCGGCAGGCTGAAGCGGGGAAACAGCTCGCCGTAGGCTGGATACGCCAACGCGCTGCTTTCGGCTACTTGATCGCTAGGTTCGCCGAGCACGACGTTTTCGGGGCCCGAATCGAACAGCCCTCCCAGACAGCCCGCGGTCGCGCCGACCATGCCCGTAGTAACCGTTGTCAGATACGTTCGCCGATGCATCTATCTCAGCTATGTGGGCAAGAACAATGTAGCCTCTGGTGTGGTGGTCGAATCGGCAGCTTACGCTTTCGCGGGCCGTACCAAACGGGTTAATTCGCCCGTCGGCTTACTCGTCGGTATGGAATCCGAGCGCGGATCACGGACGGATCGACGAACCGTGCTGACAGCCGTCGGCGGCGGCCTCGCGGTCGGGCTTGCCGGCTGTCTGGGCGATGACAGCGAGGCTCCGGCGGCCGTCAGCCTCGACGACGGCCAGGGCTGCGATCAGTGCGGGATGGTTATCGACCAACACCCCGGCCCCACTGGACAGGTGTTTTTCGACGATCACCCACCCGACCGTGAGGGGCCGGCCTGGTTCTGCAGCGGCACCTGCAGCTACAGCTACCGGTTCGACCGCGAAGACGATGGGCTCGATCCAGTCGTGACGTATCTCACCGATTACAGCCGCGTCGACTACTCGGTCGACGACGGCGACGAGCCCTCCATTTCAGCGCATCTGGCGGCCGACGACCACCGCGAGGAGGCCGATCTCTCGGTGGTTGTCGGCAGCGATGTGATCGGCGCGATGGGGCCGGATCTCATCCCGTTCAGCGATAGTGTCGACGCCGAGGCGTTCGCCGACGAGTACGGCGGCACCGTCCAGTCCGCCGGCGACGTCGACCGCGAACTCGTCGACTCGATTCGATCCTAAGACGACAGTCAGATCGTCAGTCCGAGTTGAACGACCCCCGCAGCGATCAACACCACACCGCCGAGTTTCTGGCCGACAACCGAGAGCCGCGCGAGTTTGAGTTCGGCGATCTCATACCCCATACCGACCGCGACCGTCACAGCCAACAGCAACGCCGCAATCGTCGAGCCGTAGGTGCCGAGAACGAGTGCGGCCTGCGTCGGGCCGGCTCCCAGCGCGCCAAGCGTCAGTCCGAAAAACAGCGGCGCGACACAGCCCACCGCGGCCACTGCGTAGACGGCTCCAAAGATCCCGAAGCCGACCACTCCGGGTCGCTGATCGGGGAGTGGGAGCTGCCAGCCCCACGTCGACCCACCGAGGAGTGCGACGCCGAACACCACGAGCGCGAGCCCCGTCAGCGGCTCGATCCGGACCAGCCACGGCTGGGCGGCCTCGCCGACGACTGCGACAACACCGATTGTCGCCGCGACAACCGCCAGCACGCCCGCCGCCGCAGCCAGCCCACGCAGACTGTCGCTTCGGAGCGTTCCCTCGCCGTCGCTGAGATACATTCCGACGTAGCCCGGCAACAGTGCGTAGGCACACGGCGAGAAAAACGTCGCCACGCCCGCACCGACCGCAGCCCCGAGTTCAGCAGCCATCGTGTGACCTCATGCACATTGTGCGTTAGACACAATACTGCTGGCTGGTGGGTAAGCCTATTGGTGCAGTTGTCTTCGGCTCTGGGCGGCGTCAAGAGACGTACCAGAGAGCGTAAAGCCATCCATCCCCTCCAGTGTACTGTATGGAGTTTGCCGGCCGCCGGCTGCGAAACGACCGTCTCGCTGTCGGCGTGCTCGTCGTCTGTCTGCTCGGTGCCGCCGGCCTGTTCGTCGTCGACGTCGAGGCCACCGTCCCCGACCCAGTTGCCTTCGAGGACACCCGCTCGATCGGCTTTGCCTCCGAGGACAGCGCGGCCATCGACTCGGAGGCCTCAGTGCCGCGCGCGCAGGTGTTTTACTCGCAGTATCAGTACGTCATCGGCTACTACGGGATCGAGACCGCCGTCGACGCCATCGACGACCCGGCCCGCCAACAGCAGTTCGGCTACCCGCTGGTGACGTATGTAACGACGTACGACAATACCGGGATCGCGCTCGACGACGGCCTGATCGAGACCGACCAGTGGCCCGACTGGGAGCGCGCCGAAACCGCCTTCTACGTCGTCGACAGCGCGGCTGAAACACCCGCCGGCCCGGTGGCGGTGCCGTTCGCTGACCAGCAGGCTGCCGCCGACTTCGCCGACGCACACGGCGGGACGGTGATGGGCTGGGCGGAACTCCGCGAGCAATCATTTGAGGTCGACGATGCCGCGGTCGTCCGCCAGCAGGTCGACACTCAGCAGGCCGACGCCGACCAGCGCGTCGAGAACGCTCGGGAACTGCTGGACCGGCCAGTTTCGCGTACACTCACACCCGACGACGACCTGCAGGCCGAACTCGACAGTGCGCCCGAGGGGTCGACGGTCGTCCTGGAACCGGGCACGTACGACGGCCCAATCGAAATCAACAACTCGCTGACACTCCGGGCCCACGACGCAACCGTTGTGGGCGACCGCGAGGGGTCGACCGTTCGCGTCAACGCTGCGGATGTCGCCATCGAGGGGTTGATCGTCGAGGGAATCGGCAACGAGAGCCGTGATCCCGACGCCGCGACGGGCGACGAGTGGGACGCCAACATCGAACTGGGCTACGGCCACGGTGATGCCGGCATTGCGGCGGTCGGTGCCTCAGGTGTGTATCTGACGGAGGTGACAGTCCCCTACACGGAGGCTAACGGCATTCTGCTCCGGGATAGCCCCGATGCGGTCGTCACCAACGTGACTGTTCAGGGAGCCGCCGACTGGCGCGACGGCTTTATGGGTGTGATGGCGATGCGCTCGCCGGCAGTCATTCAGGACTCGGCGTTTTCGGACGGCCGCGACGGCATCTATCTGCATCGCTCCGGCGAGACTGTCATCCGGAACAACGCGTTCCGCGATGGCCGCTACGGCATCCACCTGATGCACACCTCCGACAGCCTCATCGCCGACAACACGTTCGCCGACCACGAGTTCAGCGGGATCACGATCATGACCTCGCCGGCCCGTAATGCCGTCGTCGACAACGTCGTCTCGAACAGTTCGAACGGGATTTCGACCGCCGGCTCACACTCGTATATCGCCCGCAACGTTGCGGTCGACAACCGGGTCGGCATCACGACGACCGCGGTGTCGTCGCTGTACGAACACAACGTCGTCGCCAACAACACCAACGGGATGCGAACCGGCTCGGTGCTGGCAACCAGCACCGTCCACAGCAACGACTTCGTCGACAACGACAACCACGCGGGAGCCAGCGCGGGCCCGCTCCGGGTGTGGGCCGACGGCCAGCAGGGCAACTACTGGCAGGGAGCCTACGGTACCGACCGCCCTGAGCCACGGCCGTATCTGCCGACCGACGTCGTCGACGGCCAACTCCACCGCTCAAGTGTCCACTACACGGTCGCCGAATCACCCGTCAATCGGGGGCTGCGCACGCTGCAGGGATCGACGCCAGGCTTGCGTTCGGGCAACATCATCGATCCGTCGCCCCAGCCGACACCACAGAACCCCGACCGTCTTGACCTCGCCGAGCGCGTCGTCGCGGAGGGAATCGACGCCGCAGACAACCGCCACAGCACGACACACCATGACTGACGCACTGACTGCCACGCCGACAGCCGACACAGCCGCCGAGTCGGTTTTGAGTGCCGCCGGAATCAGCCACCGCTACGGCGAGCTATCGGTGCTCCAGTCGGTCGACGTCGACGTTCCGTCCGGCGCGGTGACCGCCGTTATCGGCCCGAACGGGACGGGCAAAACCACGCTGCTGCGGATTCTGCTGGGCCAACTTTCGCCCACCGAGGGGAGCGTCGAGTACACCGGCCCCGCCGTCGACCGACCGATTGGCTATCTCCCTCAACAACCCTCCTTTCGCCCACAGTTTACCGCGGCCGAAACGCTCGCCTTCTACGGCGCGCTGCTCGGCCGCGAAGTCGACACCCCCGCTGCGCTCGACCGCGTTGGCCTCGCCGACGCCGCTGACCGACCGGTCGAGGCGCTTTCGGGCGGGATGCGTCGACTGCTCGGCATCGCCCAGTCGCTCGTGGGCGAGCCGCCGGTCGTCGTCTTCGACGAGCCCGCAAGCGGGCTCGATCCGAGTATGTCGACGCGGGCCTTTGAGATACTCTCCGAGCGGGCACGCGAGGGGACGGCAATCGTCGTCAGTTCCCACGATCTGGGGCTCGTCGAGCGGTTTGCGGACCGGGTGCTGGTCGTCCACGACGGCACGATTGCTGCCCGAGGCAGCCCCCGCGAGCTGATGGCCGAAACCGGAACCGAATCGCTGTGGGACGTCTACGATGCGGTGGTCCACGGGGGAGATCAATGAGCTCCGCGCGCACGCAGTTTTCGGCGCTGTTCGCCCGCGAACTCCGGACGGTCGTCCGCACGCGCGTCTACCTGCTGGTCGCGCTGGCGATCTGGGGGCTGGTCGTCGCGCTCGTCGACGGCGGCGGTGGCGGCGAGTCCGGCTATCTGCCCGCAGTCGTCGACCTGCTGTTGCCGCTTGAGTTGCTCGTGCCCGCAGTCGCCGTTGCGGTCGGCTACCGGAGCGTCGTCGCCGATCTCGAACGCGGCGAGCTGGCGGTGCTCGAAAGCTACGACGTCCCCCCGTGGGTGTACGTCGCCGCGATCTACGCCGGCCGCGCGCTCGCGCTGACGGTGGTCATTGCCGGCGGATTGGTGATCTCGGCGATTCTGATCGCGCTCTCGGCGAGCCCCGACACCGGAATCTATGCGACCCACACCGGCGTCGACTCGCCGGTCCTGTTCGGGCGGTTCATCGTGCTCACGGTGATCTACGGGCTGGCGATGCTCGGGGTAGTGATCCTAGTTTCGGTGCTCGCACGGTCGACGCGAGTCGCGCTCGCGCTGGCTGGCGGGGCGATGGTGGTCGTCGTCGCCGGCGGTGACGCGCTCGTCATCCTCGGATTGAGCGAGGAGTGGCTCGCCGCCGACTCGCTGTTCGGCGCGCTAGCGACGGTGCCGAACAGCGCCTACCGGGGGCTGGTGTTCGAAACGGTCGTCGGCGTCGCCTCGGGTGTCGACAGCGGCTACGCGGCGGCTCGCTGGAGCGCGCTCGGCCTCGTGGGCTGGCTTGTCGGCTCGCTGGTGCTGGCGGGTGGGTTGCTCGGGCGTCGACAGCGGTCGTAGTTGGCTTTCGCGTCGGGCAGCGCTCTCAGTCGTTTCCGACGAACACCGTCTCCAGTCGGTTGCCACAGCGATCACAACAAAACAGCTGCCACCTGTTCGGGTCGAGACCACCCATCGTCTCCCGGCGGATGGCCTCGTCGTACTCGACCATTCGGCCACAGCTCTCACAGTGAAACGTCTCGGGTGGGCGCAGTAGCGTATGAGTAGTTTCGTTCGACGGGACATATACGCTCGTTTCAGCTCTCGGTCGACAGCGTCCCGGGTGCATGAGCGTACACCGCATACAGGATCAGGGCGGCGATAACGAAGTCGAGACTGTGTTCGAGAAAGTGGTGGGTGACCATCGGGACGACGCCGAGAACGGTTCCCGCGCCGACAATCGACCGCATGAGTAGCGCGCCGACCGCGATACTGATAAGCAGGAACTGACGGCTGCGTCGACGGCGATACGCAACGAGACTCACCGCAAACAGCACACCGGTTCCGAGCCCCGCGATAGCGATCACTGCAAGCAGCAGTGGCGATCCGGTCACACCCCAACTCGATAGTACAGACAGCACTGCCCACACGTAGACGATGGGGTATTGATACTGTTATGGTACAAATATCGTTCGGCTGATCCCACGCAGTGAGAACCGCCGCGTCTCTTTACATCGAGACAGTACTAGGTGTTGCTACACACTCATGTCGACAACCAGATCACGGGTTCGGCAGCACGTCCGAGAGACGCCGGGCGTCCATTTCAACCAGATCAAGCGTGATCTCGATCTTGCAACTGGGCAGGTTCAGTACCATCTTCAGCGACTCCTTGATGGCGACGAGCTCGCTGTCGAGCGGGTTGGCGGCCGGGCTCACTACTTCGATCTCGCGTTCGATCCGTGGGAACGGCGCACACTCGCGTATCTCCGCCGGGAGACGGCCAGAGAACTCATCCTCCGTCTCCACGCCGAAGGGCCGACGGAGCCGGGGACGCTGGCCGCCGAGCTCGGCATCGCACGCAGTACGACCGCTTGGCACGTCTCGAACCTCGTCGACGCGGATATACTCGTCAAATCCGACCGCCGCCCGATGACGCTCAGACTTGCCCACCCTGAGCGGACGGCCGAGCTGTTCGAGACGGTCTCGCCGTCGATGCCCGACCGGCTTGTCGACCGTTTTCTGCGGACGGTCGACTCGCTGTTCGAGGAGCCGGCCAACCGCTCCGACAACTAGCTGAGGCCCCTGTTTCGCTGTGCATCGCTGGTTTTGTTTTGAATCGTACACCCACTCAGCAGCTGAGGACTGCGGCTGCTACGGGTAATACACGGAGTCGATCATCGCTGTAAGCTCTGACGGTGTTTTCTCGCCGCGCAGTCGGTCGACGATCCGCCCCTCGGCGTCGATCAGCACGGTCGTTGGCACCGCACTCACAGACAGTGCCTGTGTCACCGACAGCTGGGGGTCGATACCGAGCGGCCACTGGCCGTCGTGGTCGGCCCACCACTCGGCCAGCGTCGATTTCTCGACCGAAAAGCCGACCGGATCGGTTGAGACCGACAGAAACGACACCGTCTCGCCGTACTGCTCGTAGGCTTCGACCAGCGCGGGCATCGAGTCCTCGCAGACCGAACACGTCACCGACATCACGTCGACGACCAGCGGGCCGTCGGCCGGAATCGACTGCTCACCGGCGGTGCTGCCGGGGGCATCGATGGTCTCGACGGCGTCGTTGAGGCTGTCGTGTTCCTCAGCAGCCGATAACGTGTCCGTCGACAGCGCGCCAGCGGAAACACCCCAGCCCGCACCAACGACGCCGATTCCGGCGACTCCGGCGAGAAGCCGTCGACGGTTCACGATGCGTCTCCCTGCCCGGTCGGGATCTCACAGGGCGCGATCGTTTTTCGGGCGGCTCGAACCAGCAGCCCAAAGGTGACCAGCAGTATCACTGTCGCCAGATCGTAGCCCGCCGAGGCGACTATCGTCGTCGCCTGCGTGCCGCCGAACAGCCCGGCGACCGCGAGCAACAGCGGCGCGGCGCAGCTCACACAGGAGGCCATCCCGAGTGCGGCCGTCCGCGCGGAGGCTGCCGCCGATATGAGGACGGCGACGATGTAGCCCAAACACAGGTAGGCAACCAACTCAAACGGGACAATCGCGAGGCTTAACAGACCGTTGTCGTACAGCAAAATCGGTCCCCAGCCAGGGAGGGCCAACTCCAGTTGGCTCGTTGGCATCCCTGCGGAGGCTCCGAGTGTGCCACTCAACCACAGGAGTGCGACTGTATAGCCGACACCGACAGCCGCTCCCAGCCATCGGCGTGGGCGAACCCGCACCGTTCGGCTGACCCAGACGGCGGCCGCAACGGCGGCCGTCGACCACACCACTGGATACACCAACACCCGACCGTCAGTCAGTGTCGGCTGTTGGACCGACAGGTAACTCGCTGTGGCGGCCGCCAGCACGCTGACGACGAGAATACCGCTACCGACAGCGAACTCCAGCGGCGAGAGTCGACGGTGGATAGCCATTAGGAGGATTCTTCTGTGGAATCTCCGAACCGTATCAACCCGAGGTTTAGCGCGATTGCAATCAGAATCACGAAGAGCAGCGTTGCCGCCCCGTAGATGACAGGATGGGTGTCCACGCCGGCCATCACTCCGAGAGCGCTCCGGAGCTCCCAGATGATGACAAACAGCACCGCACTCCCCAGCAGGATACCGCCCTGTGTGGTTTTGCTCATCCGAGGACACCTCCCGCGAGCCGACCGAGCGTCGAGTCACCGGCGGCCGCCTCCACAGACAGCAGGAGTGGCTCGACGATCATTGGGACGGGGTCGACCCCGGGGCCGAAGACGCCGCCGCGCTCGATAATGCTTGCCAGCGGCAGTGTGTAGGCCAACACGACCAACACGAGCGCGATGGCGATCCAGAGCTTGAGATTATCGAGAATCAGTGGCGCGTCATCGGGGCCTGAAAGCGGCTCTGAGAGCGGCTTACCGAGCCCGCGTACCGTCGGTCCGCCGCTTGAAAGTGCGATGTTGGTGACAAACAGGAGCGTTGAGATCGTCAGCAGTGTGCCGCCAATTGCCAACTGGAGGTCGAACTCCGCGATCGACCCGAAAGTCGCGGTGAAATCAAACCCTTCGTACTGGGGTTCGGCGGTTCGGCGCGGTATCCCGAAGAGGCCGGCGACGTGCATCGCATTCGACATCAGGGCCATTCCGACGAACCACATGATCACTTGTGTGAGCGCGATCGGTCGACTGTAGAGCCGGCGGTTTGTGAGTTGCGGCCACAGCCAGTAGGTGCCGGCCATAAACGTCAGTGCGACCGCGGTGCCGACGGTGAGATGGAAGTGACCCGGCACCCACAGCGTGTTGTGGACCAGGTAGTTGATGTTGAGTCCGGCGTTAACCATCCCGCTGAAGCCGCCCGCGGCGAACATCAGCCCAGCCAACGTCATCCCGGTAAAGGCGGGGTCTCGCCACGGCAGCGCGCGCAGCCAGCCGAACAGGCCGGTGCCGCCGCGCTGGCGTGCGCCGTGTTCCATGCTGGCGACCACGGTAAAGGCGGTCAGCAGGCTTGGCAGCAGCAGGAACATCGTGTTCGTCATCGCGATCGCTTTGAACCCTTCAGAGATGCCGGGGTCGAGATACTGGTGGTGGATGCCGACCGGCGTCGACAGCATCAGAAACAGAATAAAGACAACCCGACCGAGCGGGTCGCTGAACAGTCGACCACCCGAAATCGTCGGCAACACGGTGTACCACAGCATGTAGGCTGGCATCAGCCAGAAGTACACCACTGGGTGGCCCCAGAACCAAAACAGCGTCCGGGTGAGCAGGGCGTTGATCTGGTCAAAAAATCCGAGCGACCACGGCAAAAGGAAGCCGACGACGGCAATCGTGATCCCAATCGAAGCGATGTACCACATCACCATCGTGACCAGCGCCATGAACGTCTGGAGCGGGATCCGTTCGTCGGGGTTCTCGGTTCGCCAGGCGAAGTACGACCGGAACCAGTCGACGCCGGCCATCCAGGTGCCGATCAAAAACACCGAGAGGCCACCGTAAAACAGTGGATGGGCCTGTTTCGGCGCGTAGAACGTAAACAGCACGTCAGCACTCAGCTCGCTGGTGTCGACGAAGCCGCCGAGAATCGGAACGACCGCCAGCAGCGTGCCGGCGACCATCATTCCGTACCACGCCCACGTGAATCGAATATCGACGAGCGGCCGGTCGAGACTTCGGACGACCCCCCAGGTGAAGATCCCGACGAGGAAGAAGATGGTAAACGACACCACCATCAGCACCCCGTGAGCGGTCAGTACGGTGTAGTAGTATGAGGAGTCAAGCACGCGGAGAATGTCTGTTCGGTGGAGCGTCTGAACGATACCGAACAGCGCGCCGAGGAACAACGCGAGAAACGAACTCCCGAGTGCAGCCCGAATAACGCGTGCTTCTTGCGGAAACCGATCGAGGAAGGATGGCGCGCCGGATTCGAGTTGTTCACTCATCGGAATCACCGTCCGGTTCGAACTCGTCTTCAGGATGGACAATCAGCTTTCCTTCCATTGTGTGGTGACCAGCGCCGCAGTATTCATTGCAGACGATGCCGTACTCGCCGGGCTCGTTTGGCTCGACAGTGAGCTTCGAGACTTCGCCAGGAATCACCATCGTGTTGGCGTTGGTTCCCTCAACGTGGAAGCCATGTAAGACGTCCGGCGAGGTGATATAGAACGTCACCCGGCTGTTGGCCGGAATCTCTATCGGATTCGGCTCGAAGATGAACTGCCGGGCGATCACGTACACTTCATACTCGTTGTCGCCGACCTGCTCGACGCGCGGTTCGGCAAACCGTTCGTCTTCGTCGAGGGCGGTCGAATCGATCGTTCCTTCATCGTCGGAGATCATGCCGATGCCGGCGGCTGTCGCGCCGTAAGTAATCGTCGTAATAATGGCGACGATCAGCAACATCGCCAACACCAGCCAGATCTTTTCGTAGTCGTGTATGTGCATGTTATCCGATTACTGTCAGATCGTTTCCGAGGAACTCGACGAAGTACATGAATATCCACATGATCACGAGAATCGTGAAGTAGACCGAAATCAGTGCGAGTGTCCCCTTCGGATCGAACTCGTCGTGCCCAATTTCTCTGACCGTTCGTTCTTCGGACATCGTTATTCAGCTTTGCGTGATCTATGGTAAAAGGGGTTTCTGTATTCTCATCCAGTGAGAATCCGGACAAAGAACTAAACCGACGGCGTTGGTATCAACAGTAAATGGTACCACCGCGAACAGCGAGTCTGCTGGGTTTGGGCGCGTTGCCGGCGATTGCGTACTACACAGTGGCAACTGATCTGGTGATCGCTGTCTCGCTGCTCAACATCCTGATTATCACTACCGCACTGTACCTGGCGTTCAGCCCGATCTCCGAGAACCACGCGGCCCACGCCTGAGCCGTCTCTCGCTGCATGAGTTCGTGTACGCTCTGTGAGCTGCCGACACCCACACGGCCGATTACTGACGAGGCCGTCGACGGCGAGTTCTGCTGTCGGGGCTGTCTCGAAGTCGCTCGTACGCTGGATGAGACACCCAGCGACGTCGACCCTGAGGCGGCCAGAGCAAGTCTCCAAACCGACCAGCCTGACGTCGACCGCTCCGACTACGACCAGCAGTATCTCAGCGTCGACGGGATGCACTGTGCGACCTGCGAGACGTTTCTGGAATCGACGGTCACCGCCCGAGAGGGGATCGGCGCGGTTTCGGCGAGCTATGCGACCGATACGCTGAAGCTCTACTACGATCCCGATCTAGTCGAGGTCGACTCGCTTCCGGAACTCGTTTCGGGCTACGGCTACACCGCGACCGAACGGTCGGTCGAGGACGGCACTGAACAGACCGGCGACGTGGCGATCGTCAAGTTCCTGATCGGCGGCGGGCTGTTCGGCATGATGACGATGCTGTGGTACGTCCTGTTTTTGTACCCGACCTACTTCGGCTACGGCTCGCTGGTTGATCTCGGCGGCTTCGACGGGCTGTATCTGTACACCCAGATCTGGCTGCTCACCTCGCTCGTCCTCTTTTATACAGGGTATCCGATTCTCCGCGGGGCGTACGTCAGCCTCCGGGCACGCCAGCCGAATATGGATCTGCTGGTCGCCATTGCGGCGGTCGGTTCGTATGCCTACAGTACGCTGGCGATGGGGCTCGGCCGCACTGATCTGTACTTCGATGTCACTGTCGCCATCGTGCTTGTGGTCACGGTGGGCAACTACTACGAGTCGACGATCAAACAGCGTGCCTCCGAACTGCTGTCTGATCTGACGGCGATCCAGGTCACCGAGGCTCGCCGGCCCGATGGCTCGACCGTCGATGTCGAGGCCATCGAGCCAGGCGAGCGGCTGCTCGTCCGACCGGGCGAGCGAATCCCGGTCGACGGCGACGTCGAATCCGGAGTGGCGGCGGTCGATGAGGCGTTGGTCACCGGCGAGTCCGTCCCACGAACCAAACGACCGGGCGATCAGGTTCGGGGTGGAACGGTCGTCACCGACCAGCCGCTGACGATCCGTGCCGGCGAGGCCGCCGACAGCACGCTGGATCGAATCGTCGAACTGCTGTGGGAGATCCAGAGCGGCTCGCCGGGCGTCCAGCGGTTTGCCGACAAGCTGGCGACGGTGTTCGTCCCGGTCGTTCTCCTCATCTCGGTGGTTGCCACCGCAGGCGTTCTCGCAACAGGTGGCTCGCCGACGGCGGCGCTGTTGGTCGGTCTCACTGTTATCATTGTTTCGTGTCCCTGCGCGCTGGGGCTAGCGACGCCGCTGGCGGTCGCCCAGGGCACCCAGACAGCCGCCCAACACGGCCTTGTCGTCGCCTCCTCGTCGGTGTTCGAGACGCCCGATATCGACGTTATCGCGCTCGACAAAACGGGGACGCTGACCAGCGGCGAGATGGAGGTCACCGAAACCGTGGGAGACGACACGATCCTCTCGACGGCCGCCGCGCTCGAACGCGCCTCGGCGCATCCGATTGCCGACGCCATCGTCGCGGCGGCCGCACCCAGCACGGCTGACGCCCAACTGGAAACCGACGGCGGCACACTGAAGCCGGCAGACGCGGACGCCCTCACCGTCGACGCTGTCGAGACGCTTGAAAAGGGCGTTCGCGGCCGGGTCGACGGGCGAGACACACTGGCTGGCCACCCCTCGTTGTTCGACTCATGGGCCGACCCCAACGACTACCATACGCGCGCAGAGACAATCACAGACCGTGGTGAGGTCGCCGTCGTCGTGGGATGGGACGAGACGATCCAAGGCGTGATCGCGGTCGGCGACGAGCCGAACGCCGACTGGGAGGGCGTCGTCGACGCGCTGGCCGACGGTAGACGCGAAATCGTCGTGCTGACTGGCGATGACACGGAGGCTACCCGCACTTTTGAGGCTCACCCCGCGGTTGACCACGTGTTCGCGGAGGTGCCACCACAGGCCAAAGCCGAGACGATCCGACGGCTCCAGGCTGATGGTCGCGTCGCGATGATCGGCGACGGCAGCAACGACGCGCCAGCGCTCGCGGCGGCGGATCTGGGGATCGCGCTGGCAACCGGCACCAAACTCGCGACCGACGCCGGCGACGTGATCGTCGTTGACGGCGAGCTGTCGGCGGTTCCGACGCTGTTCGGCATCGCCCGCACCACCCATCGCCGTATTCGGCAGAACCTCGCATGGGCGTTCGTCTACAACGCGGTGGCCATCCCGCTGGCGGTGTTCGGGCTGCTGAACCCGCTGTTTGCCGCCCTCGCAATGGGCGCCAGCAGTCTACTCGTCGTTATCAACTCGACGCTGCGCTCGTTTGAGTAATCAGGCCGTGCGTTCGAGAATGTGTCCCTTGGAACTCCTCGGGCGAGTCGGCCAATGACGGTCGACGAGAAGGAGGCTGACACGGCGTCCGAAGCCTCCATCCGAGACACCCCTATATAAACGGATTATACGGTTAAGCCAGAGCGCAATACGGGAGCCGTGGCTACACAGATGTATGGCACACCGATCCCACTCCGACGATCCAAGCGACGACCGCGACTCGAAATTCTACCACCCTGCCGGGAGTATCCCACCGTTCTATGTTCGACAGATGCAACGGCTCTGGGCGCGGCTGTTCAGGTATCGCTTCTGACTACCAGCCACGCCCGAAACCAGCAGGTAGCTCGGGCACACACCCGTTCGGGAGCGCGTGACGCGCTCAGTCCGCCCAACACTTGTGAGCGATACAAATCACCCCAGCGCGTCGTCCACAAACCCCATAACCGACTCAGTTAACCCCGCCACTGCCCTGTGTTCCAGCATCACGCCGCCAGCATTCCCCAGTCCACCTATGGCCATCACACGACTCGACACCGCCGCACAGCCGTACTCCATCTATGAGTGATATCAAAGCGGTCATCCGGGCCACACATCCCGACATCGTGCTGACGGGAACGGTTGCCCACGACCACAGCTCGACCGTCAAATCGGTGTCTGAGGCCGGAACCGACCCTACGTCGGGGCAGTTCTTCTACCACATCGGCTCGACCGATTTCTCGCGTTTCGAGGCGGGGGTGCGGAGCGATCATACCGTTGGCGAGTTCGAACGGGTTATCAAAACCGGTGGCGACACGGCGATCTACCGCTTCGAGTATACGGACGAGGCGAAACTGCTCTCACCCGTTGTCTCGGCTGCAAACGGCGTCATTCTCGAGATGGAGAACGACGGTGACGCGTGGATTCTCACGGTCTGGATGGCCGAGCGAACTGATCTGGCTCAGCTCTGGGACTATGCCAACCAGCATGACATTGCGATCGAACTGCTCCGCGTCAACGAGTACGGGAGTTTGGGACGGACGGACGCTGGCTTAACCGAGAGCCAACGCGATGCACTGCTTGTCGCACTCGACATGGGCTATTTCGAAGAACCGCGCAACGCTACGCTCAGTGAGGTCGCCGCCGAGTTGGATATCTCCCAACCGGCAGCCAGCGGCTTGCTCCGGCGTGGAACCAAACGGCTCGTTATTTCGTCGCTGATCGACGCCGATGACGACTCGGAGTCACTGAGGTGATACGGAACGCTTCGTGCTGCATGCAAAATTACACCTCTCGCATTTCTCTCTCGCGGTTCTCTGTTTCGTGTTCTCTCGTCGCCCGTATTTTCGCTCCACTCGCGTTCGGTCAGTCGCGCCCGTGTTGTTGTCGCTGGCGTTTCGAGAGTCTACTCACTGACGTTTCGAGAGTCTACTCACTGACGTTTCGGCAATCTACTGTCCTGTCACCCGTCTGCGTATCTCCGCGCGGAGGGCGGCGGCGCTCTCGACGACGACATCCGCCGCCGAGAGGTCGGTCTCGCGGTTCGGCTCGGTTCGGTAGGCGATAACGGTCATCCCCGCGCGGTTGGCCGCCTGCACGCCGTTTTTCGAGTCCTCAACGACGAGACACGCCGCGGGATCGCGATCGACAACGCTTGCCGCGTGCAGGTAGATGTCGGGTTCGGGCTTGCCCGGAGCGTCTATGTCCTCGGCGCTGATCGTCACGTCAACCGCGATGTCGAACCGGTCGGTGACGATTTCGTGCCACGCCGGCGGCGCGGAGGTGACGATTGCGACCGGAACGCCCGCGACGCGAAGGTCGTCAACCAGCGGCTGAAAGCCGTCCAGCATCGAGACGCGCTCGGTGTATATTTCGCGGGCGACCGCATCAAAAATCTCGATGTATTCGTCTTCACCGATTTTCGTTTCGTAGTTCTCGTTGAGATAGTCGTAGATTTCGCGGTAGTTCATCCCGGTCGTCTCGTCAAGATCGGGATGCTCGCCAGCGAGCGTCGCCGGGAAGATCCGGTCGGGTTGCTCGGTGTGCCAGTACCGTTCGGAGTCGACGATCACGCCGTCCATATCGAACAACACTGCGGTGGCGGGTGTCGTCCCCACCGTGTCGCTCGTGGCTGTCTCGGTCATACCGGAGCCCACACACCGCATTCGGATAAAGACCTTCGCCCGTAGCTTTAGGCGTGATCGGGCGGCCAGCACCCGCATGACCGACCAGATGCGTCTGCTTGCGGGCGACTGCACCTTTCGTTTCGACGGCACACGCGACCGACTCCAGCGCGGCCATGTCGTTATCCTCGTCAAACCCGACCGAACCGTGCTCGTCCACGACGCCGATGGCTACCAGCCCATTGGCTGGCTCACCCGCCCCGACGGCGTCACGATCGAACACGACACCGACGGCTTCAGTCTAACGGCGCACGCGGGCGATCAGCGCCTCTCGGTGCGCTCGCACGCGACCGCCGGGATCGACTCGTTTTCGGTCTCCGAGGCGGGCATCCCTGTCGGCGACTGTCCGTCATGTGCGGGTTCGCTGGTTCGCACCCGCGGTGAGGTTCGGTGTCTCGACTGTGGCGATCGCTACGGGTTGCCGGCGGGTGCAACCGTGCTCAACGCCGCGTGTCCTGACTGTGGACTGCCGCAAATGCGCGTCGAACGCGGCGAGACGTTCGACCTCTGTGTCGACTACGCCTGCGATTCGCTGTCGGCGGCGGTTCGCGAGCGCTTCGACGCCGTATTTGACTGTCCCGACTGCGACTCACCGCTCCGGATCCGAAGCCCCGACGGCCGGATCTTCTTCGGCTGCGACGGCTATCCCGACTGTGACACGTCGTTTTCGTTTCCCGCGGGCGTCATCGTCGGCGACTGTGAGTGCGGTCTGCCGCGGTTTCGAACGGCCGGCGGCGAGCGGTGTCTCGACGGAACCTGCGTTTGCGACCGACCGAGCTCAACGGTGTCGTCGTCGAGAAGCGAGTGACTGTGTTGCCGTCGAGAAGCGAGTGACTGTGTTGCCGTCGAGAAGCGACTGGCGTCGTCGCACTCCACGTCATTTGTCCACCTCGACCTCGCGGCCACACAGATCGGAGCGCCTTTTATCCGTCCGCACGGCCATCGCGTATGGACGGCATCCTCCGCGACGGCGTTGTCGTCGTCGGTGACAACGCCCGCCAGCAGTTCTACGACGCCCGTGGCTACGGCACGCCCGCCGGCGGCAACGAGATTCGTCTCTCACGGGTTGAAGCCGCTCATCTCCTGTTTCGCGGCGATCTGGGTGTCGTCGTCGACTCCGACACGG
>LKML01000151.1 GCA_001563795.1 Haloferacaceae archaeon B1-Br10_E2g22 | reverse complement strand
CGGGTGAGCGAATCGAGGATGTGGGGGTCCATTCAGTCCGTTAATGAGTTCCGGAACAATTTATACTTGTATTAACAGCGAATTTTGCCGTTCGCCGAGAGACAGTATCCTATTCAACAACGAATTATCTCGAATCCGAAAGCAGGCGGCTGGCCTGCCGGCGGTCGGCCGGGCGGTTGACGTTGAGCGCGAGCCACCGATCATCCCAGACGGCTCGCCGGTCTCCGCGCTTTCCGACGACGTTGAGCCCTGTTGGAACGACTGTCGACCCATCGTGCTCGACGGTTGTCTCGACGCGCGTGGCGACTGACTCGGCGACCGACAGCGGGACACAGACCGACAGCGACCGACCGTCGGCAGCGTCCAGCGCGCGGTCGACGTGTTCGGCCGCCAGCAGCGGTAGATCCGCAGTGACGGTCAGCACCGGTCGTCCAACGACATCAAGTGCCTCGCTGAGATCAGCGACGTACCCCTCGCCGGCGGTTTCGATCACCGTCACATTCCTCGCCGCCAGCCACGCCGCAGTGTCGGGTGTCGCCGGCGAAACGGCCGCATAGAGCCGCTCGATTCGACTCTCGCGGAGTGCCCCGAGCACGTGGTCGACCATCGGTCGACCGCCCACGTCGACGAGCGGTTTTTCGGCCTCGATCTCTGGCCGGAGGCGCGTGCCGCGGCCGCCGCACATCACGAGCGCGCTCAGAACAGAATCCACAGCGACACCCCCAGATGAAGCCCGACCGCCCGGCCGATCTCGTTTGTCGCGCCGATCACGTCGCCGTTGACGCCGCCGAGCCGACCGTGAGCCCACGTCAGCGTTAGCACACCGACCAGTGGGCCGGCAGCGAACGCTCCGGCCAGCGCGGTCGTCGAACCGCTCGGAGCCAGCATGACCGCGGGCACGGCGAGTACCGCGGCCGTCAGCAGGTGGCTGCTGTCGAGTCGGTCGACGAGCTGCGAGCCGAGCCCCTCGTGGGCCGACCGGCCGTAGCAGACGACGAGGACCATCCCGAGTTTCGCGCCGACCTCTGTGGCAATCACCACTCGGAGCGCCGTCATCGAGTCGACGCCGGCAAAGGCGAGCGCGCCAAGTGTGAGCACGATCAACGACAGCCCCAACAGCAACACACCGCCGACGCCCGTCGCGGAGTCTTTGAGCACCTCGCGTCGACGGTCGCTGTCGCCGTGGATTGCCATCGCATCGCCCACATCCGCCAGTCCGTCGGCGTGGGTGAGTCCCGAAATGCTGTACAGCACGACCAGATACACCGCTACCACAGTCGTCGGCTGGAGCGGCAGGAAAAACGCGGCTCCCGCGAGCGCGCCGATGAGATAGCCAACCACGACCATCGTGTACGGCCGCTGGCGGAACGCCGCCCACTCGCGCTCGCCGCCGCCGACCGGGATTCGCGTGAGAAAGCCGAGTGCGCCCCTGAGTGCGACCAGCGGGTTAAACATAGACGACCACTCCCGTCAGTCCGACGGCCAGCCAGCCTGCACGCTCGGTGAGTCCGACCGCCCGGGTTGCCTCCCCGACGCTCGGCAGTGAGGCGACCGGATTCAGTACGTACACCCCGGGTTTTTCGAGTTTGATCTGGAGAGCCGCAGCCACGGTCGACATCGGCCAGCCGGCGTTGGGCGACGGCGGCTGCTGTGCCCAGCGTCGACCGCTCAAAAGCGGGTCGGGGCTGGCCGCCGCCGCAGACAGACAGACCGCAGTAACGCGGGCCGGAAGCCACATCACCAGATCGTCGAGGCGGGCGGGGCCCCACCCCACCGGGTTCGAGCGGTAGCCAACCATCGAATCCATCGTGTTGACGGCTTTGACCCACGCCGCCGCAGCCGCCGCGGCTGGAAGGGCGGACATCCCAGCCGCCCCGGCGACCAGCGCGGCGAGTCCGAACGCCGCGAGCGGCGCGACCAGCCCATCAGAGAGGTTTTCGGCAGCACTTTCGGCAGCCGCGCTTCGAACGTGGCCGGCCGCCAGCTCGCTTGCCTCGCGGCCGGCAAGCGCCAGCAGTTCGTCACGCGCACGCGGGAGGTCGGTCTCCGAGAGCACGATCACTTCGCGGGCCGTCTCGACGAGAAACCGGAGGCTTGTCGACGAAAACAGAACGTAAACACCGACCATGCCACCGAAAACCGGATGGATCGCGCCTGCCCCCGCGACGGCGGCCCAGACAGCTGCAGCCGCCGCCAGCGGGAGGCCAATCGCACCCAGCGCGCCGACGGCGTTCGGATTGCTCCACGAGCGGTCGAGCACAGCCACTGCCCGCCCGAACCAGACAACCGGGTGGAGCCGGGCGGGTGGCTCGCCGACCGCTCGGTCCAAGAGCGCAACCACGACTACCACCGCAACAAGCCCCAGGCTCATCGTCGCCTCGTGTCTCGATCACTCATCCTGACACCTCCGTTTCGAGTCGACCTGGCAGTTGCGTAAGCGAACACTCCTCGACGTTGATATACGTTCCACCGCAGGCTTCGATTGCGCCGTCGACTGCGGGGCTGTCGCCGATATAGATGAGCGCTGCAGTGGAGACGCCGAGCCGGTGGGCGACTGTCTCGAACGCCCGGCGGTCGGGTTTCCGCCAGCCGCAGCCCACACTGGAGACGACCGCATCGAAATCATCACGCCCAAGCTCCGAGCGGATCAGCGTCCGGCCGACCAACTCGGGGACCGAACAGTTCGACAGCAGGCCGACCGGGCCGAACTCGCGGGCCGCCGCGAGGGCCTCGACGGCACCGGATCGCGTCTCGACGGTTGGATCGAAGGCGGCGACAACCGCTCGGCGGGCGGCGTTGTTTGGAGCCTCGACCCCGCGGCTGGCGAGTGCCGCGCTGACGTGTGCCGGCAGCGGTACCTCCGCGCCCTCGGGGGCGTCGATATGTGGTTCGCTGTAGGCGTCGACCCAGTCTGCGGGTACGTCCACGCCGCGCTCGCGGAGCTCGGTTGCCACTGCTGCGGCTGGGTCGGCGGGTCGCTCGGCAGCAACGAGTGTTCCAAACAGATCGAAGGCGATAGCGACGCTCACTGTCCGATACTACGATACCAGCGGCTTGAAAACACCGATACAGGGGTTGTCAGTCGGTAGTCGTCAGTCGAGTCGGGCGAACGCGAGCGTTCCGCTGACGTTGTTGATATAGATGTCGACCACATCGCCCTCTTGGGCACCGGGAACGAAGATGGTGTATTTGCCTTTCTCGGCGACACCGTCGCCTTTGCGGCCCGTGCCGGTGATCTCGACGGTGTACGTTTTTCCCTCCTCGATGTCGGGGGTGTCGGTCTGTTTGGTTTTGCTCGTGCGTTTGGCGACTGGTCGGAACGCCCCGCAGGCTTCGCACCGAAGCATCTGGGTACGGTTTTCGGTGACGAGTCGGGTGTCGGGCAGCCCACACTCCGAGCAGGTGACGTACTCGGCGATGTAGGATTCGACCGCTGCGTCGAGTTCTGCCGCCGAAAACGTCCCATTGTAACGGGATCGGCCGTCCTCGTACTGGCCAGCCGTGCCGAGTTCGCGCTGAATCGCGCTGTGGAGGTGTTCGGGATCACGGTCCAGGGCGTCGGCGATCGCCGAGAGGTTCGTCAGGCGCGTAAACGCACCGTCCTTCTGTGCTGCTGCCTCCGGCACGTCGAGCCGCTCGTCCGAGCCGCCGAGATCCGGCAGGTCGTCGATTGCCCGATCCAAGTTCGATTCGTAGTCCATACCGGAGCGACGTGAGCCGGCGGTAAATGGTTTGTCAACTCCCCCGCACTCCCGCTTGCCGGTCGGTGCTGTGGCTACGCTTGTCGTCTGTGTTCGGTCGACGAGGGTTTTACACTACTCACGTTGGTCGCAGGAAACTGCTCGCGGCTACGCCGTCTGCTCACGGGTGCAAGCACCCGTTCGCATGGTCCGAGGGACTCTTCGAGTCCCTCGCTACTCACTATCGAGGTTCTCACTGCGTTCGAACCTCGCTATCCGCCCTCCCCGAATTGAACGGGGGACAAGTCGATCTACAGTCGACTGCTCTACCAGGCTGAGCTAAGGGCGGTCACTGCATCGTACCTCCCTGTAGCCATTAAGGGTTACTGTTCGAGGTGTGTCTGACATCCGTCTGCCATACGGGAAGTTTCAAATAGAATGACTGTGAATACGGGCCGTATGAGCAAAATCACGTTCCGTGCCGACGACGACCTCGTCAGTCGGCTCGAGGCACTCGACGCCTCCAAAAGCGAGGTGATGCGGGAGGCACTCCGCAGCTACCTCGACCGAGCGGACCGTGAGACAAGCGAGCCGACACCGGACGATGGGTCGACCACGATCGACCAGTTGGTCACCGACCGTCTTGAAGCCCTTCTGGACGACCGAGACCGACAGACCCCCCAGCGGGCTCCGGCTCAGGCTGCGGTCGCACCGCCCGATATCACGGTCAACGTCTCGGTCGACGGCGCGGCCACCGAAACCGCCGACGTCGACCACGAGTCGACCGTCGAGGGTCGTAAGACACAGCCCACTGCCGAGCCGACAGCCACCACGCGATCCGAGTCGACCGGCTGCTCGCGGTGCGGCGAGACACTCGATGATTCGCACGTCTACTGTCCCAACTGTGGGAACAAAGCCAGCCGCAGACTGTTCTGCGAGTGTGGCGATGAGATCCAATCCGACTGGAGCTTCTGTCCGGGCTGTGGCCGTCGGACACCCTCTGCGGACGTGTTAGACAACGCGTAACATGCCGTAAACAGCCGACTCGAGGCGTATAACCGCGTCTTACACGGTGTGTCTTACAAACGGCGGTAGTTTTATATACATTCAACATAACGATACAGTTGCGTAAGACAATCGTCTTACAGCAGATGTCCGCCGACCGGAATCGATCCCTCTTCGGCGACTCCACGGACGACGTGCTGCTGTAAGCCTGTCTTACCGGGGAATGTAATCATGGAGCGTGTGACACTACGAATTCCAAAGCAGCAAATCGAGGAAGTCGAGGAAATGGTCGACACCGGCCAGTTCCCAAACCGGAGCGAAGCAATCCGGTCGGCTGTCCGCGAGATGCTCAACGAACACGATGACGCAGAGCCACGACGATCAAACACGGACCGCAACTGGGCCAAGGTGTAAGAATGCAGGATATCGT
>LKML01000049.1 GCA_001563795.1 Haloferacaceae archaeon B1-Br10_E2g22 | reverse complement strand
GTCAGCAGGTCGGTGGTGTGGAAATCAGTGACCTGACTTTCACATAGCGCCGCCCATACCACCCATGCCGCCCATGCCGCCCATGCCGCCGCCAGGTGCACCTTCTTCGTCATCGTCGCCTTTGGTCGAGAGATCACCGGCGGCGATGATGTCGTCAATCTTCAACACGAGGTTGGCAGCCTCTGCAGCCGAGGCAATGGCCTGTTCTTTGGCGTGGGCTGGCTCGACGATGCCGGCCTCGAAGGTGTCTTCGACGTTGCCGCTGAAGGCGTTCAGTCCAGCGTGAGTGTCGCCACCTTCGTGTTCGGCACGGAGATCGACCAGCAGGTCGATCGAATCGAGCCCAGCGTTTTCGGCAAGCACGCGGGGGACGAGCTCGAGGGAGTCAGCAAACGCCTCGACGGCCAGCTGTTCGCGGCCAGAGACGCTGTCTGCGTAATCACGGAGACGGCGAGCGAGTTCGACTTCGGGTGCACCGCCACCGGCGAGGACGCGACCGTCCGAAACAGTAGTCGAGACGACGTCGATAGCATCGTTGATCCCACGCTCGAGTTCGTCAACAACGTGGTCGGTCGAACCGCGGAGCAGCAGTGTCACACCGTGTACCTCGTCGCCGGTGCCTTCGACGTAGAACAGTTCGTCGTCTTCGTCACGGCGAACCGAACCCTCACCGAGATCTGCGGCCGACAGCGAGTCAGTATCGGAGACAACCGAGCCGCCGAGGACGTTTTTGAGGAACTTGATGTCGGATTTTTTGGTGCGTCGGATGGCGAGGATGCCCTCTTTGGCGAGATAGTGCTGGGCGAGGTCATCGATGCCTTTCTGACAGAAGACAACATCTGCGCCGGATTCGACGATCTGGTCTACTTTCTCTTTGAGTTGGGCCTCTTCTTGATCGAGGAACTTCTGGAGTTGGTCGGGCGTCTCAATCGACACCTGAGTATCAACGTCGGCCTCTTCGATTTCGATCGGCTCGTTGAGCAAGAGCGTCTTGGCCGACTCGAAGTTCGTTGGCATGTCGTCGTGGACAGGGTTTTTGTTGATAACTGCGCCAACGAGAAGGTCGCTTTCGCCGGCCGACCGGCCAGTTTGGGTCTCGATTTTGACGTTCTCGAGATCGACGATGTGGCTGCCGTCGTCGGCTTCGACAGTGACCTGCTGGACGGCGCGGACGACGAGATCTGCGAGGACGTCTTTTTCCAGTTCTGCGCCCTTGCCGGTCATCGAGGTCTCGGCGACCTTCTGGAGGAGTTGTTCGTCCTCTGGATCGACAGGTTCGGCGATGGTGTCGACTTCCTCGCGGGCTTTCTCGCTGGCGAGATGGAAGCCTTTGATGATCGCCGTTGGATGGATCTCCTGTTCGAGGAGGTCTTCAGCGTTTTTCAGCAGTTCGCCGGCGATAGCGACAGCGGTTGTGGTGCCGTCGCCTGCTTCGTCTTCCTGTGTTTCGGCGACTTCGACGATCATCTCGGCGGTCGGGTTGTCGATATCCATCTCGGTGAGGATGGTCACGCCGTCGTTGGTGATGGTGACATCGCCCATCGAGTTGACGAGCATTTTGTCCATCCCTTTCGGGCCGAGCGTCGAGCGGACGGCCTCGGCGACCGACCGGGCGGCCGAAATGTTGTACTGCTGGGCGTCTTTGTCCTGGACGCGCTGGGAGTCTTCTCCGAGAATGATCATCGGCTGGCCTTGCTGCATGCGCTGACTCATGATTCACTCGAATGATTGTTTGTGATTCTATATAAACCTTTTGAACGGGAGCGGCGTTCGGGTCGCCGCCGCATCACAGCCGAATAGCACAAAACACACAGACGACGGTTGTCCTTGCCCGTTTCATGTGGACAAATACCACACAACAACAGGCGCTGTGTCATCGCGTTTTTGGCTGTTTTATATACTGTTTACTGGTGGGACGAACATGCCACTCGAGGCCAGTGGCTCACGGACAACGAAACGAGGAGAAACAGCAAGACCGCAGAGTACTCAGGTTTCGAGTTCGCTCGGGTCGGTGAGGAACTCGCTTTCGATACCCTCAGGCTCAGGGGGTTCGTGGTCTTGGCCCAATAACTCGAGTTCTCGGGCGTTCAGTTTTGACTCGAGCTGGGCGCGTTTGTTGCGGCCTTTCCGTTCGCGGCCTGATTTTGTGTCTGGCATTGTCAACCATGACAAGGCCACACACAGATATGAATCTTTCCATGTCGACAACTGTTCACATGGTGAGGGAGAATCAGTGCCTCGAGAGGAGTGTTCGACGGTGGTAGTGACCGCCTACCGCCAGAAGAGGGGTTTGAACCACGGTCGCTTGCGGTGATCGGAGTCGTTGTTCGTCCTAAAAACGCCAGGAGAGGGATTTGAACCACGGTCGCTTCGCTCTCTGGTTCAAATCCTCTCAGAACCCATTTCCGGATCAACAGTGGTCACGGCGCGATGAAACGCGCCGCTCGTGAGTGTTGATCCGAGAAAACGCCAGGAGAGGGATTTGAACCCCCGATCCCAAAGGGAACACGCTTTCCAGGCGTGCGCCTTACCACTCGGCCATCCTGGCCCGTGGTTGCACTAGCTTGCTTGCGATTTTAAGTCCTTCCCTTCGCGGTCAACCGCGGTTCGAGCACATACGAGACGGTTCCGACGGTCACACCGACCAACAACCCAATCGAAAGCATCCCGACATAGCTCGTCGGCAGCGGGCCGACGAGAATAAGATACCCTTGGGCAAGCACCACAAACAACATTCCACCAATCACACCCCACAAGAGGCTGGATTTGGTCTGGCGTTTCACGGCTCCAGCGTCGCAATGGCCTCGATTTCGATACCGACGCCTTTCGGCAGCGCGCCCGCCTGGACGGCACTCCGTGCCGGCGGTTCGGCGTCGAAATACGTGCTGTAGACTTCGTTCATCGCCTCGAAATCCTCAATGTCGGCCAGAAACACCGTCGTTTTGAGGATCGCACTCGAATCTAGCCCCTCGGAGTCAAGAATTGCGAGTACGTTGTCGAGAGCCTGTTCGGTCTGTGTGGCAATCGAGGCTTCGTCTAAGAGTTCGCCGTCGGGCGTCATCGGAATCTGTCCCGCTGTATACAGCCTCGAGCCATCAGTCATCGCCTGGCTGTAGGCTCCAACGGCCTGCGGTGCCTCGTCAGTCGAGATCGTCCGTTTCATACCACTCACTGTCACAGCCAGATTATAAATCCGCGTTGGAAGCTCTCGAGTATCAACGCTGGTGACCGTCAAACTGTGCTGAAAAATCGTTACATATGTGGAGAATAATGTTCAGGTATGGCAATCACAGACACCCAGTCGCGTTCGCTGTGCAGGCGCTGTGGATTCACTGCGGCCTCGGGCAGCGACGAGTGGAATGAGATCCGTGCCCCGCCGTTCGACCGCATCACCCAGTGTCCAGCATGTGAGAGTACCGATGTCATAACCGGCCGATAGGCGGCGACATTTACTATTTTTCGACTGTGACCTCGTAGCCTGCATCACGGAGTTCGGCCAACAGTTCGGCGGCATGTTGTGGGCCGTGGGTTTCGAGTTCGATTTCGACTTCGGTGTCGCTCATGCCGATTTCTCGAGAAGTACGTTCGTGATGAATCGAGTAGATGTTGGCCTGCTGGTCGGCGATAATCCCGATCAGTCCCTGCAGGGCACCAGGCTGGTCTTTGAGGACGGTCGTGATTTTCAGATACCGGCCCATCTGGACGAGTCCCCGGAGGATCACTGTCGTTAGCACGTTCAGGTCGATATTTCCACCACACAGTGCAGGGACAATCACTTCACCGTCTCGGTACTCGAATCGTTCTTCGAACAGCGCAGCCAGTGCGACCGCCCCTGCGCCTTCGACGAGTGTCTTGCTCCGTTCTAACAGCAGTGTCAACGCCAGGGCAATCTCCTCGTCGGAGACGGTCACGACTTCGTCGACGTGCTGTTGGATGATCTCGAAGGGCCGCTGGCCGACCGACCGAGTCGCAATCCCGTCGGCGACAGTATCGACGCTTTCGCGAGGCCGAATCTCACCAGCCTCGAGCGAATCAGGGACGCTGGCGGCCCCTGCTGCCTGAACACCAATAATTCGAACGTCGGGGCGCTGGGTTTTGATCGCGGTCGCAATACCGGCAATCAGCCCACCGCCACCGATAGGAACGACGACGGTCTCGACCGCAGGCTGTTGTTCGAGGATTTCGAGACCAATCGTCCCCTGGCCGGCCATCACCGCTTCGTCGTCGAACGCATGAACGTAGGTGCGGCCCTCCTCGCGTTCGATCTCACGGGCTTTCGTTTGGGCCTCCTCGTAGTCGATGCCCTCGAGGACGACCCGACCACCGTACCGCCTCGTGGCTTTGCGTTTCGAGATGGGCGCGTGTTCTGGCATGACAATAGTAGCGTCTACGCCTGCGCGTGTAGCCGCAAGCGCGACGCCCTGGGCGTGGTTGCCCGCACTGGCGGTGACGACGCCGGCGTCTCGTTCGGCCGGCGAAAGCGTTGCGATACGATTGATCGCCCCACGGATCTTGAACGCCCCCGTTCGCTGGAAGTTCTCCAGTTTGAGATAGACCTCCGCATCAGTCCGCTCGGAGAACGCATACGAATACTCCAGCGGCGTCACTCGTGCCACAGTCGAGAGTCGATCTGCGGCCGTCCGTATCGCTTCGAGTGAAAGCATACCCACTCTCTGCGGAGCGACCGCTAATGGATTTCGGTGACTGTGAACAGAAGGGAATTGGGGAATGCACGCGTGTGACGTGCAACTGAGATAACGGACGGGGAGTATAAAAACGTACGGCACGCGGAGTGAAAGTAAAAACCAATAGACGTAGTCGAGGTTGATCGCAGCGTCAGACGGCCGTCAGTCAGCGGTCATCTGTAATAAACGTCAGTTGAAATCGGGACGAATCACCACAGGCTGTGAGTCGAGATAGTCTCGTAGTTGCTGTTCGAACTCGCCGGCTGATGGCCACTGGATACGGTCTTCGAGACCCAACAACTGTGGGTTGCCGACATACACATTTGCCGTTTCGACGGCAAACGGGTCGCTGAGGGCGCTTGCGGCCTCGCCGGACGAAAGCGGTATCGATACACGGCAGTACAGCCCCCGGTCGAGGCCTTCGTAGCTGTCAAGTGTGTCTATTTCGGGCGTCTCGAGGAGTCGACCGCGTGTCTGTCTGCCGGGAGCCAGTGTCGGGTACCGTCCGTCGAGACGCTCGAGGCCCTCACAGATCGCCGGCGGGCCGAGTCGGTAGCACTCGAGAACCGAAGCAACTCGGTCAGGATCAGTCAGCGTCCCGTACACAAAGAAAACAGCCATACGAACAGTACAGCCCGAAAGCCCAAAACAACTGGGACGAACAGAGCGTGTTCAGAACACCGTCTCAGACAACGATACCGCCGGCTACGGACTGGCAGACAGCGTACCAACCGACATCACTCACGGTAGATGGGTTTTTGTTCGTTCAGCAATGAGTTCCGACAGATGAAACTCCTCCCAGTTGCGGTCGTGATGGTGCTTCTGGCGACCGCGGTGGGCGTCGGTATGGCCCCAATTGTGACCGACAGCGGTGGTGAGGAGCAGCCAGATCCCGAGGCGTTTTCGCCGTCGTATGCAACCGCCTCAACAGCAGAGCTCGAGAACGAACAGTCCAGCGAACAGAACGTAATCAATGTGTTATCGCTGCCGAGTGACTCGATAGAACGAAGCGACGTTCGCCGGCAGTACGCCGACCTCGGGCCTGCGGCTGGATTCGATACGGACGGAACGACAACCCAACTGGTGACACGCTCGCTTGCCGCAGACCTCGAGGCTGCAGACGACTCGGAACGACAAGCACTACTCGAGGAAGAACTCGAGGAAATCGAAGACGAGGTTGAGACACTTGAATCGGAAGAACAGATTGCAATCGGTGCGTTCAGCAACGGAGAACTCGAGCCCAGAGAGTTACTGGTTGAACTTGCCGCAATCCATCAGAGCGCAGGCACACTCGAAGAGCGAATACAGGTTGTCGATTCGTATGCCGAGACACTCGAACAAACAGACTCCAGCGACCGCCTCGAGACACTCGAGTATGACCTGCGGATGCTCAAAGGCCCGATGCGAGCCCACGCAGTCTCAGTGTTGCGGGGCGAGCGGCCGGCCACTCGGGTCATGATCGAGACCGGCAACGGCGAAATCGCACTGAGTGCAATCGATGACGACGTCTATATTCGAGAGATCAACCGCAAAGGACTCCGAGGTGACGGACAGAACACTCTCGCTGATGATCGGGCCGCCGAACTAACAGAACAGCAGTATCCACTGTTGTGGAATCAGAGTGCAGAGTGGAATCTGGATATCTCAACGTCTGAGTCCGTGTTTGTCATGTCTGTGCCGTTCCCGGGTGGAGAGTTGCAAACGTTCCTCGATGGCGCAAGCGAACAGACGTTCATCGAACACCAAAAGATACCACTCGGAATCGTCGAGACGGGCGAGTCCACAAGCAACGTCCAAGACGGACTCAATGTGACGGTCGATCAAACGTATGCAGGCGGTCCGCTCCGAGTGACAGTTACCGACGCCGAAAACGACGAGCCAGTGGGCGCGACTGTCACTGTCGGCCAAGAGGGTCAAGAAAGCCAGTCAGTCGGAACAGTCGATGAAAACGGCGTCGTCTGGGCGGTCAGCCCGCGCGAACAGTTCACCATTACCGTTCTCGGTGAGGGAACGTCTGCAGCGTTCGTCGATATCGACCCACCGTCACCCGAGTCAGTGACTGGACGCGAATAGCTGCCGAATATTTTTATATCAGTCCGCGGCCAGCCGACACATGCGTCCGCTCAGTAGCACCACAGCTAGCGAACCAACCCAGCGGGCGGCGACCTCCATTATTGGAACGCTGCTGGTAGTTGCACTAACACTCGTGGTTGCAGCGACACTAAGCACAGCAGTACTTGGCGGGTCGTCCACACCTGATCCAGCACCAACGGCAGCCCTCGAGCTGTCGGTTGAGGGACAGACACTCACCGTAACGCATACTGGCGGCGAGCCGTTTGATATCGAAACGGTCTCATTAGAAATCACCGTCGACGGCGAACCGCTTGCACACCAGCCACCCGTTCCGTTTTTTGCCGCCAGCGGTTTTGTCGATGGAACAACAGGCGCATTTAATCCGTCCGGGAGCACCGAACTGGCTGTCGGCGAGTCGGCGAGTCTGACAATCGCGGAGACGAACACACCCACTCTCGAGGCCGGTTCAACGGTTAGCATAACACTGTACACCGACAACAGTCGAGTGGGTGAGGCCGAAACAACGGTCTAACGCAGTAGTTAGGACTCAGGGACAGTCGCAACAGTGGTGATCGCTTTAGGACTGCCAGGCGAAGCCTGCTGAATGTGGTGTTCGAACTCGGTGTAGCCCGCCTCCGAGAACATGCGGTCAGCCTCGCTTTCGTCGTAAAACAGCATAATCGCATCGGCGAGAGTCTGCATAACCTTCGAGTTGGGATAGTCAGGGCCGACAACAAGTACTCGACCGCCTGGTTTGGTGACACGGCGGAACTCCTCGAGGGCTGCAACCGGGTTTGGCCAGTACTCAATGGAGCCGGAAGACCACAGATGATCGAACGTGTTGTCGGCAAACGGCAACCGTTCGGCGTCCCCACGGTGGAATTTAACATCACCGTGTTTGCCGAACTTGCCAAAGGCTTTCTGCATTTGGTGGATCGACTGATCTAGACAGTAGACGTTGTCAGTGTACGCTAAGAGTCCTTCAGTTGCAAACCCGGTGCCGCTGCCGACATCCAACACGCGGTCGTCGGGCTGGATTGCAAGCCACGACAGTGCCTGGTCGCGCATTTCGTCGTTCCAAATGAACGGGTTGATCGTATCGTACACCTGCGAGAGATATTTGTAGAACAGGCGGGCTCGAGCCTTGTTCTCAAGGATTCCCATGTTGATGTCTACTACGGACGGCCGAACAATAACGGTGCGGTTTTTTGATCGATTGGTGTGTCAATACGCCAGCAACTCAGCCAGTCGGGGGCAAAGCCGTTCCGCAAACACCTTATACGCCGATACTGCACATTCGAACGATTAGTGAGTATGCCGAGACCAGATGTTCTCAAAGAGATCAAGGAGGCCGAACGGCGGGCCGACGAGATCATCGCGGAAGCCGAGTCCGATCGCGAAGACCGGATCGCCGAGGCCAGAAAAGAGGCCGACGAGATCCGTACAGCCGCCCGCGAGCAAGCCGAGGAGCGTGCTGAACAACGACTTTCGGAGGCCGAAGACGACATTGAGGCCCGCCGAGAGGAGCTCCTCGAAGAGGGCCGTGAGAGCCGCCAGGCACTCGTCGACGACGCCACAGCGCGTCTCGATGAGGCTGTCGAGCTCGCGGTCGAACGATTCGAGGAGGCCGTGAATGCTCAGACCTGAACGGATGAGCAAGGTCTCGGTGGCCGGCTCCAAACGGGTTTTGGAGTCGACCATCGAGACGGTTCACAGCATGGAACTGCTGCATCTGTCGGATTACGACGAATCCTGGGAGGGCTTCGAGCTTGGCCGCTCCATTGAGGGTGCAGAATCAATCAACCAAAAGCTTCTGACCGTACGCTCGCTCGAGAGTATTCTCGGTGTGTCTGCGGAAGATGCGACCGAGACAATCCTCATCGACGAAGCCGAACTCGAGGCCGAACTCGAGGCCGTTCGCACTCGAGTCAACGAGCTTGATGACCGCAAAGGCGATGCGCGCAACCGGCTTCGCGAACTCGACGAGCAGATCGACAGCATCGAACCGCTGGCGGAACTCGGTATCGACCTCGAGTTGCTAGGTGGTTATGAGTCGCTCGAGGTCAGTGTCGGTCAAGGCTCTCGAGAGGCAATTGAATCGGCACTTGCCGAAAGCGAGGCAATCGAGACCTTCGAGGTGATGTCGGGTGGCCGCACACACGCGATTTTCGTCAGCCCGATAGCTGACGTCGAGAGCGATGTGATCGCCGACGCGCTCGTCGGCGTCGAGTTTACGACTGTCCGTGTGCCGGACGCCGAGTTGAGTCCCGAACAGTACGTCTCGGAGTTACAGGACAAAAAGGCAGTCGTCGAAACCGAACTCGAAGAGATCAACGCCGAGTTGGAATCAATCAAAACCGAGCAAGCGGGATTCTTGCTTTCGGCCGAGGAGTATCTCTCGATTGAGGCCCAAAAGAAACAGGCACCATTGTCGTTTGCGACGACGAAAAACGCGTTTATCGCCGAAGGCTGGATTCCAACCGAAGCCTACGACCGGTTTGAATCAACCCTAGCCGAGCAAGTCGACGGGCCACTCGAGATCCAAGAGATCAAACGCGCCGATCATACCGCAGACGGTCACGCGCATGTCGAACACACCGAACCCGAAGAACCCGAAACGGCCGAGGCTGCCGACCAGCAGACAGCCGACGCTGCTGACGCCAAAAAAGCCCGGGCCGACGGCGGTGTCGTGACGACGAACGACAGCCCACCGATCGTCCAACAGAATCTGGGCATCGCCAGCCCGTTCGAAGTGCTCACAAACGCCGTAAGCCGGCCAAAATACTCCGAGTTCGATCCAACGCTGTTGGTCTTTTTGACCTTCCCGTTGATGTTCGGCTTTATGATCGGCGATATCGGCTACGGTATCCTGTATTTTGTGATTGGATACTACTTGTATCGCGGCGCGAAGGGTGTCATGCGTGATATGGGAACAATCTCGATGTGGGCTGGAGTGTTTACTATGCTGTTCGGTGTCTACTTCGGAATCGACGTCTTCGGGTATCACGCCTACCCATGGTTCGGCTTCGAGTCGTGGCCGTACGCCTCAAAAGGACTCTCACCAGGTGCGACTGACTGGGCACTGGTATGGCTCGTCGTCAGCGCGCTGTTCGGCGTCCTGCATCTGAACATCGGCTTTTCGATGTCGTTCGTGAGCAACTACCAACTCCATGATTTCAAACACGCGCTGTATGAGAGTGCATCGTGGCTACTGTTGCTCAATGGGATCTGGATCTGGGTCTTCAGCCAGCATCTCGGCGATCAAAAACCGCAGTTCCTCTTCGAGTCGATCGAGACATTGACTGTTGGAATGATCCCATTCGAGGGACTACCCGAGATTG
The DNA here is from genome assembly GCA_001563795.1 of Haloferacaceae archaeon B1-Br10_E2g22. Taxonomy (GTDB): domain Archaea; phylum Halobacteriota; class Halobacteria; order Halobacteriales; family Haloferacaceae; genus Halohasta. The sequence goes on along the minus strand of LKML01000049.1, from coordinate 6,256 downwards.
TGGGGATCGCAGGCCTGCTTGCGGCCGGCCTCGGAGTGGTGCTGTTGGCAATCGGTGAACCTATCGAACTCGCCGAAGTGCTGTCGCCGGTCGTAAACGTCATTTCGTATGCTCGAATCATGGCTGTCTTGCTCGCCAAAGGCGGCATGGCACTTGCAGTCAATCTCGTGGCGTTCGGTGCCTACATCGACGGCGGTGGTGAAGGAAGCTACAACTTCATTTTCACGCCGAGTGCTCTGGAAACCGTCGAACAGCAGGCAGCAGCCGGCGAGGTCGAACTCGTTTTCGAGGGCATGACCACCTCGCCTGAGTTTACGGCTCTCGGAATTATCGGTGGGATACTCGTCGCCATTATCGGCCACATCGTCGTCCTGCTGCTCGGCATTACTGCTGCCGGTATTCAGGGAGTCCGCCTCGAGTACGTCGAGTTCTTCTCGAAGTTCTACGAGGGCGGCGGCCGTCCATACAGCCCATTCGGCTACGACCGAACGTACACGACGACCGACGACTGACCGACGACTGACCGACGACTGACCGACGACAGCGTACTTTTCGAAAACCGCATTTCGGTGTTGTTCGCACATGACAGGTAGATAATAGAACGCGGTGTGTTCGCCATCCAAACCGTGTGAACTGCTACCACAAAATCGGTCGAAATCAGGGGTTTCGACGGTTGCACCCAATAGTTTTGGGAAGCTTTATGATGTACCTAAAGGCAAATACGAACTGTTCGGCTACAAGCCAACGCAACAGAGCAGACGAAACATAAACTATGAGCTTGGAACTTGCATCAGCAGTTGGTAACGTTGTACTACTTGAAAACGGGGCGCTAATCGGTGGAGAGGCTGCCGCGGCACTCGCGGTTGGTATCGCTGCGATCGCCGCAGGCTACTCACAGCGCGCAATCGGTGCGGCCGCTGTTGGCGCACTGGCGGAAAACGAGGATCTGTTCTCGAAGGGACTTATTCTGACTGTCCTTCCCGAGACACTCGTGGTCCTCGCACTTGTTGTCGTGGTTCTGGTTCAATAACCCAGCCGCCCCTTTCAACCAATGAGTTTGGAACAAGTCAGAGACGACATTGAAAAAGAAGCCCGCGCGCGTGCGGATGAGATCCGCGCTGCGGCCGACGAGCGTGCCGATGAGATCATCGCCGAGGCGGAAGCCGACGCCGAAGAGATCAAAGCTGCTCGTGCGGCCGACGTCGACCAGCAGATCGGCGAGAAACGCGAGCAAGCACTCTCAGGAGCGAAACTCGAGGCCAAACAACAGCGGCTCGAGGCACGCCGTGATGTCCTCGGAGAAGTTCGCCAGGAGATCGAATCCACACTGACTGATCTCGATGCTGAGAGACGCGAGGAGCTAACACGGTCGTTGCTCGAGGCGGCGATTGCAGAGTTCGACGAGCAACACAGCGTCGTCGTCCACGGTCGGGCCGACGATCAGGCGTTGATCGAACAACTCCTCGAAGAGTACGACGGTGTGTCGTTCGGCGAGCCACGTGAGTGTCTCGGCGGCGTCATTGCCGAAAGCGACCACTCGCGCGTTCGGGTGAACAACACCTTCGATTCCGTCTTGGAGGCCGTGTGGGACGAGCAATTGAAGGAACTGTCGCAGCTCCTGTTTGAACAATGAGTACGACCGGCAGCTCAAATCCGGAGTACGTCAACGCCCGTGTCCGCGCCCGGAGTGCGGCCCTGTTTAGTGACGACGAGTACCGAAAGCTCGTCCGGATGAGCACTGCAGAGATCGCTCGCTACATGGAGGAATCCGAGTACGAACGCGAGATCAACGAACTGGGAACGCGCCACAGCGGTGCAAACCTCATTGAGTATGCGTTGAATCGGAACCTCGCAAAGCACTTCAACGATCTGTTGGCCTTTTCGGAAGGCCAGTTGCATGAACTCATCGCTCGCTATCTCCGCAAATTCGACGCGTTGAACGTCAAGACGGTGTTGCGTGGGATCTACTCAGAGGCCTCACGCGAAGCGATCGAATCAGACTTGATTCGAGCCGGTGAGTTCGACGACCGGATGTACGACCGGCTGCTCGAGGCAGGAACGATCGAAGACGTAATTACAGCGCTCGAGGGAACGATTTTCGGCGAGCCACTCGAGGCGGCCTTCGAGACGTTCGAAGACGAAGGCGTGTTGGTTCCGCTCGAAAACGCAGTCGATCGCACCTTCTATGAGAAGTTGCTCGAAGAGGCGTCTTCGGGATACTACAGACGGCTGTTCGGAACACTACTCTCGAGTGAGTCAGTTGAACTCTACCGAGAGTTCCTCAGAGCCGAGATCGATTTCCGAAATGCGATCAACACCATGCGACTGGCTCGCAGTGGTGCGGATATTGACCCCGAAGCATACTTTATCGAGGGTGGGTCGCTGTTCGATGCCAACGAGTTGGCGACAGTAGTCCGAGACCCCGAAACACTGGTTAGACGGATTCGAGACAGCAGCTACGGCCAAGAGCTTTCAGGGTCGCTCGATGGACTTGAGGATGCCGACAGTCTCATCGAGTTCGAACGTGCCCTCGAGGCAGTGTTGTTGAAATACGCCCGAAAGCTCGCCAACACCTCGCCGCTGTCTGTGGGGCCGGTTGTGGCGTACATTCTTACAAAAGAACGAGAAGTCGAAAACATCCGTGCAATCGCTCGTGGCCGTGAAGCAGGACTGAGCGAGACGGAAATCGAACAGGAGCTGGTGATTCTATGAGCCAAGAAATAGCAGTCATCGGCAGTCCGGAGTTCACCACTGGCTTCCGGCTGGCAGGCGTTCGCGTCTGTGAGAACGTGCCTGCAGAAAAAAAGGACGACAAGCTCGACGAGGCCGTCGAGCGCGTGCTTGAAAACGACGACGTGGGTATTATTGTCATGCACGATGAGGATATGACACACCTCTCGCGAGGCCCACGCAACGCCATCGAGACGAGCGTCGAGCCGACGCTTGTCACACTGGGTGGCGAAGCCGGCAGCGGTGGACTGCGCGGACAGATCAAACGAGCCATCGGTATCGATCTGATGGACGACGAGTAACTATGAGTCAAGCAACCCAACAAGACGCCGCAACTGGCGTCATCGAAAGCGTCAGTGGGCCGGTCGTTACCGCCCGCGATCTCGACGCCCGGATGAACGACGTCGTCTACGTCGGCGACGAGGGACTGATGGGCGAGGTAATCGAGATCGAAGGCAACATCACGACCATCCAGGTCTACGAGGAGACCTCGGGCGTTGGCCCGGGCGAACCCGTCGAAAACACGGGCGAGCCGCTGTCGGTCGACCTCGGACCTGGTATGCTGGATGCCATCTACGATGGTACCCAACGCCCACTCGACGTCCTAGAAGACAAGATGGATAGTGCGTTTCTCGACCGCGGTGTCGATGCCCCTGGTATCGACCTCGAAAAGGAATGGGAGTTCGAACCATCCGTCGACGAGGGCGACGAGGTTGCCCCCGGCGACGTGATCGGTACGGTCGAAGAAACGGTAACAATCACCCACAAGGTCATGGTGCCACCCGACTACGAGGGCGGCGAAGTCGTCGCTATCGAGGCCGGCGAGTTTACCGTTGATGAGACGGTCGCCGAACTCGACAGCGGCGAAGAACTCACCATGCACCAAGAGTGGCCCGTCCGACAGCCGCGGCCGTCGGTCGAAAAGAAAACCCCAACCAAGCCGCTTGTCTCCGGACAGCGCGTGCTTGATGGGCTGTTCCCGATTGCGAAAGGCGGAACCGCCGCGATTCCTGGCCCGTTCGGCTCAGGAAAAACGGTTACCCAACACCAACTCGCCAAATGGGCCGACGCTGACATCGTCGTCTACGTCGGCTGTGGCGAACGCGGCAACGAGATGACAGAGGTAATCGAAGACTTCCCCGAACTGGAAGATCCGAAAACGGGCAACCCGCTGATGGCCCGAACTTCACTCATTGCTAACACCTCGAATATGCCCGTGGCTGCCCGTGAGTCCTGTATCTATACAGGAATCACCATCGCAGAGTACTACCGTGATATGGGCTACGATGTGGCACTGATGGCCGATTCGACCTCACGGTGGGCCGAAGCCATGCGCGAGATTTCTTCGCGGCTCGAAGAGATGCCCGGCGAAGAGGGGTATCCGGCCTACCTCGCTGCGCGTCTCAGTCAGTTCTACGAACGGGCAGGTTATTTCGAGAACGTCAACGGCACCGAGGGATCGGTCTCAGTGATCGGTGCGGTCTCGCCGCCCGGCGGGGACTTTTCGGAGCCAGTCACCCAAAACACCCTGCGAATTGTCAAGACGTTCTGGGCACTGGATGCAGATCTCGCCGAGCGTCGGCACTTCCCGTCTATCAACTGGAACGAGTCGTACTCACTGTACCGCGACCAACTCGACCCATGGTTCGAAGCGAACGTCACCGACGAGTGGTCGGAGATTCGACAGTGGGCCATCGATACGCTTGACGAAGAAGCAGAGCTCAAAGAGATCGTCCAGTTGGTCGGCAAAGACGCGCTGCCGGAAGACCAGCAGTTGACCCTCGAGGTTGCACGCTACCTGCGTGAGGCGTATCTCCAGCAGAACGCCTTCCATCCGACGGATACGTTCTGTCCACCTGAAAAGACGTATCTCATCCTGACGGCGATCAAGACGCTCAACGACGAGGCGTTCGATGCTCTTGATGCGGGCGTGCCCGTCGAAGAGCTTGTCTCGCTCGAGTCTGCACCGCAGATCAACCGGATCGGTGTCCAAGAAGACTACGAGGAGTACGTCGAACGAATCACAGACGAAATCACCGACGAACTACGAGGGATGTACTAATGAAAGAGTACCAAACCATCAGCGAAATCAGCGGGCCGCTCGTCTACGCCGAAGTCGACGAACCGATTGGCTACGACGAGATCGTCGAGATCGAAACCGACGACGGCCGTACGCTTCGCGGCCAGGTGCTCGAATCCAGCGACGGCCTGGTCGCAATCCAGGTCTTCGAGGGAACCAGTGGGATCGACCGGAAAGCGTCCGTCCGATTCCTCGGCGAGACACTGAAGATGCCCGTTACCGAGGATCTGCTCGGTCGGGTCATGGACGGGACGGGCCAGCCGATCGACGGCGGCCCCGAGATCGTCCCTGAGTCCCGCGAGGACATTATCGGTGCGGCAATCAACCCCTACTCTCGGGAGTACCCCGAAGAGTTCATCCAGACGGGTGTGAGTGCCATCGACGGCATGAACACGCTCGTCCGCGGTCAGAAACTGCCAATCTTTTCGGCGTCAGGGCTGCCGCACAACGATCTGGCACTCCAGATTGCCCGCCAGGCGAGCGTGCCCGAGGACGACGAAGACGACGAGGGCAGTGAGTTCGCTGTGGTCTTCGGTGCGATGGGGATTACCCAAGAAGAGGCCAACGAGTTCATGGACGACTTCGAGCGCACCGGTGCGCTCGAGCGGTCGGTTGTGTTTGCGAACCTCGCGGACGACCCCGCCGTCGAGCGGACGGTCACGCCGCGACTCGCACTCACCACAGCTGAGTATCTGGCCTTCGAGAAGGATTACCACGTCCTTGTCATTCTCACCGACATGACCAACTACTGTGAGGCACTTCGAGAGATCGGTGCCGCACGTGAGGAGGTTCCAGGACGACGTGGCTATCCCGGCTACATGTACACAGACCTGGCAACACTGTATGAGCGTGCTGGTCGGATTCAGGGTCGTGAGGGCTCGGTCACACAGTTGCCGATTCTCACAATGCCCGGCGACGACGACACCCACCCAATTCCCGATCTGACAGGCTACATTACTGAAGGCCAGATCTACGTCGATCGTGATCTGAACAGTCAAGGAATCCAGCCACCGGTCAACGTTCTGCCAAGTCTCTCGAGGCTGATGGACGACGGCATTGGTGAGGGCCTGACTCGAGAAGACCACAGCGATGTGGCCAACCAGATGTATGCGGCCTACGCCGAAGGTGAGAACCTGCGTGACCTGGTGAACATTGTCGGCCGAGAAGCACTCAGCGAACGGGACAACAAGTACCTCGATTTCGCCGAGGAATTCGAGACCGAGTTCATCGACCAGGGCTTCGAGACGAACCGCTCGCTCGAGGCAACGCTCGATATCGGCTGGGAGCTGCTGAGCAAACTGCCGAAAGCCGAGCTCAACCGGATCGACGAGGAGTTCATCGAGACCTACTACCTCGAAGACGGCGAGACGGTCGAAGCAACTGCCGACTAAACACTCGAGCGATTTTTGTTTTTGCTAACTCGGCAGCGGTGTGAGTGCAGTGGGC
>LKML01000010.1 GCA_001563795.1 Haloferacaceae archaeon B1-Br10_E2g22 | reverse complement strand
CCCGAGACAGTGGTCAACCTCTCGGAGGAGGTCTCACAGGCAGCCAACGTGCTGCCGGGGACGATCACCTACTTCAACAAATACGAGGACGAACTGAACGTCAAACAGGCAATCGAGGAGATCCACCGGCTGGGCCAAGACATCTTCGACGAACAGTTGACGCCACAAGACCCGAACACAGTAGACATCTACTCGTCGTCGCTGTCATTTGACGACGACCTCGAGTTGCCGGTCCAACACAGCCATAGTTCTTTGGAGACGTACACGGACTGTCCGCGCCGGCACCTGTTGGATCACGTGCTGTATGGGTTCGATGATCCAGTGCCGACAGATGTGATCAGTGGCCAAACCGACGAGCCGAGTTGGCGAACAGTCGGCCGGGTCTTCCATGCGGTAGCCGAAGAGGCGTTTTATCGATCCGAGCGCGACAAACCCGAGTGGCTCTCGATCTGTGACCGGATTATTCGCGCACGAGACCTCGAGTCAGTGCGTACGGCGGTCGAAACCTGTATTCACCGGCTGTTCGAGACGGATCTCAACCAGTGGGAGCCAGTTGCCGCCGAACTGCCGTTTGAACTGACTGCTATCGATGGTGTTGACGGCCCGGTGGTTGGCTATATGGATTCGGTTCGACGGATTCCAGCAAAAGGCCTCGCCGTGTTGGACTACAAAACAACCTTCGAGACGCGAGAACTCTCTAGGTCAACACAGCTGTTGTTGTATCTGAAAGCCTGCGAGGAGCTGTTTGACGAACCGGTCGAGTGGGCCGGCTATGTGTACGTTGGCGAGGCTGGCGGCGAGACGGGCACAATTGATCTGATCCACCGCGAGAGGATCGACGGCAACTGGAGTGACGTCGTCAGACTGCTACAGGAGGCGGATTCACCGTCGTGGGAACCCACCCCCGGCTCGCACTGTCAGCACTGTCCACACCGGTCGTTGGGCTGTGGGCCAGCTGAGTACGCCTATGATTCTGCGTATCTACTGAATGACAGTGACTAACACGTAACAACTGGTAGCTCACCAGTCTCGAGGCTCGAATGTCCTGGTATTCCTGTCAGGAAATGCGACAGTAGCAGCCGCTCAGACAGCAAACAGCGCTTCGGCGTCGAGTTTTTGTTTTTCGTAAAAGCCGCGACCCTTGAGGCGTGGAACCGGATGGAGATGAAGCGTTTCGCTCGACAACTCAAAGAGCAACGGAAAGACGCTCGTCCGGCGGTCGGCTACGGTGTATTCTTCGGTAGCAAACTCGATGAGTTGGTCGCTGAGTTCGCCGCCAGCAAAGACGACGTAGCCAAAGAGGTTTTTCATGCCGCCCGGTTCGGTGGGAGCAATGCTAGCCAAGACGTTGCGGAACGTCTCGGCAGTCTCTTCGAGCGACGCCTCATCGATCCCGTCGGCCTCAATGACAGTCACACAAACATGTGTCACACCGATTGTCGGATCTTCGGTCTCTTTGTGCCAGACAGTACCAAACTCATCGAGCTCAGTTGGCTCGTAGTCCGCAGCCTCAAGAGCGTCTTCGACGCGACTGCGATAGGTCTGAGCGTCCATATGCTGACCACAAACGTCTACAGTATATGTTATTCGGTGTCCGCTCGGCGACTCTGGAAGTCCCAATGACATTTAGTAGGTTCGAGCGATACAGTATGTATGTCATACGATCCCGAGACGACCGCGCTCGTCGTTGTCGACATGCAGAACGGCTTTTGTCATCCGGATGGGTCGCTGTACGCCCCCGGCAGCCAAGCCGCCATCGAACCTGTCGGCAAGCTGATTGACCGTGCACGTGGTGCCGAGACACCAGTGATCTACACTCGAGACGTTCATCCACCCCAACAGTTCGAGGATGCCCACTACTACGACGAGTTCGACCGCTGGGGCGAACACGTCCTCGAGGGAACCTGGGAAGCCGAGATTGTAGACGAACTGCCCGTTGCCGACGAAGATCACGTCATCGTCAAACACACCTATGACGCCTTCTACCAGACCGAGTTGGAAGGTTGGCTTGCGGCCCACAACATCGACACACTGCTGTTCTGTGGGACGCTTGCCAACGTCTGTGTGTTCCACAGCGCAGCGAGTGCAGGCCTGCGGGATTTCAAACCGGTACTCGTCGAAGACGCTCTTGGATACCTCAAAGACGAGCATCTCGAGTACGCGGTCGGACACACCGAGTTCCTCTTTGGTGAGACGACGACACTCGAGGCGCTCGACCTCGAGGCAAACATCTAACAATATACTCACAGACAGATTACTGCCGCAGGCACAGAACTGTTAGAAAACTACAATTACAGCAATCAAGGTAACATACGAAACGGTAGCCAGCAGCAACTGGGTGGGCTAGGTGGCTGAATCGACCGTCGTATGGGTGTGTAGACAGTACTGGCCAAAAGATTGTGATGATTAAATGAATTTATAATGGGTTTTCTGCCAAGATTCATCAGCATTTCGAGAGATTCATGAGCATGCAGTCACATTCGTATAGTGTAATGGCTCAGAGTAAGAGAACTCCGAAAGGATATCCAGAGCGACTAAAATTCACGCCGCGACGTAAAGATCTCAAAGCAGCAACCAGCCCGGCTGTACGCCTGCTGCGCTGGCTTCGGGCCTGATTGGGGTTCACGGTTATTGTTGAGGTTATACATACTAGAGGATCTGAGACATCGGAGTGGGACACTGCTGTAGTGGTACGTCGTCCCGGCTGATTCGAGAGCTCCGAGTTGCGTTATCATTGAGTAGCCTATTTTCGTGTTGTACGTACACGCGGTTCCTAATGGGATTTCAAACACTATCCCAATGAGGCGGTTTGGCGTTCCCCCGTCATTGCCAGACTACGTCTGGCAGCTTGCCGAGGTTCCCTCGGCAACAGCGGCCTGTGTGGTTCAAGCGGATACAGCGATTCAAGCACACCACTCCTTCACGGGACCGACGAACAACACACAAACCGGAGTACCGCAAGGGAATGTTGCCTCCGTGTCTGTGGAGCCGCCACAGACAGCGAGAGGAAACCTCAGCGTCGTCGGGCTCCGCCCGACTACCTGAGGGAGCTAAGCTCCCTCTCGGTTAAACGCCGAGGAGGATGTCATGCTCGGTACCGTCTTTTGAGACAGCAACCGAATAGATAATGAGCCGCCAGCGGTGAGATGCTGTATGACTGCTGGTGAACTCCAGTTCGTTCCGGATAATCCCGATATCCACTCACTCGATACGGGGATGTACGACGTCGCGGGCTACGGCTCTGTGTACATTCTCGATGTCGCCGAACCCACAATCATTGATACCGGCATCGGAACCAACCGGGAGCATATTTTTGATGCCCTCGAGGATCTCGATATCGACGAGCTCTCGTATATCATCCCAACACACGCCCACCTGGATCATGCCGGCGGTGCAGGGTTTCTCGCTGAGGCGTTTCCGGACGCCGAAGTACTTGTTCACGAACGGGCCGTCAAGCACTTAGTCGATCCAACTCGACTCATCGAGGGCACGAAAGCCGCCGTCGGTGAGATGTGGAAACATTACACCGAACCCAAGCCAATCGACGAACATCGGATTCGTGGACTCGCCGACAGCGATGAAATTGATCTCGGAGACCTTCGATTGACGGCCCACGAGGCTCCCGGCCATGCTCCCCACCAGCACGTCTTCGAGACCGACACAGGAGTCGTCTTTACGGCCGACGCTGCCGGATTGTATGTTCATCTACGAAACGAGATTCGAGTTACCTCGCCGCCACCACAGTTCGATGTCGATCAGTGTTTGGCCGACGTTTCGATGATTCAGTCACTCGAGCCCGAACTGCTCTGTTTCAGTCATTTCGGGCCGCGAACCTACAGCGAAGGGTTGTTGGATGCGTACAAACGCTCGCTGGTTGAGTGGGTCGAAGCCGTCCGGCAACAACGCCAGCAGTTGGACGACGACGAGGTAATCCAACATTTCGTCGAACACACTGAACTCACCGAAATATGGGGCGACGAAAAGGGCCGCGAAGAGACCAAACTCAACGTTCGGGGCGCACTGGCGTTTCTCGACCGTGCCGAGCAGTGACGGGTCTGGATCTGTGAGCGGCCGTACCACTCTCAGCGACGAAGCAGCCTTCGACCATCCGGCGTTGGGTTCCCAGAGCGTTCCCGACGCAGTGGCTACAGCAGCTGACCGGCATCCCACGGCGGCGGCCCAATCCTACAAAGGCGGTGTCTACGACCGTTCGCTCGTTACAAGCGGTGTCATCCCTGCAGCACCAGAGGGCGCGTATGCTGGGCTTTCGTACACTGAACTGCAGTCGATCGTCGAGCGACTCGCCGCCGGCTTGCGCACGCTTGGGATCGGCCCCGGAGACCGACTTGCGCTCGTTTCGGAGACGCGCATGGAGTGGACACAGGTCGATCTCGCGACACAGACTGCAGGCGGCGTGGTAACAACGGTCTATCCTGAGGCAACCGACGGCCGCCTCGAGTATCTGCTTTCGGACGCCCAACCGACCGGTGTCGTCGTCGAAAACGGCGAACAACTCAGCCAACTGTTGGCGATCGAAGCTGGCCTGGACATACAGTTCGTTGTCGTTATCGACGCGCTGGCTGACGGCAGCGGCATGGCCGCAGCATGCCGAGACCGTGAGGACATTCTTCTCTTAGGTGAGCTCTACGAGCGCGGGACAGCCGACTTCGACGCCGAGGCAGTCACCGCCTGGCGTTCGAGCCTCGAGCCAACCGATCTCGCGACGATTGTCTACACCTCAGGGACGACGGGCCAACCCAAAGGTGTCAGACTCACCCACCAGAATCTCACCGCCAACATCGACCAGACGTTTCGACGGTTCGGCCCGCGGCCACATCGAGACGATGCTGTGCCGCAGCTCGATCATACCAGCCGACATCTTTCTGTGCTGCCGTTGGCCCACGTTTTCGAGCGGCTCGTTGGTTCGTATCTCATGTTGGCTGCGGGTGCAACTATCGCCTACGCAGCCTCGAGTGACACGCTGGCGGCGGACTTTCAGTTGGTCGAACCCACTACGATCACGGCGGTTCCACGACTCTATGACAGACTGTACGAGCGGTTCGAACAGCGAGCCAGCAGTTCGCAAATCAGCCGCCGGCTCTTCGAGTGGGCAAGTGACGTTGGCTGCAGCTATTATGAGACGCCACAGCCAAGCGGTCGGTTACGACTCGCATACGCGATTGCTGATCGACTCGTCTTTCAGTCCATACGCGAGGAACTCGGCGGCAACCTCGAGTTGTGTATCAGCGGCGGCGACAGCCTCTCCGCAGAGTTGTGTGCGATATTCCATGGGATGGGCGTGCCGATTTTCGAAGGCTATGGGCTGACCGAAGCCGCCCCGGTTGTCAGCGCGAATCCGCCGGAAGCACCTCACGTCGGTACGATTGGCCCACCGCTGTCCGGACTCGAGGTTCGTCTCGATGAGACGGTCGATTTCGACAGCGAACCTGAAGCCAACGGAACTATCGGTGAGTTACTGGTCAGTGGCCCGAACGTGAGTCCTGGCTACTGGAACCGCCCTGAGGCAACCGACAAGGCGTTCGTGACGACCGACGATGCGTCCAATGGGCGGCGTCGCTGGCTCCGTACCGGCGATATCGTCGAACGCCAGCCGTCCGGATACCTTGTTTTTCACGATCGCTGTACGGAGTTGCTGGTGCTTTCGACCGGCAAAAACGTCGCACCAGCCCCGATCGAAGCCGCCCTCGAGGCCGAACCACTCCTCGAGCAGTGTGTGGCCGTTGGCAACAGTCGGCCATACGTTACCTGCCTTGTCGTGCCAGCGTTCGATGCACTCGAGGCATGGGCCGACCGCGAGGGGATTGATCTTCCCGACGAGCCGGCCCAGATAGTCGAAGACGACCGCCTCAAATCGTATATTGAACGCGCCGTCGAGACACACACCGGTTCGTTCGAACCGCATGAGCGAATCGGTGCGGTTCGGCTCCTCGCGGAGACATTTAGTGTCGAAAACGGGCTGTTGACGCCGACGATGAAACCCCGACGGACAGCAATTGCCGAGCGGTATGCCGACGAAATCGACACACTCTACGAGACAAACTGACTTACGGCCGCCGTTCGGAACGGCTGTATGCCAAGCTACGACCTTTCGCATCCAATCGCCGACGGCATGCCCGTCTATCCGGGCGACCCGCCGGTTGGCGTTGAGACCCTCGCGAGTATCGGAACCGATGGCTACCACCAGACCGCCCTTCGGATCGACACCCATACAGGAACCCATATCGACGCGCCGGCACACATGATCGACGACGGACGGTCACTTTCGGCGTTTCCTCTCGAGACCTTCCGGTTTGCTGGCCAGCACGTCGACTGTACCGGATTCAAGCCACGGGCTGAAATCGGCCTCGAGAAACTGACCAGTGGAATCGACGGCGACCTCTCTGAGGCCCTCGACCTGCTCGTTGTCGAGACGGGGTGGGACGACTACTGGGAGACAGACCGGTATTTCGAACATCCATTTTTGAGCACGGACGCCGCCAAGTGGGTGGCCGACCGCGGGCTACACCTCGGGATTGATACACCTAACGTCGATCCAACGCCAACTGCCAACGCGGCCGACGACGAGCCAGCAGGGTACCCGGTTCATCGTCACCTCCTGGGTGCTGGTCGGCTACTGGTCGAAAACCTCCGTGGGCTCTCACGGCTGGCCGGTCGCTTCGAGCTACAGGCGTATCCGCTTTCGATTCAGGGCGGCGACGGCGCGCCCGTTCGAGCAGTTGCGGTGGTTGAGGCATAGAACCGCCCGAATATGTAGTTTATCCGACACAAAGACCGGATACGCTATGCTTTCAGCCGTCCAGTAGCGTTCATGGCTCGTGTTCCACACATCACTGATTCTGCGCTCCCAACAGGCCAGCAGGATCTGTTAGTCTCGGCCCTACAGGGCACACCGCTCAACATCTACCGAACGGTCGGAAACAACCCTGCGGTACTGTATGGACTGCGCACACTGCTCGGCAGCCTCTGGCGGGATTCGGGACTCGAGGCCACACAGCGCGAACTGGTCATTCTGGCGGTCGCCCGAGAGACCAACGCGGAGTACGTCTGGCACCAACACGTCGCTATCAGCCGCGAGATCGGGCTTTCGGATACGGAACTCATCGCCATCGGGGACGGTCGCCTCGAGTCGTTCGAGCGCTCCGAGCGGCTTCTCATCGAGTACGCCCAAGCGACAGTTCGCGGAGACGTTGACGAGACACTTGCCGACCGGCTTGCGGTCGCGTTCGACAACGAGACGATTGTCGGCATTACCACCCTCGCCAGTGGCTATCTCATGATTGCTCGAGTGCTTTCGGCGCTTGCTGTCGAGACCGAAACTCCGTTTGTCGGCTGGCGACTCAACACTTGAGTTTCCGATCTCACCGACAGAACTCGAGTGCTGCACCCTGGCCGAAACCAACACAGAGCGTCGCCAGCCCGCGGTCGACGTTCCGTCTGTTCATTGCATGGATCAGCGTGACAGCCAGCCGCGCCCCGGTGGCACCCAGTGGATGGCCCAGCGCAATGGCTCCACCGTTGACGTTGAGTTTCGCTTCGTCGATCTCGAGTTCACGCAGACAGTAGAGCGTCTGGCTCGCAAACGCCTCGTTGAGTTCGAACAGCCCATAGTCGTCAATCGAGCGGTTGGCACGCTCGAGAAGACCACGGGTTGCTGGAACCGGGCCAATGCCCATAACGGTGGGATCGACGCCCGCGACGTGGTTCGTGCCGACTTCGGCGAGCACGCTGAGTCCGTGGTCGGTGGCGAACGCTCGGCTGGTTACTAATACGCCGGCCGCGCCGTCGGCAATCTGTGAGCTGTTGGCTGCGGTCACCGACCCATCGCTTTTGAAAGCTGGCTCGAGACCCTCGAGTGCGTCCATACTCGTCTCGCGTCGAATTCCTTCATCTTCAGTAATAGTGCCGTCTGCGGTATCAACGGCCACGAGTTCGTCGGCAAACCGACCACCGTCGGCTGCGGCGGCGGCCCGACGGTGGCTCCGAAGGGCATAGGCGTCCTGGTCGTCTCGCGAAATGTCGTACTCGCTGGCGAGGCGTTCGGCGGTCATTCCCATCTGAAGCTCGAAGATATTGTACTGTTCGGCGAGTTTGGGATGGAGATGTTGGTAGGCGTCGGCATCCATCGGCACTCGAGACATGTTTTCGACACCGCCGGCAAGCACACACTCGCGGTTGCCCGCCGCGACGGCGTTGGCAGCCGAAACAATCGCTTCCAGTGAGGAGCCACACCAACGGTTGATCGTCGCCGCCGGGACGCCTTCGCCGAGAGCAGAACACAGCGCGATCACACGGGCGAGATTGTTGTCCTGTTCGGTTCGCTGTTGGGCACACCCCCACAGCAGATCCTCGATATGCTCGCCCGTGAGGTCTGTTTCGGCGAGAAGCTGATCGATGACAGCCACAGAGAGATCCTCGCTTCGCACCGCAGAAAAAACTCCATTTTGGGTTCCCTGCGGTGTCCGTCGAGCGGCCACAATGACTGGCGTTGGCATACATCCAGAAGGCTGCCGGGCGGTATAAAACACAGGCGGCGCGGCGTTTCGAGCGATTCAAGTAGCTGCTGGTGGTTAGCTCGGAGTATGAAAGATCAGGGACGCTCGACGCGAAAGCGGACAGGCGGTCGACTCAAACACTTCAACAAAAAGAAACGCCACCAGCTGGGACGAGAGCCAGCCGAAACCACCGTCGGCGAGACACGACTTCAGTACATCGACTCGCGTGGTAGCGACAAGAAACTCCGCGCGCTCTCAACGAACGTCGCCCAGCTCTCCACAGGCGGCGAGACGACTGAGGTCGAAATCGAAAACGTCCTCGAGAACCCCTCGAACGTCAACTACGTCCGCCGAAACATCATCACGAAAGGCGCAGTCATCGAAACCAGCGAGGGCAAAGCCCGCGTTACCTCTCGACCAGGCCAGTCGGGACAAGTCAACGCCGTCGCCATCGAATAACGCTCTTTTCGACTTCGTGGCTTACAAGCCTCCCGCCACATAGCAGTTGGTATGGAACTGACGACACTCACCAACAGACTGGACGAGCAGCTTTCGACTGCCGACTACAGCGGGGTCGATGCCAGTGCGAACGGCCTGCAGGTTGGCCCACCTGAAACCGAAATCGAACACGTCGCCGTTGCGGTCGACGCTGCCGAAGCGACTATTCAGGACGCCGCCGAGGTGGATGCGGATCTGCTTGTGACCCACCACGGTCTCTCGTGGGGTGGTATTGAACGTGTCACCGACCGGCAGTACAACCGTATCGCCGCGCTCATTGAGAGCGATATCGCCCTCTACGTCTCGCATCTCCCGCTCGACGGTCACCCAGATCTGGGTAACGCCGCCGGCATTGCTGACATACTCGGCTTGGAGTCGACCGCACCGTTTGGCTCGATGGGCCCAATCACGATTGGTCAACAGGGGACGTTTGCCGACCCACAGCCGCTCGAGGAGATCGCCGAGACCCTCAGACCTGCTCTCGAGGACGGCAACCAGGGGCTACAGCTACTCGAGTTCGGCCCCGCCGAAGTTGAGCAGGTTGCCATCGTGACAGGAAGCGGTGTCGACTGGTTGGACGAAGCCATTGCGGCCGACGCTGAGTTGCTTGTTACTGGAGAAGGCAAACAGCAAGTCTACCACCAAGCACGCGAGGCTGAAATCAATGTTCTGCTGGCGGGCCACTACGCCTCCGAAACGTTCGGCGTGCAGAGTCTGCAGAAACTGATCGAATCGTGGGGGCTGTCGACGAGCTATCATGCCCATCCTACCGGTCTCTGAATCCCTCTCGAGCGTTTCGATACACTCACAACCCAACTGCATTTTGCAGCCTCTCGGGTCGAAATTGTCTCCGCGAGTTCGTCGAAGAGTTCCGAGCGGAACCATCTTAGTTCAAGCAGACAAGCCCCGGCGTCGTCGGGCGTAGCCCGACTGCTTGAGGGACGCAGTCCCTCTCCGTTCACCCCGGGGAGGATGTCACACCTCTCGTGACTGTCGCCGTCCGCTCTCGCCGGCTACAATCAAGCGTTAGCGAATCTCTCGTCTCTTTCGGCAGTTTCGGCGACAGCATGCACAACCGGAAGACGAACTGCTGGCTTCTCGAACCGGCTGATGTGGTCGAGATCGGACGCGTCCTTGAGGACTGTCTGATCGCCGATGATAACCGAGACAGATAATACTGTCTCTGTGTCCTGATCAATATTCCATGAGAGCACCTCCTCACGGTCAACTACCTCGGGGTCGTTCGGAAATCAAAGCTCAGTCTAATCAGATTTCAGACCTGATATTTTCGTGATGTGGTTTTATCACACTGGATTTCCTACTAATCAGCATCATTATGAGTTCGGACGCACAGTCATCAGTGATACGCGACAGCTATGCGGCAAAGCTGACGCTATCGTTACTCGGGGTCGTCGCAATCGTTGTCGGGGCTGGGCTTTTCGTGTATCTTGAGGCCGCGGGCTCGTTGGGTGCCGAAAGCGGTGTGGTCGGCTCGAGCATTCTCGGATTGATCTTGTTGACAGTGATCAGTCTCGCACTGATCGGAGTTACGATTGGTAGTCAGACGATCATCTCGCTGCGACATCTGGCTGGTAAGGCCGACCGGATGGCAGACGGCGAGTTGGACATCGATTTACAGACGACACGAAACGACG
The DNA here is from genome assembly GCA_001563795.1 of Haloferacaceae archaeon B1-Br10_E2g22. Classification (GTDB taxonomy): domain Archaea; phylum Halobacteriota; class Halobacteria; order Halobacteriales; family Haloferacaceae; genus Halohasta. The sequence goes on along the minus strand of LKML01000010.1, from coordinate 27,654 downwards.
AGATCGGCCAACTGTATCGCTCGTTCGATGCGATGCGCCGGTCGCTCCGTCAAGAAATCGCGGCCGCAGACGAGGCCAAAGAAAGCGCCGAAACCGCCAAAGCTGAAGCCCAAGAGGCTCGCGACGAGATGGAACGGCGTGCAGACCGGATCGAACAGCAGGCCAAACAGTATGAACGAACGATGCGGGAAGTCGCCAACGGTGATCTGACCCAGCGCGTCGATCCAAAAAGCGAGAGCAAAGCCATGCAGCAGGTCGGCCTCGCGTTCAACGAGATGCTCGAGGAACTCGAAGGAACCATCGGCGAGGTGACGACGTTCGCTGATACAGTTGGCAACGCTGCAAGCGGCGTCGACAACCGCGCCGAAGAACTCAAACGCACCAGCAGCGGCGTCTCAGATGCTGTCGAAGACATTTCGGATGGGGCGCACACACAGACTGAAAACCTCCGTGAGGTCGCCAACGAGATGGACGGCCTTTCATCCGGTGCCGAAGAGGTCGCCGCCACCGTTGAGACGGTCGCCAACACGACCGAACGGGCGACTGAGGCCGGCACCGAGGGTGAATCAGCCGCGGCCGATGCGCTCGAGCAGATGGCCGCAGTCGAAGAGACGACCGACGAGACGATGGAAGACATCGAGATGCTCGACGAAGAGATGACCGAGATCGGCGAAATTGCGGATATGATAAGCGAGATCGCCGAACAGACCAATCTGCTCGCGCTCAATGCCTCAATCGAGGCCGCCCGTGCTGGCGAAGAAGGCGCAGGGTTCGCTGTTGTCGCCGAGGAGGTCAAATCACTCGCCGAAGAGACCAAAGATGCAGCCAGCGAGATTGACGGCAAAATCCAGAGCGTCCAGGAACGAACCGGCGACGCTGTTGCCGGCATGGACGAAACCACAGACCGAATCAGCCGCGGCGTCGAGACGGTTGATGGCGCAATTGAGCAACTCAACAACGTGATTGAGTACGTCGACGAGATCGACAGTTCGATGGCCGAGATCAACCAGACGACCGAAGACCAAGCCCGTGCGGCGGGTGCGGTCGTCGAGATGATCGATGAGGTCGCAAGCATCAGCGAACAGACGTCTAAGGCCGCCGACAACGTTACCGACACCACCGACCAGCAACTCGAGAGTCTCCGAACAGTCGAACGCGAGGCAGCCGAACTCGGTACACAGGCCAAGACACTCCAAGCACTGCTCGAGGAGTTCGATACTGCAACAGCCAGCCACTCCGGGTCGTCAGCTAGCAACTCGATTACGGTCGATAACTCACCGACAGCAGGTAGCTCGATGGCCGCAACCGACGGTGGGAAACACTCTGACGGTGGCTTCGAGTTCGGTGATAATCGATGATACTGTCGGTCGAACAGTGGGCGTTTGTCGGTGCACTCGCCCTGGCAGCCGGAACGCTGCCGTCATTGTACTATCTATTCATCGATCCTGAAAACAAACTCTACTACGGTATTTTGGCCGCAATCACGAGTATTGCAGCCGTCTCGTATACGCTCACTGCCGTTGGGATCGGGACGATTCCAGTTGATGGTGCGAACTTCTATGTCCCGCGATACGTTGATTGGCTGTTGACGACGCCGCTGCTTATTCTGTATATGGCTCTGCTCTGCAAGCCGGGCAAACGGCTGTATGCGCTGTTGCTTGGATTGGATATCGCGCTCATCCTGTTTGGCGTCGCCGCCATCTTCACCGACGGTGTGGTCTCGTTGGCCCTGTTCGGTGCCGGCTGTCTGTCGTATCTCGGCTTGGCGTATCTGCTTGTCGTCGAACTTCCGGAAAAAGCTGACTTCGAGACTGACCGCGTGGCAATGGTCTTTACCAAACTCCGCAACGTGACAGTCGTGCTGTGGACAATGTATCCCGTTGTCTGGCTGCTTGCACCGGTTGGCTTCGATTTCCTGTTGCCGAGCACTGAGATGCTGGTGATCGTCTATCTCGATATCATCACGAAAGTCGGCTTTGCCATCTTCGCGCTGCTCGGTCGGGATGCACTCGACCCGCTGGCCGACGATCCGCTCGCTATGGATGTCGAAGGTGACGGAACCTCAGGCCCAGAACCGGCGTTCGCTGACTAAAAACCGTTTTATTCGTCGTTTTTACTGCCGCCATCGGTTGCAACAGCACCGCCTGTTAGCAGCGTCTCGAAGGAATCAACGCGATAATCACCAAGCACACATCGACCCCGCCTGGCCGGGTCGTGGCGTTCGATATGAACACCGTCAAGCCCGGCGTTCCAGGCCGCCCCGATATCACTTTCAGCATCACCGGCGAGAACGCCCCGCTGGCTTTCGTTGACGCCCAACTCGGCCATTGCATACGCCACCGGTGCAGGGTCGGGCTTCCAGCCGAGTTGGTCGCCACAGCAGACGACCGTCTCAAACCAGTCGGCGATGTCGAGATGTTCCAACACTGGCCCGGTTAAAAATGGCTGACAGTGGGTGACAACGCCTATCGGCGACTCGAGTTCGCCGATTAGATCGACTGCGTCATCGTGGAGATACGTCGATTCTGCACGAGCCAGCGGGTGTTCTTCGTCGTGAAAGACCGCCCAGAACTCGACGGGGTCGATTCCCCAGGCTCTGAGCTGTGGGTCGCGCGCACCGCCCAGGCCATGCCAGAGGATTTCGGCTTCGCGGTCGCTAAACGACCGGCCGAGGCGGTCGCCGACGCGGTCGAACACATCACGGATGTAGGCCCACTCGATGTCGACCAGCGTTCCGTCGAGATCGAACAGCCAAAAATCGTAGGCGTCGGTATCCATCGAACGAGTATGTATGTGTCCTGGCCATATGTTTGTTACGAAGCAACAAACCGATTGACAGCTGGTTAGTCGGGCGACCGGACGTGGATCGAACTGCCCAGATAGGCATGAAGGACGTCCTCGGCCGACTCGGCGTTGAACCGACCCAGATCCTCGGCAATCGCAGTTTTGAGCGCCGAGAGATACGTTCGGTCTGTCTCGAGTTCTCGAAACGCCACCGAACTGACCGGAACGCCCAGGGCAGTTTCGAACCGCTCGCGGAGGTATGGCTCGTTGTTTGTATTCCCTCTCCAGCAGTTGTGCTGGAAAAACAGCCATCCTTCTTCGCCTGGCGAGACGGCAGGCACGCGGAGAACCGTCTCAAAGCGGTTGGGATCGACCCGGACGTCCGTCGGATCGAGTCGGAACTCGATCCGAAAGACGTAGGCTGCCATCAGAACTCGTCGTCGAACTGTGCGGCCATCTCGAGATCGATCTCGGTGATGCCGCCGGCCTCGTGGTTGGTCAATCGAACCTCGACAGACCGAAACCCAACACTGATTTCTGGGTGATGAAACTCCTCATCGGCGATTGCAGCGATATCACGGACGAACTCCACGCCCGCGAGATAATCATCAAACTCGTAAGTTCGGACGATTTCGTCACCTTTGCGATCCCAGGCGGCCGGGAGCTGTTCGTCGACTTCGTCAGCTGTAAGTGTCATATAGGGTAATCGACCGCCGGCTCAATAACAGTTGGTGTTGATTGGTTACTCACTCGAGAGCTGCTCGAGTACATCCGCCGGGAGTTCATCGTGAGAGACGCCATCCGGCAGTTCGTCTGAGCGGTCTTTGGGGCGTCCAGCCGAATCGGACGGGGTACGGTCGGTAGATCCACTCGAGTCAGTGTTTGACGGCAGCTCGCCGCCGAACTCCGGGTTGAAAAGCTGCATGGCGGTCTGAATCGTCGTCCAGTCGTCTTCGGCGGCCGCATCGCGCAGACTCTTGGTCGGTGCTGAAAGCAACTGACTCACCAACGAGTCGGCCAACGACTCGATAACCTCTCGCTGGTCGTCGGTAAGTTCGCCGCGAGCATCGAGTTTGGCGAAGGCGGTGGCTACCTCGCGGTTTTTGACCCGCTCGGCGCTCTCGTACATCGAGCTAATCGCCTCGTCTGCGCGTTTGCGTTTAAAAAGGGCCGTCAGGCGGTCGAACTCTTCGTCGATCATCGCCTCGACGGCTCGAGCGGCGGCCTCGCGTCGGCGGTGGGTCGACTCGGTAACTGACTCTAAGGCATCGATATCGTAGACCGCAACGCCGTCGACGTCGGCGGCCGCGGGATCGATATCCCGTGGCTGGGCAAGATCGATACAGATCGTCTCGCCGACCGCAGCGAGCGCATCGGTCTCGAGGACGTACTCGGGGCTGCCGGTCGCGGCAATGACTACCGCGGCAGTTTCGGCTGCGGCCGGTGCCGCATCCAGCCCGATAGCTGTCGCCTCGACATCGATTGTCTCGGCGATATGGGTCGCATGTGGGATCGTCCGGTTGGCGACCAAGATGCGATCAACACCGGCGGACACAAGTGATTTGGCCGCCAGCGAACCCATTTCGCCGGCACCGACGACCAGTGCGGTCGCTCCCTCGAGGTCGGTCTCTTGGCTGGCAAGTTCGACGGCTGCTGAGCCCAGCGAGACCACGCCCTCGTTAATTTCTGTTTCGGTGCGGGCACGCTCGCCGACGTGAACCGCCTTCATAATCGCATCTTCTAACAGCGGGCCGATACCGCCGGCCGACCGTGAGGCCTCGACGGCAGTTTTGAACTGCCCGATGATCTGGTCTTCGCCGAGTACGAGCGACTCGAGGCCCGCGGCCACCCGCATAAGATGCCGCAGGCTCGCCTCGTGATCCATGTGTTCGACCGCACCCTCGCGGACATCAGTGACGATATCGGTGAGTGCGGCCCGCCCCTGGTCGGCGCGGTCGGTGACGACATAGGCCTCCGAACGATTGCAGGTCTGGAGCGCAAACGCTTCGGAGACGCCCGGCTTTGTCAGCAACTCGCTGACGCGGTCGTCAACGGTCTCGCAACTCGCGAGTTCGATCTCATCGACACTCGCAGTTGTATGCGAGACACTGAGTCCCGTGATGACACCGATCTGCATCATCAGCGATCACCATCCATGTCGTCTACTTCGAGTGCCATTAGGCGTTCTGCCTCTTTTGAGGCCTTTGTAGCACCCGTATGTAAAGCCTTCCAAACGTCTGGCGAACGGACAACTGATCGGACTGCTGCACGGCGATTGGCTGGCGAACGATCGGTGGATTGTAGCTCCGATCGCAGCTCAGCAGTCAGTTCGGCCATCTCACCGGCATGTTCAATCTCGCGTTCGATCTGCTGGCGGAGATACCGCGAAAGTGCCGGACTCTTCGCGCCAGTCGAGACTGCCACCGAAACGGGGCCATCCTGGACGGTCGCCGGTACCACGACGCTGCCGACAGCACGCTCGCCAGATTGATCGGTACGGTTGATGAGGATCGATCGGTCGCTGGCAGCCTGCTCGAGGGCTGCATTGAGTTCGGTGTTGTCGGTTGCAGCAACGACTAACGCGGGTTCGAACCGGTCGATCCACTCGGCGACCGCCTCAGGCGAGGGGGCGGCGCGGATCGGCTCGACAGCCGACAGTTCGGGGTCGTCAAACTGGTCGTCGAACGCCGGCGAGATGACGACGACCCGCGTTTGGCTGACAAAGCGGCGGGCTTTGCGAGCGCCGACGCTACCGCCGCCGAAGACTAACACCGTCTCGTCGCTAAAATCGTGGTATAGTGGAATCACGGATAGGTAGGGTGTGGGTTGATACAGATCAGCTTTCTCACAGGTCGTGTAGTCGATCGGTGGGTTGGTCACGCCAACCCATTGTATACTCCTACTCAGTGGTACGGAAAAATAAGCGTCTCGGAGCGAGTCTCCGGGTTTAGAGGCGTGTACTACGTGATTTATCACCGTTGACATGCTGGTCGAACGGATGAAAACCCTTAGAACGTCGGCATGCTGCTGATCAAACAGACTGTCGCCGCTGTGCGACCGGGCGATGGGGCTCGCCTGATCCAACCGCCGACCGGGCTGATGGCTCCTGTATACGTCATCCATGCAATGTAGACCACTCCTCACACAGCTCGAGCCGATTTTATTGGTCGCCGTCGGCGGCTTTGCCGGCGCGAACCTCCGGTACTTTATTGATTTACTCGCAGGGGGCCTCTCGGGGACGTTTATCGTTAACGTCGCTGGCAGTTTCGCCCTCGGAGTACTCGTGTATGATTCGCTCCGCGAGCCGGCAATCGCCGACAACTCGAGGCTCGTGTTTGGCACCGGGTTTTTGTCGTCGTTTACGACCTACAGCACGTTCGTTCTCGATATCATCCTCGTCGAACCTACTGTCGCGGTGGGATACATTGGAGCGAGCTATCTGACTGGCTTTGTGGCCGTAATTGTTGCCAGACGTGTCGTCTACGGAGGTGGCCGCTAATGCCGTTTGCCGAACCAGCATATCTCGTCGGTACTGGCGGTGCGGTCGGTGCCGTCCTGCGGTATGCGGTGGCAAACCTGCTTCTTCGGTGGGGCCAATCGGAGACGTTTCCAACCGCAACGCTACTCGTCAACGTCATTGGCAGTTTCATTTTAGGCCTGCTCGTGTTCGGGTCTATGGGCAGTGAGGCCATGCTGTTTGTCGGTGTCGGCGTCTGTGGAGCCTTTACAACCTACTCATCGTTCAGCGTTCAGACCGTTCGGCTCTGGGAAGACGGTAGGCGCGGCTATGCGGTCATCAGCGCTGTCGGAAACCTCGGACTCAGCGGCCTCGCAGTCGGCCTCGCCTGGCTGCTTGTTGGCTGAATTTAGCTGTCGGCCGACAACGAAACCGTCGAGAGGTCGGCTTCGAGTTGCTCGACCCACTCGTTGTACGCGGCGACAAACCCCTCGAGTTCACCGGCGAGTGCCCGCACGTCGGGGGCCGACGGTGGGCTGTACTGCGACAACAGATAGATGCCACCCTCGCCGCCAACCCGGAGATACGACACTTGGCCCGCCTCCCATTTGAGTTCCCAGCGTGTGCCCTCGACCGTTCTCGAAAACATGCCATACTCTATTCCCTCGTAGCGATAACACTGCTGGGCGATTTCGGTGGCGAGTTCGTGGATGGCTGCGACGATTCGGTCTCTGTCGGCGACAATGTGCTCGGTCGAACGCACCTCGGGAAACGTTGGTTCGATCTCCTCGAGAATTCCTTCACGCGAGTCGACGAACGCGTTGTAGGCTTCGACGAACGCCGCATAGTCGAGTAGTGCCGTACCGAGCGCCTCGGGTTCTGGTGGCTGTTTGGTCGAGATCACATACGTTTTGGCTCCAGCTTTCGATTCGAATAAGAGAAACTCGAGTCGGCCAGCCTCGTATTTAACCGTCCACTCACCGCGGTCAGTGCTGAACGCTCGACGGCCGTAGTCGCCGCCTTCCAACAGTGCGAGTTCGCGGGCAATCTCGCCGGCGTGTGATTCGACTGCCTCGAGTAACGACTGGCGCTGCTCACGGAGGGCTTCGGTAGATGCCGTCGTGATATCAAATCCCGCTACCATTGGCTGGTGTCGGCCGAGCAGACGGATATGTTTGTCTCTCAAAAGAACCAAGAACTATTTGACAAACAAAGCAATATTCGGATTTTTACATCAGTTTTTCTTTAAAGTCAAAACAACCATGCTGAACAGTTTCTTTTGAGCCAATAAGAGTCACGAATTGGAAATGGACTGCATACAGTCACACACCGACCCACAATCGGTTCTCATTGTCGACGACCGTGAGTTAGCGGATATGTATCAACAGCAGCTTGCTGCTGAGTACACGACTCGAACTGCATACAGCGGCACCCAAGCCACTGAGATGCTTGATCAGACGGTCGATGTCATGTTGCTCGACAGACGGATGCTGAACGTCTCCGGAGAGCCGTCCTCCAGCAGGTTCGGGCCAGCGAGTATGACTGTCGAGTGGTCATGACCACCGCTGTTGATCCAGGCTTCGACAGCCTCGAGTTGCCGTTCGACGATTACCTGTGTAAACCAGTACGCAAAGACACACAGACCGAGACCGTAGCCCAACAGTGTCTCGCCAGCGAGCACGACCAGACTGTCCGTCTGCTGTTTCGAAAGCTCTCGAAGCTCGCGCTGTTGGAGGCCGAATACAGCACCCGAAGGCTCGAGCAATCACCGGAGTATCTGCGGCTCAAACGCGAGACTGCAGCCTCACGAACCAAAGCAGCCGCGGTGATCAGTGAGTTCAATAGCCTCGAGTCGGCGTTCAACAGTATTGACCGCTCGACGGCGTGGGACAGACAGCGCGCCGAACTGTGAATCGTCTCACCCTCACAGTGCGGAGACAACGGGCACGATGGGATTCGAACCCACGATCGAGCGGTTAGGAACCACTCGCCTTGTCCACTAGGCCACGTGCCCGCTATGCAGTACCACAAAAATAGCCGACAAACGGAGTTACGACCAGTTTTCGGATTCAGCTTCGGTTTCTGATTCAGCTGTGGTTTTGGCTTCGTCGTCTTCGTCGACGATTGGTTCGGGGTCGCTTGTCGAACTGCCAGAGCTGCCGGTGCTGCCGGTACTCGGATCACTGATTTCCTCGAGTTCCTCTTCGATCTCTTCGCGGCCTTTTTTGAACTCACCCATTGCTTGGCCGGTCGAGCGGGCGAGTTTTGGGATCTTGTTCGCACCGAACAAGAGCACTAACACGAGCAGGATAATGAGCATCTCCGGTCCGACTGGACCGAACAGTGGCAGTAGATCGACCATGTCTACAAACCAATAACCCAGTCGTTATTATATGCTTTTTGCTCCCTGTGGTCTGTTGAGACGACGTTTGCCGTGTCCGTATGTACCAGCTATGCTACGTTGAGCATGTATGTGAGTATCGGATAGTGTCTGTCTATGTGCATAGCACAACGAAACACTGAAACAACACACAGCCAATGGCTCTGTATGGAACTGCGGGTTATTGAGAAAACAGACGAGGAACTCCGCATCGAGATCGCTGGCGAGGATCACACGTTCATGAATGTCCTCAAGGGCGAACTCCTGAACACCGCCGGCGTCTCGGCGGCAACCTACGATATGAATCCCGAACAGTCCGGTGGGCAAACCGACCCTGTGCTTGCGATTACAACTGACGGCGGTCTTGATCCGCTTGATGCACTTGCGGAAGCCGCTCAAGGAGTCCGAACGAAAACAGACAGCTTCGTTGAATCGTTCAGGGCTGCGGTCTGATCGACACTCGGCTCGTCGAAACCGACCAGAGGATTGCTATCGCCTTTTCTCGAGTGAGACGACAGTCTCAGCGTCGACAGTCAGCCAGTGTGTCATCCGTTCGTCGGGCGGCAGTTCAGTCAGAGAGACAGTATACTCTTGGCGACCCTCGGCGGTCGTCGTCGTCTGGCCCTCAAAGACGATAGACACCGAAGAGACTGCGGCCGTATCTTTGAGTGACAACAACAGCGGTTCAATGGTGGAAGGGTGGGGGTAGCTGCGGGGGGACACACCGCTATGATTGGCACACGAGGTAAAGTCCGTTGTCATTTCCTACAGCCGAACAACCATCGAAATAGTACCGGAAACATTCCAACAACCAACGTCTCAAAACCCAATACGTTATAGCCTGACTTCGATTCCAGCCTCGCGAAGTTGTTGTTTAGTCTCCTGAATCGAGTACTCATCAAAGTGGAAAATCGAGGCTGCAAGTCCTGCGTCCGCACCGGCTTCGGTGAACACCTCGGCCATATGATCGGGCGATCCACAGCCCGAAGAGGCAATCACGGGCGTCGAGACGTTCTCACAGACGGCTTTCGTCAGCGGTATGTCGTAGCCGTTTTTGGTGCCGTCCGTATCAATCGAGTTGACAAACAGCTCGCCTGCACCGCGTTCTTCGGCCTCGATTGCCCACTCGACGACATCCCGTCCAGTGCCTTCGCGACCACCTTTGATCGTACACTCGAACCAGCACTCTTCGCCGTCGACGCTACTGTAGTATTCACCTTCGTCGTCGTACCGTCGGCGTGCGTCGACCGAGATGACGATACACTGGCTGCCGAAGGCCGCTGCGCCCTCGGTGATGAGTTCGGGCCGCTGGAGTGCAGCGGTGTTAATCGAGACTTTGTCTGCGCCCGCCCGCAGTGTCTCTTTAATATCCTCTTTTGTTCGAATCCCACCACCGACTGTGAGTGGAATGAAACACTCATCGGCGACCGCTGAGACGGTCTCGAGCATTGTTTCTCGGCCCTCTGCGCTGGCAGTGATATCCAGAAAGACGAACTCATCAGCACCAGCGTCGTTGTAGGCTTTCGCCATCTCAACAGGATCGCCGGTGTATTTGAGATCCTCGAAGTTGACTCCAGTGTACACCGCGGCGTTGCCGTCGTCGTCGAGATCGACGTCGATACACGGGATGATGCGCTTTGTCAGCATTGAATAGCTATCTGTAGATGGGTAGGTGGCTTCATCGTTTCGGACGCCTACAGTCGGCGTGAATCGTCGCACATTAAGTACTCGCCTGCAACGATGTGGTATGGTCGGCTCACTTGTTGTGACGGCGTTTTGGGCGATGTTGCCCGCTTACGTACCAAACAATGCGGCTGTGCTCGCCGGCGGCGGTCGTCCAATCGACGGTGGTCGATCATGGGGCGGCCGGCGCGTGTTGGGCGACGGCAAAACCTGGCGCGGAACGGCAGTCGGTACCCTCGTTGGCGTGCTCCTCGCAGTCGGTCTGAACGCAATCAACGACCCCATCTCGAGCGGGCTGGAATTCGCTCTGCCGACGTTCCCATTGCATGCAGCATTCGGGCTCGCCTTTGGTGCGATGCTCGGCGATATCGGTGCCTCTTTTATTAAACGGCGGAGCGGCCGCGAACGCGGTGCGGCGTTTCCGGGGCTCGATCAACTCGACTTTGTCGTTGGCGCGCTGCTGTTGGCGTTTGTTGTTGCCAGCGACTGGTTCCTTGCAACGTTCACGCCAGCGGTGCTTGCAGTGATCCTGATCATGACGCCAATCCTCCATGTGGGGACTAATATCGTTGCCTACAAAATCGGCGTTAAAAACGAGCCGTGGTAGGCTGCGGCTACGCTTGGTTCATCTCGATCAGTTGCGTTTCGCCCGCTGTGACGGCATCGCCGTGCTGTATGCGTAGATCGTCGCTCGAGTAGTCGGCAGGCAACACCACGTCTGCGCGGCTCCCAAACGAGACGTGGCCGATTCGTTGGCCGCGAATGAGCTTGTCGCCCGGCTCAACGTACGGGTGGATTCGGCGAGCAAACCAGCCGGCGATCAACGCGAGTTCGTACTCACCGCAGTCGATGACCACTCGCTCGTTCCGGTCAGACGCTTTCGAGAAGGCAGGTTTGTACGCACCGGGACGGTGTTCAACCGTCTTGACCGTCCCAGCCATCGGCGCGCGGTTGACATGGACGTCGGTAACGTTCATAAAGATCCCAATCCGCAGTTGGTCTCCTTCCTTTCGAATAACCGATACGTGGCCGTCTGCAGGTGCGAGTACACCCGACTCTGGTGGCGTTCGGTTCGGATCACGGTGAAACCACAACACGCCTACACCCAGAGCGACTGCGATGAGGGCTCCCAGCGGCGCGATGACGGCGGCTACCAGTGCAACGACAAAACAGGCTGCTGCATATCGCCACGCACCCGGTGCGACCGCATACGGGAGGCTCATACGGTCGCTCGAAGCTCCCGTCGACCCTCGGCCCAGGCAGCCAGCAGATGTGTGAGATGGAGTCGGTCATCCAGTCCTTCTGTAAGCTCGAGGTCAGCTTCGCCAGCGAGGGCGTGTAGGCGCGTGATATCGTCGGACCGAAACTCCGAGCGCGATCGGGCAACCCGAAGCAACTCGCCGAGGAGTTCGGATCCGTCGTAGCCTTCCTCAGAAAGCAGGTCGTCGACCGTTTTTCGGGCGGTTTTGAGATTGCCGTCGCGCGCATCCGTCAGCGTGCTCAAAAGACGGTCGTCATCGCCGAGTTCACCCAGCGTCTCATAAGCGGTTTGCATCGTGATCTCGTCGGTCTGTGTAGCGGTCGTCTGGGCGGTCAAAATCGCCTCTCGAAGGTTGCCACCTGCCGCACTAGCAATGAACTCGAGTCCTTCTGTCTCGTAGTCGACGGCTTCGTTTTGGCAGATGTCCTCGAGGACGCCAATCGTTTCGTCAGTCGTCGCAGCCCGCATCGGGATCGGGAAACACCGCGAGGAGATCGGGGCGATGAGTTTGGCAGGCTGGCGCGTTGTAAAGACGAACTGAGTAGTGCGGTGGTGTTGTTCCATCACGCGTCGCAACGCCTGCTGGAAGTCTTCGCGGATCGCCTCGCTGTTGTCGAGCAAGACGGTTTTGAACGTCCCTGAAACCGGCGCGTGGCTGGCTGATTCTTTGAGGACATGGTTTATCATATCCCGTTTGGCCATCCGACTGCGGCCGGCCAAAAACGGTTCAAATCGAGGGTCGGATTGAATCTCTTTTTTACTTCGATTGAAAAAGTCCGCGACGTTGAGTTCGATTAGGTCTGCCTCAATATCGTCGTGGACTTCGCGGGCCAGCGCACGGGCAGCGGCGGTTTTGCCGACGCCCGGCGGTCCCTGAATAACGAGGTTCATCGGCTCGCCGACGGTACGCTCGAGTTGCTCGCGGGGCTCCGGTTGAGGAAGATCTTCGAGTGCGGGCGCGTAGGTGTCGATCCACAGCGGCGCGTCCATTGACGGGAATGGTCGGCCCAGCAGTAAGAATCAGTCGGTTGGAACCACCTAAGCGTAGTGTGTTTCGAGATACTCGACGATGTCGTCGCTTTCGTACATCCGAACCCCACGGTCGGTATCAACCAGATACGGAATCTGGTCTTCCCCACCGACGGTGAGTTCGTCGTACGTTACCTCGTTGGCCACATCGCCACCGACATCGCCGGGCAGCCGGGGCGCATGCGAGACGTACGAAACGCCGAGTTCTGAGAGCGTCTCGCGAACCTTTGCACAGTGTGGACAGCCTTCGGACTGATAGAGCTCGAGCATTGCAACACGCTTATTCGTCGAGCCATGTGAAGAATCTGTTTCTCCGTTCGTTGTCTGCGTTCTCGAGGGCGTTTCGGTATCTGTCGAAAACGGCCAACAGGTACGCTGTGAAACAAACTGGTGACTCCTCGGTACTGCCGTGTGTAAAAAGATCCACAGAAATTCTACACACCGAGCGTTCTTCAGTCACTACTCGTCGTCGTTTTCGTCTTCATTTTCGTCTCCTGTATTCTTATCAGAGTCGTCTTCAGCATCATCATCCTCGGTGTCGGTCTCAGGCGTTGGAACGGTGATGTTGGCCTCACCAGAAACGGGGTTGCTCTCTTCGTCGACAATCGGTCTGTCGAGACTCTCGTTTCCAAGGTGATCGAACGTTTCGTTGCTGGTTGTTTCCTCGTGGAGGATCGCAGTCAGCGTTCTGTTTTCAGCAGTTCCAAGGTGGAGCCTCCGGCCTCAAGTCGTGCGGAACCGGAGGTTCCGCTGACCATTCGAACGGGCGCTCCACGCCCGTGAGAAGAGAGCGAACGTAGTGAGCGAGTAGGCCGGAGTAGTTTACGACTACGTGTAGGTGGGCCACCTCCGAGAGCAACAGCCTCACACGTGGCGAGCGTTCCGAAGGGCGTTTACTCTTGCACCGTCGACTGGCTTGCATGTCGTTACGTGTGACTTTTCTCGGCACCAGCGGGGCCGTCCCGACGACCGACCGGGCCCCGAGTGCAATCTATCTCAACCGCGAAGGAGACGGCCTGTTGTTTGACTGCGGCGAAGGCACACAGCGGCAAATGATGCGGTTTAACACCGGCTTCGATACGACGGCAGTTTTTATCACCCATCTGCACGGCGACCACATTCTTGGCATCCCTGGGTTCGTCCAGAGTCTGAGTTTCAACGGCCGCGAAAAGCCGATGACGATCTACACGCCACAGGGAACGGGCGGTCAAATCAAGACGCTACTTACGGTCGGCGACTACGAGCCGGCGTTTCCAATCGAGATCATCGAACTCTCAGCCGGCGACATCGCCCGCGAGACCGACGAGTACGTAATTCGAGCGTTTCAGACGCACCACCGGACGAATTCGGTCGGCTACGCGCTCGTCGAAGGCGACCGACCCGGTCGGTTCGACCGCCAGAAGGCCGAAGAAGAACTCGAGATTCCGCCAGGACCGGCTTACGGACAACTCCACGCCGGTGAGTCAGTCGAACTCGACGACGGCCGGGTGATCGAGCCAGACGAAGTCGTCGGCGAGCCACGTCCCGGTCGAAAGGTCATCTATACGGGTGATACACGGCCGGTCGATGCCACAGTCGAGATCGCTGCCGACGCGGATCTGTTGATCCACGATGCGACGTTTGCGGCCGACAACGCCGAGCGGGCGAGAAAAACCGCCCACTCGACCGGCAGCGAAGCCGGCAACATCGCTGCTCGAGCGGACGTCAAGCGCCTTGCGTTGACTCATATCTCTTCGAGATACGGCGCGGACGCCTCGCCGATCAAACGCCAAGCCGAAGCTGAATGTAGTGGCGAGGTCATGTTAGCAACCGACGGCCAGACTATTGAGATTCCGTTCGCTGACGAGACCTGACGACCCCTTCGGCGTGGAGTATTTACTGCTTGCAGTGTTATGGTGATTGTGACCGTGGAGACGACCATCATCGAAGGGCCGGTGTTCGGTGTCGACATTCAGAGCGGCGACATTCGCGGCGATTCACCATCATATGCACTTGTCGTCCTCGAGGACGGACAGATTGAGCGGGATGTCGTCTCCTTTCGTAAACTGTGTCGGCTACTCGCCGACCGCGAGCCCTCACGGCTGGCAACGGACAATGCCTACGAACTCGCCGAGGACAAAGACGCGCTGGTCGGCTTTTTGCGGCAACTTCCATCAGCAACGACGCTCGTCCAGGTGACCGGCGACGAGCGACCCGAACCGCTCTCGCGGGTCGCCCACCGACACGGCGTCCCGTATGGCAAAAAGCCCATGAAGGAAGCCGAGGCCGCAGCCCGCCTTGCGGCTGCCAACGTCGGCTGTGAGGTCTCGGCGTTTACCAACACCACGACCGTCAAAGTCGCTCGCGGGCGTTCGACTGGCAAAGGTGGCTGGAGCCAAGACCGCTATACGCGCCGAATTCACGGCAGTGTCAAAAAAATGGCCGGCAAGGTCGAAGCCAAACTCACAGAGGCTACCCTCGAGTTCGACAAAGACGTCACAGAAAAGTACGGCGGCTTTTCGAACGCGGTTTTTACTGTTGAGGCGACTCCCGACGAAATTCCGATTTCGACCCACCGTGCAGGCGATACGCGTATCGAAATCGACCGCGAACGGCGCGATGGGATCAGCTATGAGCCGCTTGTCACCCGCCGTGATCGGGTGATCGTCGGTATCGACCCAGGGACGACCACGGCGGCGGCGGTCGTCTCGCTCGATGGGCGTGTGCTAAACGTGTTTTCGAGCCGTACCGTCGATACAGCAGGCGTTATCGAGTGGCTGATCGACCAGGGTCGGCCGTTGATCGTCGCCGCCGACGTGACGCCGATGCCACAGACAGTCGAGCAGTTCCGCCGGAGTTTCGATGCAACCAGATGGGTGCCGCCGAGTGATATTCCGGTCGACGAAAAAGTCCACCGAACACGGGATCACGAGTACGAAAACGACCACGAACGCGATGCGATGGCCGCTGGGCTATATGCGTTTGACGACCACAAAGACCAGTTCGAACGCATTGCCGAAAAGACACCCCGACAGTTCGACCGCGAGGAAGTTATCGCCCACGTCGTCGCCGGCGGTGCCTCGGTTGAGGCCGCCTTGCGGGAACTATCGGACGAACCAGAGCAAAAGACAGACGAACCAACCCACGAAGTACGAGAGCTTTCTGCGGAGGAACGCCGAATCAAGGAGTTGGAACGTCAGGTTAGCCGACTGCAGACATATACCGAGGAACTCGAGGCACAACTCACCGAGCGCGACGAAACACTCGAAGAGTACAAAGATGCGCTTTCGGAAGCCAAACGACAAGAGCGACGCAAGGCGAGAGAACGCCGCGAAATATCCCAGCGAAACCGCGAGATCAATCGCCTCGAGCGCGAACGCAACGAGGCCCGCGAGCGTGCGGATGAACTGGAAGCGAAACTGGATCGACTCAAAGAACTCTGGAAACTCGACCACTCGAACGTGGATGCGGTCGCCGGCGAACGCGACCTCGTGTCTGTCAAACCGATCGAGCAGTTTACCAAACGTGCCATTGACGAAACCGACGAGTCGATTGGGCTGACCAGCGGCGATATCGTCTACTTCCGGGACGCCTCGGGGGCCGGCAGGAGCACCGCTAAAAAACTGGCCGAAATCGAACCTCGAGTCGTCCTGCGAGAGGGTGGGCTCTCGGATGTCGCCGATGAAGTACTGTTCGAAGCCGAGATTCCCGTTGGGCCGGCCGATGAGGTCTCGATCCAAGAGATCGACGAACTGGCGGTGGTCGACGACAGCGAGATTGAGGCCATCATCGACGATTGGAACGAGCGGGCAGCCGAACGCGAACGCGAACAGAAAGCAAGCATGGTCGATGAGCTGATTAGCGAACACCGCGCCGACACCCAACGAAGCAGTGGCGGCTAGTCGCAGGCCGCATTCAGAAGTCATTTTACATCGCTGACCCGACAAGCGTGCATGGACGCTTATGAGTTGATCACCCGCAATACCGATGAGGTGGTCACCGAAGACGAGGTTCGCACGCTAGCCACAGATCCCGACGGCAAGCGAGCCTATGTGGGTTATGAGCCCTCTGGCGTCCTTCATATCGGCCACATGCTGACCGCAACCAAACTTATTGATCTCCAAGAGGCCGGCTTCGAGATCACGGTGTTGTTGGCCGACGTACATGCTTATTTGAACGACAAAGGCACGTTTGAAGAAATCCGCGAGACGGCCGACCGGATGAAAGCCCAGTTTATTGCCTACGGACTCGACGAAGACAAAACCGAGTTTGTGCTTGGCTCGGAGTTCCAGTTGGACAAAGCCTACACACTAGATCTCCATGCCGCTGAGTTGGAGACGACACTCTCGCGGGCCAAACGGTCGATGGCCGAAATCCAGCGGGGCGACCACGCCAAAGTCTCACAGATGGTCTACCCACTGATGCAGGCACTCGATATCGAATATCTGGATGTCGATCTCGCGGTTGGTGGTCTCGACCAGCGAAAAGTCCATATGCTCGCCCGTGAGACGCTGCCTGAACTCAACTACGAGGTTCGTCCGGCACTCCACACGCCGATTATCGCTGATCTGTCGACGGGTGTCGGAAAGATGTCCTCGAGCGACGGCGTGACGATCTCGATGGAAGACACTCGCCAAGAGATTACCGAGAAGGTCAACGACGCCTACTGTCCGCCGACCGCTGACCCTGAACCCACTGACGAAGGCCACGACCGAGAGAACCCTGTTTTGCAGTTGTTCCAGTACCACGTTTTCCCGCGAGTCGAGCACGTTGTCGTCGAACGGCCCGAAAAATACGGTGGTGATCTCGAGTATGCCAGCTACGAGGCCCTCAAAGCCGACATGGAGTCGGGTGAACTGCATCCGATGGACGCAAAGGCTGCGCTTGCAGCAGAACTCAATGTACTGATCGAACCCGGCCGACAGCAGCTCTCGGGGTAGTCGAACGCCGGTAGTGCCAGAAGATCCACGATTTTATTTTGTATGATTCCCAACTGCCAGCTATGAGTGAAAACGAGGGGCGAGGCGACCTCCGAATGCCAGACGATGATGAGGTCTTCGCCGAAGTCACAGACATGCTCGGTGCCAACCGAGTCACCGTCCGGTGTGCCGACGGAACGGAGCGAACGGCCCGAATCCCCGGTCGTATGCAGAAACGAATCTGGATTCGGGAAAACGATATCGTCCTCGTCGAACCCTGGGACTGGCAGGATGAAAAAGCCGACATCACCTGGCGATACGAAAACTCCGAGGCCGAACAGCTCCGCGAAGAAGGCCACTTGCAGTAGTCGGCTTCTGTCTGGCAGCTCGGAGCAGTTGTTCGTAAGTTAGTCGGCTCGGTTCACTACTACAAGTCGGCTTGCAGACGGTTCAGACGTTTCTCACGAGCCGCGTGGATCGGTGGAGATGGGATCGGCTGTGTCCTGTGAGTAGTTGATTGCTAGGGTCGGTTTGGTGCGACAACCGACAGCCGACACTTTTGAGTCTTCGCTACGTAGCAGCCAGTAATGACCGACGAGTTCGGCCTTCTCGATACCGACGTATCAGCCCCTCCTGGCGACGAGTGGGAACAGATCGACCTAACAGATACGGAGGCCGACCGCATCGCCCGCAAGCGCGACCGAGAGTTCGAAGCGTTTCAAAAACGCATCAAAGACGCCGACCAGTTCAAAGTCGAACAGTCGGTGTTCGACGATGCCACCTTTGGGGCGCTGTATAAACTCGTCGCAGACGGCCACATCGATGCGTTTGGTGGGCCAATTTCGACCGGCAAAGAGGCCAACGTGTACGAGGCTCTCGGAGCCGACAGCGAGGTGGCAGTCAAAGTCTACCGGATCAACGCCTCGGCGTTCAAACAGATGCGTGATTATCTCGAAGGCGACCCCCGGTTCGAGGGAATCGGCAACGACAAAGGCAAAGTCGTCCTCGCGTGGGTTCGCAAAGAGTATGCCAACCTCGAGCGGGCCCAACGCGCCGGAGTTCGGGTTCCTAGGCCAATCGCCGTCGAGCGCAACGTGCTTGTCATGGAGTTGGTCGGACTCGTCGAAAAGCGAGCACGCAGACTTGCGGAAGTCAGTATCGAAAACCCCGAGACTGCCTACGAGGTTGTTCGGGAGTATATGCGCAGACTGTACAGCGCGGGGCTGATTCACGGAGATCTCTCTGAGTACAATATGATTATCCACGATGGCGAACTCGTCGTGATCGATCTGGGCCAGGCTGTAACGGTTCATCATCCGAACTCCGATGAGTTCCTCCAGCGAGATTGTGAAAACGTGGCTTCGTTTTTCCGTCGACAGGGTCTCGAGGTGAGTACACAAGAGTTGCTGACGTTCCTCACAGACCCAGAGGTCGATCCTACGCGATAGGATTTGCAACCGGCGTGAGATCGGCTTCGACCACTGGCTCAACGAGGAACACTCTTAAACGGATACACCCGATAGCAGGGGTATGCAACACGTAACGGTTCCACAAGACCGGATCGGGGTCTTAATCGGCGAGGGTGGCGAGACGATGCGGGAGATCGAATCCCGCTCGGAAGTCCGACTCGACATCGATTCGGAATCCGGCTCGGTCGGCATTGAGTCAGTTGGCGATCCGGTCTCCGGACTTGTGGCACCAGATATCGTTCGGGCCATCGGCCGCGGTTTCAAGCCTGAGGTCGCACTGTCGCTGCTTGACGACGAGATGCGGATGTTCGATCTGATCGATCTCTCGGATAAAACGCGTAACGACAACGACCTGCGCCGACAAAAAGGCCGACTGATCGGCGAAAACGGTCGAACTCGCCAGCTCATGGAGGAGTTGTCGGGCGCAGATGTCGTTATCTATGGTTCGACGATTGGGATGATCGGCGACCCACAAGAAGTAGAGGCTGTTCGGCGAGCAACTGGGATGATTCTTGATGGTGCACCCCACGGTGCGGTGTATTCGTATCTCGAACGAAAACACCGCGAGCTAACTCGCGGGCCCGATCTCGCCTGAGTGGCTACAGTTGGCTGAACCGTTCTGTAACTGATTCCGCAACACCGAGCAGATGTGCTTGGCCGAAAACGGCCACGACAACCGCACCGAGCGTGTTGAACATCATATCTCGAACCGTATCATCCAGGCCGTGTTGAGCCACCGGCATCGTAATCCCGGTGGCATCAGCGGCGATATCGAGACCGAACTCGAACAGTTCCCAGATGACGCCGAATGCCATCACCGTGATCAGAATAAACGCGAAGGCAAACTGACTGGGGATGGTGATCTGGTCACTGTGAAGATCGACTGCCCGCCCAAAGGTGTAGCCAATCGCAGCAACCAACGAGGCCGACATGGCATGCGTCAGGTGATCCCACCAGGCGAACTGGGCGTACAATCCGGCCGACCCCATCGTGTGCAGAAAAATCGCGAGCGTGATCCACAGTCCGAGCCACGGATCTAATGGGAAATCGTAGGTACGCTCCAACAGTGCGGGAACAAGCGTGATCAAAATCCCCATCGTGCCGTTGGTGATCGCTTTTGGCTCGGCGAACGCAAAGCCGTAGACGATGATACCGATTAACACGAGTTGCATCCCACGAGTAAGCCGGATCTGCGTTTGTACGGAGGGCCGCGGCAGCAACTTCATCGGCGCACCCTCCGGCGAACCCGCTGACGGAGCTGTCGGCCACGGCCCCGAAAGTAGGCATCAAACAGCACACCAGCGACGAGTCCAGCCAGCATCACCCACATGAACTCGATCATCAACGCGGCGTTGGCCGCATCTTGTGAGACCCCTGGTTGGATGAGAAATTCGGTGCCGAGATACCGATCCATGTTCCAGCGAACAACTGACCAAGCAGCCACCGACGCCAGCGTCGTCAACACGACGAAAAGAACTGCAAACCAGTGGGTGAGTCTGAGTTCGGTGAACATGTGGAGTTCGACCGTGACGATCAACGCGAGGGCAGCGACTGACAGATAGTAGCCGAACGTCCCGAGTTCGCCACCAGCCAGCGCGCGAACCAAGATCGGCAGCAACGCGAGCGTGAGCAACTCCCATGGCAGCATCATTCGCCACTCGCGGTGGGCCACCGGTGGAATAAGCACGATCACGGTCGTCACCGCGACAAACAACATCCACAGTCGGTCGAAATCGAACAAACTCTCGACGAATACGAGACCAAGTACCCCAACCAGCAGCCACGAAATGACCGCGTTCGTTCGACTGCTTTTAAATAGTCGTGCAAGCGTATCGGGCGGTCCGACAACCTCCTCGAGCGATTGCATATGTTGGCATCATCCTGGTTCCTGATAAGTCTTCCAGCAAGAATGGCAGTTACTGATCTGTCTCAGGACGGTATCGCTCGGGGACGTACTGAGTGAGCCACCCGGGCGCATAGCCGAAGACAACTGGTGCAATCGCCGCCAACCGTCGGCGAAGCCCGACGTACACCCCACCGATACCGACTGCAAGCCCGACAATCACCCGAAACGAACCGTC
Source organism: Haloferacaceae archaeon B1-Br10_E2g22 (assembly GCA_001563795.1). Classification (GTDB taxonomy): domain Archaea; phylum Halobacteriota; class Halobacteria; order Halobacteriales; family Haloferacaceae; genus Halohasta. Next base: position 6,612 of record LKML01000010.1, on the reverse strand, counting down.
AAGTACGACCAACAGCGGCAGCGACACGGCAATCAACAACGCCAGGTCGTGCGGCGAGCCGTCGTACGGAATCCACCGCTTTGGCCGCCGCCATCGCCCCCGAACGTGGTCGTAGACCGCCTTTTCGGATGTCTTTTCCCACGGCCGAAGCTCGAGGCCGCCGCCGAAGCGATCCATCTGGCAGTGGATCCCAGCCCCAGCGAAGAAAAACGCAGTTCCAACCACCACTGGCTGTGGGTACACCACAGCGAGTATCGCCGCCGGCAGTGTCAGAATCGGAAACACCGTCGGATAATGGAAGCTTTTGCGGTGGCCAGCATACATATCGAGATCAGGGAAAACGCCGCCGAGCAATCCGCCAGCGAGCGCGGCCGGTGCGAGGTCGGGCGCAAAAACGGCCAACGGCGCGGCTACCGCTAATCCGACCACCGCATGAGTGGGTAGCATCATCGTTGGGGCTCCATCTAGTGGACTCAGAGAAACTCGTCGTATATAAGAACTACAAGCTGACTGCTGAACGTCGTATGTCGGCTATGCTAGTCGGTACAGCTGCTGATCAGCAGAGTTGCGTATATAAATCACGTCATTGATACGCACTCACACGCGAAAATCCGTCCGACGTGGGGGTGGTCGTTCGCCCTTATACAAAAGTTTTATATAGAATCACAAACAATCACGAGGTGATTATGTCTCAGCGACAGCGAATGGGAAACCAGCCGATGATCGTACTCTCCGAGGATAGCCAGCGAACCTCTGGGAAAGACGCACAATCGATGAATATAACCGCCGGCAAGGCCGTTGCCGAATCCGTCCGAACCACACTCGGTCCAAAAGGCATGGACAAGATGCTCGTCGATTCCAGCGGCTCGGTGGTCGTCACCAACGACGGTGTCACCATCCTCAAAGAGATGGATATCGACCACCCCGCCGCAAACATGATTGTGGAGGTCTCCGAGACACAGGAGACTGAAGTCGGCGACGGTACGACCTCTGCAGTTGTTGTTGCCGGTGAGCTTCTCGATCAGGCAGAAGAACTCATCGAACAAGACATCCACGCCACGACGGTTGCCCAAGGGTATCGTCAGGCTGCCGAAAAGGCCAAAGAGATTCTCACTGAGGAAGCAATCGACGTTTCGGCCGAGGATCGCGAGACGCTCATCGAGATCGCCACAACCGCGATGACCGGAAAGGGCGCAGAAGGAGCCAAAGACCTGTTGGCCGAACTCGTTGTTGATGCGGTCGTCGCCGTCCAAGACGAAGACGGTATCGACCTCGAGAACATCAGCGTCGAGAAAGTCGTTGGCGGTTCGATCGACAACGCAGAACTCGTCGAGGGCGTTATCGTCGGCAAAGAGCGTGTTGACGAAAACATGCCGTACTTCGCCGAGGACGCCAACATCGCCGTCTTCGACGGTGCCTTCGAGGTCGCCGAAACCGAAATCGACGCCGAAGTCAACGTCACTGACCCCGACCAGCTCCAGGAGTTCCTCGACCAAGAAGAAAAACAGCTCCGCGAGCTCGTCGATAAACTCGTCGCGGCCAACGTTGATGTCGTCTTCGTCGGCGACGGTATCGACGACATGGCCCAACACTACCTCGCCCAAGAAGGAATTATCGCCGCACGTCGCGTCAAAAGCTCCGAGCTGACCGCGGTCGCTCGTGCAACTGGTGCACGCGTCGTCTCGAATCTCGATGATCTCTCCGAAGACGACCTCGGCTTTGCTGGCAGCGTCGCCCAGAAGGATATCGGCGGCGACCAGCGACTGTTCGTCGAAGACGTCGAAGACGCCAAAAGCGTCACCCTAATCGTCCGCGGCGGCACCGAACACGTCGTCGATGAGATCGAACGTGCTATCGATGACTCACTCGGCGTTGTTCGTTCGACACTCCTCGGCGGACAGGTCTTGCCTGGCGGCGGGGCTCCTGAGACCGAACTTGCACTCCAGCTTCGTGATTTCGCCGACTCGGTTGGTGGCCGCGAGCAGCTGGCTGTCGAAGCCTTTGCGGACGCACTCGAGGTCATCCCACGCACGCTCGCTGAAAACGCTGGACTTGACACCATCGACTCGCTTGTTGAACTTCGCTCGCAGCACGACAGCGGCGAGTTCGCCGCGGGCCTCGATGCCTACACTGGCGATGTGATCAACATGGAAGACGAGGGCGTTGTCGAACCGTTGGCGGTCAAAACCCAGGCTATCGAATCCGCAACCGAGGCCGCAGTGATGATCCTCCGGATCGACGATGTCATCGCCGCGGGCGATCTGGCAGGCGGCCAGGTCGGCGACGACGATGACGACGACATGCCTGCCGGCGGCATGGGCGGCGGCATGGGTGGTATGGGCGGTATGGGTGGTATGGGCGGCGCAATGTGAAAGTAGGCCACTCACAACCCTACCTGACCGCCGCCAACTGCTGACTGCAGCGTCTTCGAACATCGATCACACCTGTTCGTACAGATCGATCCCGTATTTTTTGGCTACCCGACCACAGCCTGCCAGTAGAACAGCACTCATTCGGCCAGCAGCTGGTACTCGAGTGGTAAATAGCGGTTTGGTCCTCCCAACTGTATACACCATTGTTTATAATGTATGATTTGCCTGCCACTCCATCGATCGGTGCTCACCAGCCATCCGCCAGCAGTCACGACTCGCTTGTACCGGATCGAATTAGCGTCGCCGTCGACTACTGGGTGATCGACGAGACGGGCGAACTCGCTGATCCAACCCTGATAGCAGAACTCCCCGGAGCTGTCGCCGGTACGACACCGCACAGTATCGCAGTCGAAACACCTCCTAGCGAGAGCTGTGGCGAACTCCAGGCACACCTCGAAGGCCGACTTCAGACGGCTGTGGCACTTGCTCATAAAGCAGAGTGCCGACTGCTCCCACTGGGACTGCGGCCAGATTTTCTGGCAGACCGACCGAGCATTACGGGCCGAAAGGAGGATGAAGACAACGAAAACGACGAGGACGAGCAACTAACTGCCGACCATCCACCGCCGTCAGCCACCGCCAGCACACGGGTCACCTTCGAGACTGATCCCGATGTGACAGTCGACGTCTACAATATCCTGTTAGCACTTGATCCCGCTTTCGCACTGCTCAACACGACTCAGTGGGCCACGACCAACCACCAGTATGCCTGCGGGCGTGCAGCCACACGGAACCGCCGAGTTGCGCCCTACCGGACTGACAACGATACTGACCTGGCAGGCGGCGATGACACCAACATCGAGACGGAACGCTGGCAGCCGATCCGGCTATGCGAGGCTGGCCGCCTCGAGTGGCGATCACTGGATGCGACAACGCCGACACTCCTGGTCGATCTCATCGCAGATGTGATATCAATCCTCCAGCAGGCAAGTAAATGCCAACTTTCTGTTGAGTCGTTCGGCAACGGGTTCGATGTCGGCTGTCTCAGCCTTCCGACCAAGACCTGGCGGGAGATCTACGCCGAACAGGCAGCCCACAACGGTGTCGACTCGATCGTACTCCGAGCGTATCTCGAGCGGCTCGGCATCGAGACCGGCTGGTATCTGGCGGCCGCTCCGACGGCGATTTCACCTAACTCAGCAAGCGAACTTGCAGGGTTATATCATACGCGAGCGGCTCTTCTCGAGGCAGATGTCGGCCTTCCACAGCCTCTTTCCGGGTAGGAGGCTCTCCTCGTCTTATCCACCAAACAGCCTGTCGAGAACGACTCGTTGAATCACGCCCGCGCGCTGCTGATCCGGCGGTTGCACCATAATTGCCGTACAATCGACGCTGTCGACCAGTCGGTCGCCGGGGCGGCCGAACACCGCACCACGAATCCCTCGGCGTTCGGTCGTCGTCACAAGCAGATCGGCGGCGTTGGCAAAGCGGGCTAGCCCTGCAATTCGGTCGTCGTTTTCGATGATCCGCGAATCGGTAGGCACGGTTAGCACACGCCGAAGGTCGTCGTGGTATTTCTGGACGACCTGTCGCCGTTCGTCGGTGGCGTCGGCTGGAAGCGTCTGAAGCAACGATAGCTCCGCGCCGGTTTCTTCGGCGATCGCGTCGGCGACCAGTAGCTTCACCGGATCGTAGACACCGCTGCTGGTTGCGACTGCGATTTCGTTGATATCCTCAAAGCCGCGGTCTTCGACCAGCAGCACACCGCATGGCGCGTTTTTCAGAACGTGTTCGTTGAGTCCCTCGCCGTACAACTCATGCAGTTCCTCGACGTTCCGCTCGAGGATAATGAACGATTCGTCTTCGAACGCAGCGTACTCGACGATAGCCGGGCCGACCTCCTCGGTCGTGATTCGTTTAAACGTCACCTCCGAGAGTGCCGTCTCGGGTGGAGCCCTCGAGAGTTCGATGCCACCGTCAGTCGTTCGCGGTGCGAGCGTCGTCTCGAACAGTTCGGCTGCCCACGAAGGTGGGTCGGTTCGTTTGGCAACCGTATCACCCGCAGTAAACGCCCGGTGAGGCACCTCATGGAAGTCTCCGACAGTCACCGATCCCTCTCGAAGCCCAGAGAGATCACTGCCGATCCGCAACATATCACGTTTGGTCGCAACGCTTGTCTCGTCAGTTGTTGCAACCAGTGTATCGTACCGCTGGGATTCCTCGAACAGCTTTTCAGTCTGTTCGATGGCCGTCTCGCCGACATTCTGTCTGACCTGCCGACGGGCCGCACCCTCGCGGTCGGTTCGGGGTCGAACGTAGACATAGAAATAGACCATCGAGACGACAGTGATGAACGCCGCTCCTGCCAGTGGCACTGTTCCCACCTGTGTGAGCACCGCAAAGCCGCTTGCCATCCCGAACAGTTGCATCCAAGGGTATAGCGGCGAGGTAAACGCCGGATCGTAGTCCTCAATTGCTCCCTCGCGAAAGCCGATCAGTGCGAGATTAACCAGAATAAAAACGATAATCTGAAATGCGCTGCCGAATTTGGCGACTTGCTCGATCGGCAAAAAGACGATAAAGACGATGATTATCGCCCCGGAGAGCCCAATGGCGAGCACGGGCGTGTTGAACCGTTCGTTGACGTTCTCGAAGGCCGACGGAGCCAGCCCATCCCGTGCCATCGCAAACGGGAATCGGGAAGCCGACAACAGCCCGGCGTTGGCTGTCGAGGCCAGCGCGAGCAGTGCGGCACCGACGATTGCAACCGTTCCGACCGTTCCGAGCGTCGCTTCGGCTGCGAGCGCCATAATCGGCCCCTCGCCGTCGGCTTCAAGCTGGCCGGCCTCGATAGCCGCCTGGACGTCGACCACGCCAACGGCGACATAGACAACCCCGACATAGAGGGCGGTTGTCAACAGCAGCGAGCCGATCATCGCCCGCGGGATCGTTTTGCCCGGATCTTTGACCTCCTCGGCGACGGCAGCGATCTTAATCACCCCGGCGTAGGAAATAAAGACGAGCGCGGTCGCCGCCAGCAGCCCCCCACTACCGAAGTTGAACGCGCCGGCCGTTCGGTCGGGATTAATGTCGGGGACGCCGCCGATGATGAACCAGGCGAGTGCGACCAGCATCACACCCACAATGACGAACTGCATGCTGCCAGCACTTTTCGTGCTGACAATGTTGATTAACGTGAAAAAGATGGCCAGCGCGACCGCGATCGGGATGATGTAGGCGGCGATTTCTGGAGCGATAAAAACGAGATACGGCACCCCGCCGACCAGTGCGAGCGCGCCCTTGAACGAGAGCATAAACCAGTTGCCGACACCCGCAATCGTCCCCAACAGCGGCCCCATCCCCCGTTCTACGTACACGTACGAGCCGCCGTCTTCGGGCATCGCAGTCGCCATCTCGGAGGCCGAAAACGCCGCCGGTAACACGAGCAGCCCAGCCAACAGGAACGCCAGCACCACGGCTGGCCCGTCGACCGTCATAAATGCAACCCCGGGAAGAATGAAAATCCCGGAGCCAACCATCGCCCCGATGGCGATTGCCATCGTCGAAAACAACCCTAAATCCCGTTTCAGTCCTGTCGGCATCGATACCCTCCGTTCGCGTTCAGTCGCTGTATATGTTTCATAGTATTGTAGTTTCCACACATTACTCTATCTCCGGCAGATCACGGTTGATCGCGTTCAAAACTGCAGGTTTCGATTTTGTTCGATCCTCTCTGTTTGGGGCCACGATTACACCCCAAACAGTTTGCTGAGCAGGTACCGCTGGACGACACCCGGCCGGTGTTGCTCAGCAGGCTGAACCATGATCGCCGTACATTCGACGCTGTCGACCAGCGCATCGCCGGGACGTCCGAAGATGTCACCGCCCACACCTCGGGTTTCGGTACCGGTTACAAGCAGGTCGGCCGACTCAGCGAATCGGGCGAGCCCTGAGACCGCATCGTCGGTCTCGAGGACGCGTGATTGGGCCGGCACCGTCAGCAGCCGCATTAGCTCACTGTGGTACGCCTCGATGGTTTCGCGTCGACTTTCGGCTGCGGACGCCGAGACCGCCTGCATCAGGGTGATGGTCGCACCCGTCTCTTCGGCGATAGCGTCGGCGACCAGCAGTTTCAACGGATCGTACAGCCCACGTGTCGCGACAACTGCGATCTCGTCCGCACCGGTAAAGCCACGATCCTCGACGAGCAGCACGCCGCAGTCGGCGTTTTTCAGGACGT
>LKML01000150.1 GCA_001563795.1 Haloferacaceae archaeon B1-Br10_E2g22 | reverse complement strand
GACGGAAACGAAACCGCCAATGACACGGACGGAAACGAAACGCTTGAGACAAACGGAAATGAGACCGTCGAACCGGATGGCAACGGTTCGGACACAGATGACAATGCGACCGACCCCGAAAACGGCGAAGAACTCGACCTCGAGGCGATTACAGAAGATGGCCAAATCAACCCTGTCGCCTCAGTGGCCTCGGCAACCGGCCCGTACAACGGTAGCACGCTCCATTCGGTCGAATCCGGAGAGTACGTCCTGCACGTCCTCGAGGCTGATGACGAATGGGAGGCGACAGTGTACGATCTTCCGGCCTACGACGACGGCACCGGCAGTGAACTCCCCATTGAACACGACGGCGAACAGTACGACGTTGTCGGCCCAATTGATTTCGGTGACAGAGCGACAGTTGAATTCGAGTTTTCGGTAACCGGTGAAGGACTCCATAGGGTGTTTTTGACCGACCGAACTGGAACGGAGTCGTTGAGTGTCGCTGAACTCGAAGGCGATGGCGACGAATCAGTCTCCCAAGAAGTCTCTGGAGTCGGGTATATCGAAGTGCTGACGGTTTTTTCGTGGAACCTAGAGGTATCCTAGGGCGCTGTCGGTGAGTCGGCCACTGCGGCGTTCGTCTGTGCTAGGACGTTTCCGTTCGGATCGACTGCCGGGTTCGACTCGAGGGGTCTTCGAGTGTTGTCCCAGAGACTGACTCGTAGATCTCGATTAGTTGTTGGCCCATTCGTTCGAGACTCATCTCTGAGATCGTCTCCCGACCGTTTGACCGACGACCGTCGGCGAGTATCTCTCGGGTAGCATGCAGCAACTCATCTTTCGACTGACAGACTGCTGATGGTGAGACACCCTCGAGTCGCGCTCTGACGTCGCCGACATCGGTCGCCACAATTGGGAGGTTACAGGCCAACGCCTCTTTGATCACGTTTGGCGAGCCCTCGCGATGGGAGGTAAACAACAGCAGGTCGGCGGCGCTCATGTACGTCGACATCCGGTCGTGATCGACGCCCTCGAGAACGTGAAGCTCGAGGCTGCCGTCGTGATGCTCGCCGAGGTGGTCGAACACCTGCTTGGCCAGCGGATAGTTCTTGACGGTGCGGTTGGGGCTGTACGGAAACAGAATATGGGTCGCCGTCGGCTCCCAGCCGACAGCCCGTTGGGCTGCCTGCTGTGGTTCGGGGCTGAACCGCTCGAGGTCGACGCCGTGTGGAAGCACAGTCGCCGGCGTCTCGAGGGCCTGGTTCATCTGTTCTGTCATCACGATTGTTTCCGCACAGTGGCGAGCACACCGTTTTGAGAGCCAGTGGTACTTGCCCAGTAGATCTCCGCCCCACAGACTGAGCACAACGGGCCGCTGGGGCTGAGCAAGGCCAAACGGGGCCGTCAGCCCGTAGTTTGCATGGATAACGTCGTACGGCTCGGTGGTTGCTCGGAGAACCTGTGGATAGAATCGCAGATACGCAGACGCCGACCGTGGGGCATCACCTGGGACACTCACCGTCTCGACACGCACCCCGTTGCGCTCCAGAATGCGAACCTGTTCAGCGAAGAAATGTTCGGGCGTTGTGACCAGATTCAACACTCTCATTGGGCACCCAACGACTGCCGGCTCAAAGAGCGTTCAGACCGGCTAGTTACCGGTTCCGTTAGTCTCGCTGTAGATAGCCGTCGACTACCCACTGACAGCACTACCGAACCTCTCTGAGATATCGGTCAATCGATTCGATGTGGTCGTCAACGGGGTCGCCCTGCCGGGCAGCATTCCGAAGCCGGTCGAACCGGGCGGCGAGTTCGCAGACAGTTTCGGTTTCGAGCCGACGTGGATCGACCACCGGCACACCCTCGAGTTCGTTGGGTTCGATTTTGTCCATGCCCGACGCATACGTTCGGCCCGAGCGCCGAATGACTTCGGTGGCGAATCCGCTGTTGAGATACGCCAACAGCGCTTTCGTTTCGGTTTCGGTAAGCACAACGTCGAGATACAGTCCGTGAAGGTTGCTCAGTGTTCGGCTGTCTGTGTCGTTTTGAATAAACCGGCTTGCTCCGCGGCTCATGTAGGTAACAACAATCGGCGGTGGGTCGCGGCGATCAACAACGTACCACGGCCTTCGGTGTCGTGCGAGATAGCCGCTGTGGGCTGCAACGTCATCGCTGCGGCCGTAGGCGAGATACGCGAAGATTCCCTCTGAATGCGGGGCCAAACCGTTATCAGGCGACTTCTCAGACACAGAGGGCGTCGAATTTTTATCGGGTTCGTCTGAGCGCAGACGGTCGGCGACTTCCGCCTCGAGGTCGGTGAGATGATACAGCACCCACACCTCTCGGCCAGCCTCCCGGTCGGCCTCCCAGTCGTCGGCTGTAAACGCATACCCAGGGACGCTCCGGGCGTTGCGGATAATGGGGGCGAGATAGGATTCGTCGATATCCCACGTCTCTACCTGCTGTTGTGTGAGACAAAAATAGTCGTTCTGGCCGGTGGCGATCCCGCGAGTGACCGTCCCAAGCTCTGAGAGTGCGACGAGGTCGCTCGTGTCAATCTCGAGGGGGTCAAACAGTCCAGTCCATTTGTTAGTTGGCTCGAGGTCGGCCTGCGGGAGGACGTTGACGAATCCCCAGTCGGTTTCGCCCTCGTCAGCCCCGTCAATAGCGGCCAGCAACTCGGCCTCGCTCGGCTCGCCGTCGACGCGGATAATCCGTGTGAGATCAGTCGGCTCGCCGTCAGGCTGTTCGAGAAAGCTCACAAGCGATGTTGTCAGTGCCTCTTCGAACTTCGAGTCATCATCGCGGTCGAACAACACGAGCGCGCGGATGTCGAACTCGCTGGCGAGAAACTGCTTGAGTGATTCGCCGTAGCGTGTTTCGAGAAACTCACTCGGCGTAATAAATGCGAGTCGGCCGCCTGGGGCGAGGAACTCGGCGGCATGAAAATAAAAGTAGGCGTACATGGGCGACAGTGCGCTGACTGTCAGGTCAGCTTCACTTTCGGCCTGTGTATTGAGTTGCTGTTTGTACTCGGCCTCGAGTTCGTGGTGTCGCGAGTACGGTGGGTTCGAGACGATTGCCTCTGCGGGTTCGATATCGTCCCCCTCAAGGCCCAGAAAGTCACCGACCTGAAAGTTGTGTGTATCGCCGTTGTGCAACAGCGCCAGCGACGTGGCGGCCATTACAACGGCGAGTTCGTTCAAATCAACGCCGTACATGTCGGCCAGCGGTGGCTGGTCGGCCAACTGTTGTTTTCGCCTGTAGGCTGCGGCGGCCAGTGCGCCCGCACCCATTCCCGGATCGAATACGGTTTCAGTGCCGTCCTGGATAAGCCACTTCGCCATCAGCGAGGCAATCGCTGGCGGTGTGCGGAACTGTCCGAGTTTGCGTCTGGCCTCCTGGGGTGTAATGGATTCGAACAGCCGGCCGATCTCTTCGGCCGGATCGTCAGCCTCGAACAGCCGGTGGCGTCCCTCGAGGAGCGCAGTTTGTATCTCGGAGTCGGCTACCTCAGCTACCGCATCGAGGACGTACTGCTCGAAGGCTGGATCGTCCGTCGCTGTGTATGCCTGGGAGAATGCGTCGTGCGGAACCGACTGCAACGCGGGAAGCCGGCCCTGCTGGTGATACTGTTCGTACAGTGTCGCTTTGAGAAGACGACTGAAGGCGGCTTGCCGGGCGACGACCTCAAGGGGCGTCTCGAGGCGCTCGAGACCCTGGCGTTCGCACCACTCGTTGATTTCGGCTGTGAGCTGCGGGTCGTCCAGTTCGGCCAGCCGCCGATAGATACGACTGCCCGCCGTTGTCAGCAGCTCTGTGAGTGTGTTCGACGGACACATTCGTGTTGGTACTGCTCGGACGGCCCGTCAAAAGAGCGTTCTCATCGCACAGTCTGGCGAGCAAAACAGTAAGGTATCATGACTGAAAAGCTACTGGTGGTGACCACTTAATGAACGAAACAGAGGTCGTAACACGGATCGAAGCCGGCGCGGTCCAGACACAGATGGGCGAGTACAACGATGTCGTCGTCGAGATCTATCACAACTGGATTAAGATCGAAGACGACCCAGGTATCCACTGGGTGCCTCGAGAGAAGGTGACCGAAGTCTTCGACGGTAATTGACATCCTCCCGCGCCTGAAGACGCCCCCAGAAATCGGAGATTTCTGGTGTGCGAACGAGACCGAAGGTCTCGTCAACGCGGGAATCCCACGGCACCGCACCGCTGGATTGGGATATTACGGTTTGCAGTCTACCACTTGTTCCCTCGGTGAGAATCCGCTGGACAAGTCGTAAAGGTAGACTCCGGGCTGTGCCAACCAGCCGGTACTCCTATCGTCGCCCAAACTGGCCGAAGACTCGGAGTTACTTTGGTTCACGTCGAGACGGATGTTCTCCGCCCCATTCACGTCAGCGTTGAACGCCGCATCACAGTCCTCACAGACGTAGAGGCCACGTTCGACACGTTGACTATCATCTTTTCTACCGCAGACACAACACGTCTTGCTCGTGTCACGCTCTGAGACTTCCACCACCTCGATTCCCTCAACTTTCGCTTTGTATGTGAGAATCTTTGTAAAGCGGTCGAACGCCCACCCATGCAGGTCGAGGTTGCCGTGTCGACCCCAGTTTTTTGACGCACCATCTTCGTCCTCACGCACGCCCTCTAAGTCTCCGACGTTGATTCGGCCAACTCCCTTCTCGACACACCGTTCTACGATGTGTTTCGCTAAGGAGTGGAAAAAGTGAGTGCGGCGTTCGGACCACTTCGCGTGGAGACGAGTGGCCCGTTCGCCGCCCGAATCGTCACACTTGGCGATCTCCTTCGGGAAGTAGTAGCCGTCTTGCTTCAAGCGGTTGCCAGGGTACAACTCGGATTCCTCGGTGCTGTAGGCGACCGCCGCAAAGTTACTGATACCGAGATCAATACCGGCTGTCTCGGTTCCGGGTGTGTTGGGTGTCTCGATCTCGTCTGTACAGACGAAATGCAGTTCCCAACGTTCTTTTGCCTTGTTGTAGACGGCTCGGACTTGTTGCAGGTTCTCGACGGTAACGCCGGGACGGGTTTCGTATTCGACAAGGATGTACTCCCACGCTTTGGGGTGTTCCTTGTGGTTTGCACCTTTCGACAGGCGAACGCGGTTGTTCTTGGTG
>LKML01000149.1 GCA_001563795.1 Haloferacaceae archaeon B1-Br10_E2g22 | reverse complement strand
GATCTCCTGTTGTTGTGCAGTAATCTGGCGTCGCAGCAGCCGGTTCTCAAGCTTCTTGACTACGAGCTGCTGGCGGAGTAGCGAACTATCGTCGGTGCGGATCACGGAATCTGTCGATTCCGTTGATCCGCGACTCCCCAGCGACACAGTAATTCAGCGGTGGTGAACGATCTATGAGACTGCTACGAAATCGTCTCGGCATGGAACTGCTATCCAACTACGACGATTTGATTGATATTGGATTGATAAAGCAGACTCGAAAGGCCGGAAATGCTCCCATGTACCAGATCAACCAAGACAATGGAGCTGCACAAGCGTTCGGGAAGTTCGAATGGGAAGTAATCAAAGCACTGGGCGAGAGCGAAGAGTAAATCACTTTGAGGCACCCCCGAGTCGATAATTATACGCTTTCGTCTCTAAAACGCGTCACGTCGATGTCAATTGGAAGTGAATCGAAGTCATCGTTCCCGCCAGCGATGAACGTGCCATCGGTTTCGGCAGCACCCTACGAGAAGGTAGTGGTTTAGACGGGGCGCGCAACAACCCCCAACCATTTATATATAACACCCGAACGCAAGAACATGACCGAAAACGCGACGCGAGCAGCCGTGTACGCGAGAGTGTCGACATCGGACCAAAACGTCGAGCGGCAGCTCACCGAGGCGCGTGAGCACTTGGAGCGCGAGGGCGTCGACGATATCGTTGAGTACCCCGAGGTGGTCGGCGGCGCGACCGACACCGGCAGCCGTGAGGTCTACAACGAACTCCTCGATGAGATCGAAGCCGGAGCGTTCGATCTTGTGGTGGTCCATGAGATCTCTCGGCTCTCTCGGCTGGGTGCAACCGAGATACACCAGTTCATCCAGCACTGCCTGGAGCACGACACCGGCGTCGAGGCCCTGGACGTTGGGCTCAACATCCACGTCGACGACGGCGACCTGCAGCAGACCATCTACAGTATGATCGCGTCGGTGATGGGCGACCTCGCCAAAATTGAGCACAAACAAAAGCTACAGCGGATTGAGTCGGGGGTTCGAGCCGCCCAAGAGGCGGGGAAATGGACCGGCCGACCCCCGCGGGGGTTCCGGGTCGAGGATAACTATCTGCGGGTCGACACCGAGGAGTACCTCCACACCCGCGAGGCTCTCGCTCGCGTCGCCCGTGATGAGAGCAAGCGTTCAGTCGCCGACGACAGCGGGATACCGGAGGCGACGCTGCGGTCGCTGTACAACGACCGTCGAGAGTTGTATCTCCGCGGCGAGGCCGACGACGAGCGGGTCGAGGAGGCTCTCGGCGAGGTTGAGGGGCTCGACGACATCCACGCCGATTCGAGCGACGATCTCGACGCTCGGGTGCGGGATATCGTCCGCGACGAAATCTCACAGGGAGGAGAGCAATGACCGACGAAAGCGCCGATGTCGACCCGGAGAACCCACGTCCCGAGGGTCATTACCCCAGGTTTCGAGACAACGAATGGCACTACATCCCCGAAGAGTTGGCCCGGTCGATATCGCTCGGCCCGGCCGGCGACGGCGAGCCCGGCCAGGATTGGGTTTTGACGTACACACCGGAGGAGTGCGACGAGGAGGACCGCAAGAAAGTCCTGGTGCGGCTGTCACCGCGAGTTCTGCATGAGCTGTACGTCGAGGTGAAGGGCCTCGACGTCGAGACCCGACAGATGGGGCACCGAGCCGAGTGCGATCTCTGCGGGGAGATGGTCGACCTCGACCGCGCGATCCCGAACGACCGCGGCGAAGCGTGTCACAAACGGTGTTGGGCGGAGTACGTCGGCGCGCCGGACTGGTTCAGCGATTACGTCTGATTTTCGTGTTGTTGTAGATTCACTTGTAACGGTGGGGTGTTGTGTTTCCAATCTTTTGGAGTCTGTTTGGAGTCTGTTTGGAGTCTGCTTGGAGTCACAATACTAACGTCCGCATGCGGTTTTGGAGTCTTCCGGTCTCAGTGGAGTGGCCCTACTGTTACTTGTAATATACACGCGAGCGTGCTGGGCTTTTTATACGATTGAGCAGCAGCCACCGGTGGCCCCCACAGCCCCGAAGGGCATTCCTATTCGAGGGGACCTCTCTTCCACACACCTCATTTCACGAGCTTTTTGTCAGAACAAATAGATAGAGTCCATTTCGTCTGTTACCTCCCGTCTCAGTATCTCAGAAGCTACTCAGCGCGAATTACGAGATCAACACACCCGTATCACCCCTCTCAGGTGTAGGGGTTGCACCGACAGACCACCTATCCACTCCGGAAGTTATGGTAAATCACACCATGCTATATGAAAATACGGCAGTGGTTTATCTCACACAAACAGTTAAGACAGTTTAGACAGACAAGATAGATTGTATGTCTAACCCACTGAAGATAGCCGTCTCGAACCAGAAAGGCGGCGTCGGAAAAACAACCGTCGCGATCAACGTTGCCGGCGCACTGTCGGCTCGCGGCCTCGACGTGCTGTTCGTCGACCTCGACCCACAGGGGAATGCGACCGAGAACCTAGGAATGATGGAACGATACGACGACCCAGAGCCGAATCTGTTTAGCTGCCTCACTGAGTCGGCCGAGCGGGAGAAAGTCAGGGAGATTGTTTGTGAGCACGCTGAGATGGATCTGATCCCCTCGAACATCGATATGACGGCCGCCGAGCCAGAGCTCACACTCAGCCGCCGGAGCGGCGAGCAGCTCGCCCTGCTGTTGGATCTCGTCGACGAGGAGTACGACGTGATCCTCGTCGACTGTCCGCCGTTCTTGGGGAACCTGATGGACAACGCGCTGTTTGCCACCCAGAACGTGCTCATCCCGGCTCTCGCGGAGACGACCTCGAAGCGTGCCTTTGAGCTCTTGTTCGATCACGTCGACGCCTTGGAGTACGACTACGAGATCGATATCGAAGACATCGGCGTGGTGATTAACCGGATCGACGTTCGGAAGTCACAAGCCGGTGAGATGGTTGAGTGGATCGAAAGCGCGTTCGAGGACAAACCTGTGTGGCAAGTGAGGGAGCGAGCCGCGATCCAGAAGTCGCTCGAATCCGGTCAGTCGCTGGTTCAGTTTGATCCAGGGTGTGATATGGTCGAGGTATTCGACGAGGTCGCCGCCGAGATCGAGCGTGTCGCCGAGAGCCGTGCCGGCGACGGGGAGGTCGCAGCATGAGCGACGGAGACGGCGATGATCGCGCCAGCCGCCTACGCAACCGGCGAAACAAAACACGTGAGAAAGCCCAATCTGACACAGCAGCAGAACAGTCTAAGCCGTCTAAGACAGATAAGACAGACAACACAGAAAAAACATCTGTGAAAGATAATAGACCGGCTCAGATGATGTATCTCCCCGAATCACTGCAGAAAGAAATGAACCGCCAGTTCGGGATGCTGGAAACCGAGTACGAATACGAGTTCGACGAGGATTTCGAGAAGAATCGCCATTATTTCCCGTTGCTCGTCAAAGCTGGTTTAGACAGTTTAGACAATTTAGACGTACAAGCGGTCAAAGAGAAAATAAACGAATTTGACGAGTGAAACAGACCAGCTCGGAGGTGGGTGATTAACACGAACGCCAAGTACACGGTCTGAGGCGTCTGTTTTTTGAGCTATTTACAGTTGGATTGGGGTGTATGCGTTATCACAAAGTGATGACGTGGAATAGACCGGTCGGGGGTTCACCGCGGAGACAGTCTCCCACAGTCTTCGCACAGTCTCAACCCCGACGCCCGCATGCGGGTCTACAGTCTCGAAGGGTCACAGGACACACCCTACATTTACACATATAATACGCGAGCGTGAACATCATGCAGGGTGGACGCCACCGGTTACTGTTGGAAGAACTCACGCTGGGGTTTCTGGCCGCGTTGGGTCTGCGAGCGTCACATCGTCGTCGACGTGCCACTTCCCATTACGGTGAGTGACCGCACCGGTCTCCTCGACTCTCTTCAGGTACGGGCGTAGGAGGGCGTTGTGCAGAGATTCGGCGGTACCGTACCCAGCCAAGTGGTCGCTGTAGACCGCTTTGAGGTCGTCTTTCGTCGCGGTACCAGCCGCGAGGAGTTGCGACAGTGCGGTCTCGACGGCGTCGTGTTTGCCGCCGTCGGCCTCGGTGATCTCGACGCCCGGCAGCAGCGAATTGAGGAGCGGCCATTCGCTGGTGTCGGGTTCGTCGTCAGTGTCGAGCTGGCGGTCGCGGTGTTCGTTCTGGGCGTCGAGGACCTCGTCGTTGGTGTCGTCGAGCAGCTCGGTCTCGTCGGTCGGCGGTGATCAGCCACCGCGGAGGTCCGACACCTGGGCTTCGAGCTCGTCGAGCCGCTCGTAGATCGCGGCGACCTCGTCGTCGACGGAGGTGAGGTCGGTGTCGATCACCGCCGGATCGCGGTGATCGAGGATTTTGCGCGTGTACTCACTGAGGCTCATATCTCGCTCGTCGGCCTCAGTCGCTAAATCGGCTTTCTGATTCTCAGGGACCCGGAGAGTGATGGTTTCCATTGTCAGCGTACACGTAATATATAACGGATTACTGACAAATTAAGCTGTGGTTCGTGTACGTCGAGTGTACGGCGTGTACGAGCGGTCGGTGATTCCCTCTTTTATATAGTGACCTCTCAAACCGGGGTGAGCATTCTTCGGTCGGTGAGCAATCAAAACCCGACTGTTGCCATGCGGTTCGGGCGAATTGTTCGGTTCTTCGCCCCCGCTGAGGGTACCCACGTACACACTAGTATAGGCGCGGGCGTTGGATGTTGAGATTCTCGGTGGCATCGTGAGAGTACGGACTCAGGTTAGCACTTAGTACTAACGTGTGGTCGACTCCTATTCGGGTGTTAGGCCACTCTCGCTGATATGCCGGTAGGAGGGCTGTAAATTCAGGCGAGCGGGTATTTACAGTTGGAGCGTGATGTGTGGGGGGCACCGTTTTCTGGTTTGTTTTTGACTCTACTCACACAGGGGCACCGGCGATCTTCAACGACTCAGGGCGCAGCACTCTGCGCTTCACGTTCTGGATTCACATCGGTTTTGATAACCCCAACTACGAGGCCAACGGCCGCGACACCGACGTACTCGAACACCGAGAACCCGAGAGCCAACATCAGCCAGAACATAACGACGAACAGGACCGAGCACATGCAGAACCGAAGGAGACCGCGCGGAGTGTT
>LKML01000009.1 GCA_001563795.1 Haloferacaceae archaeon B1-Br10_E2g22 | reverse complement strand
AGGCGGCTCGAGCCGACGACGGGATGGTCGTCATCGAGCGCCACCGACTCGAGGATCTCCAGACTTCGACCCACGAACTCACCGCAGCGGCCTCACAGATCGCCGAAAGCACCGACGAGATCAGCGGCGTTGCCGGCGAACAAGCCCACAACATGACCCAGGTAGCAGACGAAGCCTCCGATCTGAGTGCCACGATCGAAGAGATTGCCTCAAGTTCCGAAGAAGTACGCGCAGAGAGCCGCAACGCCCGTGAGATGGCCGAAGAAAGCCAGGCGTCTGCAAGCGATGCGATCGACGCGATGGGCGAGGTCGACGCAGCCACCAGTGATGTCAAAGCAGATATTCTGAAACTCCAAGAGCGGATGGACGAGATCGACCAGGTCGTTACGGTCATTCAGGATATTGCCGACCAGACCAACCTACTGGCGCTCAACGCCTCGATCGAAGCCGCCCGCGCGGGCGAAGCCGGCGACGGCTTTGCGGTCGTTGCTGATGAGATCAAATCGTTAGCCGAAGAAACCCAAACACAGGCCGTCGACATCGAACAGATGGCCGGGCGTGTCAAATCCGATACGAAACAGACTGCCGAGAGCATCAACCAGGCCAACGAGAGCGTCGAAGACGGACTCGAGGAAGTCGACAACGCAATCGAGAATCTCAACCGGATCGTCGAGGCCGTTGGTGAAATCAACGATGGAATCGCAGAAGTCTCCGATGCAACCGACCAACAGGCAGCCAGTACCGAAGAAATTGCCTCGATGACGAACGACGCAAGCAACAACGCACGGATGTTCGCCGACGAGATCGAAGAACTGGCCGCCGCAAACGAAGAACAGGCCGCCGAAGTCACCGAAATCGCCCAACTTGTCGAGACGTTCAGCGACGACTTCGAGGCTGACTTCGAGGCCAGCCGATAGAGTACCAAGGCTGACGGCGGCCGACTCGAGGCTGCATGATGAACGAGTCGGACACCCAAAACCAGCAGGCAGTGAGGACAGTCGATGCGAGTAGACAGCGGTCTACTCATCTACTGTGAACAGTCGGCCACTGTGTAGTCTACAGATAAACAAGGTGAGTGCCTCGAGGTCTCACAAATCGCAAAGCGATGTGCTGGATACAGGACATCTTTGATTTCCCTTGAGTTGCCCCCGAAGTACTTCACCAAACACATAACTCACATGCAACAGACGACGTTTCTCAGTTCGAGAAGTACAATACGAACTGAAATGCAGGCAGTGTGGTAGACGACGCTGAACTGTCAACTGAAAGTTTGTTACTCACTAACATAGTATTTATTACAGACTACAATGAGAAAACAATATGGATCGTTCGCTCAGCCGATTAGATACTGCCGACCGCCAACAGGCTGCTGAACCGACAGCCGAAAGCGACTCGTCCGAATCTGTTGTGTGGCGAGATCTTTCGACAAAAGTAGTTCGTCGTAACCCGGAGACAGCAAGTGACCGCGTTACTGATCGAATCCAGGCTCAGGCGGGCGAGCCGCTCACAATCGACACAGGAGCCGTGCGGGCAACGCTCGTTGGTGTTCCGCAAGTACGGGTTGATGATTTGGTCTATGCTCACCACCGCGCGCGGCTCGACGAGTCCGTACGCGCCTGTGCGCTGTTCGATATCGAAAACACGGGACGCGTCCCACTCAACTGGACGAGCAGACAAACAAAATTCATCGGCACAGATCGCTATACGTACAACCGAGCCCACATCTCGCTCGATCCGGCACAGTTGGGAGCAGGCTGTTTTCCCTCACAGGTCGAACTCGAGCCGGGCTCTCGAGGACGAGTGATCACGCCGGTCGAACAACTACCCCACTCGGTCGACGTCGCAAAAGTCGTCCATACGGTGACGTTCCGTGGGCAACTTGATACCCAGCGGCTCACATACACGCTATGACTCCCATTTCGGCTGGTTCGCAGCCTTTTTAATAGCAGTCGTGACAGAACGGTCTGGCTGTTGGCTTAGTCGACGATGAGTTCGATAGGATACGCAGTGATGTTTTCGTAGCCATCTTCGGTGACGATCACGATGTCTTCGATCCGAACCCCACCAACTGTGGGATCGTATAGCCCCGGCTCGACAGTGAGTACCTGGCCGGCGACGAGATCTCCACCCTCGGTGTGTAGACGCGGCCGTTCGTGAACCTCGAGGCCGACACCGTGGCCGGTGCTGTGAATAAAGCCGACCTCGGTTGTAGGGTCGGCCCGAAGCGTCGGCAAGCCAGCAGACTCATAGACCTCACAGGCGGCCGCATGCACGTCCGCGCCAGTGTTGCCCGGCTCGACGGCCTCGAGTGCCGCAGACAAAGCTTTTTCAGTGAGCTCATACCACGTGGCAAGCTTCTCGCTGGGGTCGCCTTTAGAGAACGTACGGGTCATATCCGAGTGGTAGCCCGTCGTCTTATCCCGCGGGAAGATATCGATGATGATGGGCTCGCCAGCAGCAAGCGGGCCGCTGCCGCGGTTGTGCGGGTCGGCAGCCTGCCGGCCGCAGGCGACGATCGTCTCGTCGAGTCCACAGCCATGTTCTAACAGAGTGGTCTCGATGCGTGTCTTGAGGCGTTCGCTGGTCAGGAGATCGCCCGCAAGCACCAATCGGCCGTCGCTGTCGACTGTGGCCGTCTGAATCGCGTTCTCGGCGGCAGCCATCGCTGCCTCGTTGGCCTGTTGGGTCTCGCGGATGTACTCGAGTTCGGTCGGCGTTTTGACTGCGCGAATATCGATCAAGACGTCATCAGTATCGACGACAACCGAAATACCCTGCTCGCGGAGACCGTCGGCAGCCCCCACCGGAAACCGTTCGGGAACGGCTACGCTTTCGACACCACAGTCGTCCAGAAACGCTGCCGTCACGCGGTGGGCCGCCTCAATGGGGCCGTAGGTCTCGACCAACTCGCGTCTGTTGTACTCAACAGGGCGGCTAATTCGGTCGGCACAGCTTTCGGTTTTCGCCCGGCCGAACTCGAGGCCCGAGACCAACAGTGAAAGCGCCGACGGTGTATAGCAGGTGACAAACGGGTCGGGTGCATCGAACCCCGAGAGATACCGCTGGGTCGCATCGCTGCCAGCAGCATCAATCAGGTAGCCATCGACAGCCAGTGTCTCGAGGTGCCGATCAAGTCGGGACAAATCCGGATTCATACGGACTGTTGTCGGGACGACCCAAAGTAGTTGGCCTCAGCCGGAAGCATGGCTGTCCGGATTAAGAGTCAGTCTGACTGGAGTGAGGTGTCAGTCTTGCCGGGTTGGATGGCAGTCTGGCCGGACTAGATGTCGGCATGTCTGACACAAATTCATATATGTGGGTTCATAACGAAAGCCCATAGCTATGTCCGCACTCCAACGGTTCCGGGTGACTCACGTTCAGCGCGAAGTATTTCAGTCGGCAACCCTGAATGTCGGCATTCGGAGACTCCACTCATGAAACTCGCAACTATTGGTGTCGGCAACGCTGGCAGCAAACTTATCGACCGGATGTTAGAGTTCGAAAAACAGACCGGCCGGAACCTGTGTCGGCACGTACTCGTGATTAACACGGCCCGAACGGATCTTGCAAAACCCAAATACGTCCCCAAAGACCGCCGGATCCTGATCGGCGATACCCACCAGAAAGCAAAAGGCCACGGTGTCGGCGGCGACGGTGAGGTCGGCGCAGAGGTCGCCAAAAACGATATCGACGAGATTCGCCGCGTGTTCGACGACGTCGAAATCCACGAAGTCGATGCCATTTTGGTTGCCGCAGGGCTGGGCGGCGGCACCGGCAGCGGAGCAGGACCGGTTGTGATCGATGAACTCCAGAAAATGTACGACGAGCCCATCTACGGGCTTGGCGTGCTACCCGGTGAGTACGAAGGCGGCCGGCCCGCACTCAATGCAGCCCGATCGTTGCAGTCGTTTGTCACGAAAGTCGATAACTTCATCGCCTTTGATAACGACGCCTGGCGCTCTCGAGGACAGACGGTCGAAGAAGGCTACGAGGAGATGAACCGTGAACTCGCAACGCGGATTGTCACCCTGCTGGCGGCCGGTGAAGTCGACGAAACTGAAGTCGGTGAAAACGCAATGGACTCGAGTGACATCATGCGGACGCTCGATACCGGTGGCGTCTCTTCGATTGGCTACGCCTCGAGTGACCTCAAGAAAGCCGATGGGCTGCTTTCGAAGTACAAATCCAAAAACAAAGACGACGATCTCAACTCAATGGATGCGGCCAAAATCAAGGGGCTGGTCCGACGGGCGGTCAACTCCCGGCTCACCATTCCGTGTGAGGTCTCGAGTGCCGACCGTGCGCTGATCGTCTTTGCAGGACCGTCGTCGATGATCTCGCGAAAAGGAATCGAATCGGCTCGCGAGTGGCTCGAAAACGAAGCCGACACCGTCGAGGTACTAGCCGGTGATGACCCACGCGAGGATTCGGATACGCTTGCAGCAGTCGTGTTGCTCTCGAATGTGACTGATGCCCCCCGGATCAAAGAAATCCAGACACAAGCCGTTGATGCCCAAAACAAGATCAGAGAGCTAGATGCCGTCCGCGAAGAAGAAATTACGTCGCTAATCACCGACGATGATAATGAACTCGATCCGATCGTGTAGGCTCAGGCAGCCACAGTCACCGATGGAGAACGACGAATGAGACTCGCTTTGCTTGGTGTCGGCAACGCGGGCGTTCGGCTCGTCGAACAGCTACACGGTGCGGAGGGATCGGACAGTCCAATCTCTGGAGACAACGTTCTGGTCATTAATACGACACCATCGGCGTTTGCTGAGACTGACCATATCGCCGACCACCAGCAGCTACTGATCGGAGATACACACCCGGACGTCCAGCAGCCGACAGCCGACGCAAACACAAACAGTGGCAGCGACGAAGATGTGGACAGCGGTAGTGATGAAGACACAGACAGCGACACCGAAAGCCCTACTCGAGAGGGAGTTGGCGGAGATCCAGAACTCGGGGCAGCAGTTGCCCGCCAAGAGCTTCCAGAGATTCGCCGCGCACTCGATGTCGTAGACGACACCGAAGTAGACGCCGCACTCGTCGTCGCTGGCCTTGGCGGTGGGACGGGCTGTGGTGTGGGTTCGGTGTTGCTCGAGGAACTCACCTCGATTTACGAGATTCCGATATACGTCCTTGGGGTCTTGCCGTCGGAGGCTGAATCCGACAAGCGAGCCTGGACGGCGGCTCGAGGTATCCGAACAGTTGTACCGATGGCAGATGCCGTCTTCCCGATTGACAACGAGACGTGGCACGATCCTGGAGACGACTATACGGCGGTCAACGAGATGGTAACCGAACGGATTCTCTCGCTGTTCGAGACACGAGAAGCGACCACCGAGCCACTGCCAGAACTCTGTGTTGACCCGAACGATATCGAACGAACGCTCGCTGTCGGTGGGGTCTCAACACTCGCCCATGTGGAGACGGAACTCGACGTCGAGCCCGAAGGGTGGATTACTCGACTCCGAAAACTGCTCGGAATGGAAGCCTCGAGACAGCCCGCCCAAAGCGATGCAACAACGATTAAATCGCTTGTCGAATGCGCAGTTGAATCGGACTTTAGCCTTCCGTGCGAGATCTCGAGTACCGACCGAGTGTTACTGATTTTGTCCGGGCCACCTCGAGAACTCTCGCGGAAAGGATTCGAGGTTGGTCGGTCACTGCTCGAAGACGAAACAGGCACAGTCGAAATTTTGGCCGGCGACAACCCCGACAGTGCAGCAACCGCAGTGAGTGTCACTCTGTTGTTGTCGAACGTAACCGACGTCCCGCGAATCGAGGCGCTCCAACGGCGAGCGATTGCCTATCAAACGAAAAAGGCCCTTCAGTCAGCGATCATCGAGACAGACCATACCGTCGAAGACGAGATCGCCGACGATATCCACACAGCACGACCGTTCGACGAACAGCTAGTCGCCACTGATGCAGTTGATTCGGGAGAAAACACAGATTCGGCTACCGAGAGCAACGAAACAGACCAGACTGACGAACACGGGTTTCGCTTCGAGGACGACAACTCAGCGACCACTGACGCGTGGATCGAAAACGACGAGACGACCACAGAGACACCATCAGCCAATACCGCAGACGAGCCAACCGACACAGCCACGGCTGAGAAGACCACAAACGAATCGTCCATTGCTGAGGAGACCACAAACGAATCAGCCAGTGGAGACGACGAGCCGAATATCAAAGACCCGTTTGCCGGCGAGACAACCGAAGACGAACCACGACAACAGTAAGCGCGCTAGGAGGTCACAAGAACCCAAACGACCAATGTGGTTCGCACACCACTACGGGTAATGACGACGGGTCGTGACCTCCTTGGTGTGTATCTCCGTGGGCTGGCAATGGGTGCGGCCGATGCCGTCCCTGGCGTCTCTGGCGGCACCATCGCGCTGATCACCGGTATCTACGAACGGCTGATCGCCGCGGTTACGGCCGTCGAACCCAGTCGGCTCTGTGATATTCTGGGCGGCGTCCGTACCGATGGCCGACCCGAAGCCCTCGAGGCGTTTCGGGCGATGGATGCTGGGTTTCTGCTCGCACTCGGTGCTGGCATTGCCACTGCGGTTATTACGGTGCTTCGTATTGTCAACGTCTTACTCGAGACAAATCCGGTCGAAACCTACGGCTTTTTTTTCGGGCTCATCGGAGCCTCGGCTGTTGTCCTCTACAGTGAGGTCTCACTCGCCACACGTGGCCGACAGGCCGCCGCACTCGCGGGCTTTCTTTTCGCCTTTGTCTTGTCTGGATATGCGGCGTCTGCGCTTGGGTCGTCGCTGCCGGTGATTTTTCTGGCAGGCGCAGTTGCGGTGAGTGCGATGATTCTGCCCGGCGTCTCGGGGTCACTGCTGTTGCTCATGCTCGGCCAATATGACTACATGTCGGCCGCACTCAGCCAGTTTACTGATGCGGTGGTCGGCCTGCGCACTGGAGCAGGTGTTGATCCGCTCGTCGAGACCGCAACACCAGTGGTGACGTTCATGACCGGGGCGGTCGTTGGACTGTTTACGATTGCTCACACCGTGCGATGGGCACTCGCAAACTACCGAGAGGCAACCGTAGCGTTTCTGGTGAGCCTGATTGTTGGGGCGCTTCGGGCACCGGTCGAACAGACGAGCCTCGAGTTGACTGCGGCTGGTGCAACATGGAGCAGTGAAACAGTCGGATTATTTGTGGCCTTTGGGGTTGTGGGCGCGGCGGCGGTCGTTGTCGTCGATCGGCTGGCAGGAGGAATCGAAACCAACCGTTCGCAGCCAGTCTAAGCCGTTATTCTCGGGGCACAGCAATATTCCGGAGTTGGCCGCCACAGTCTGTGCACGTGGTGAGTCGGTTGTCGCTGGTCGTTCGGCGGCTACACTCGAGGCATTCAAAGTAGCCCACCTCCGGTGAGTAGGGATCGACATTCGCACTGGTTGGCATCATCTACCACAGTAATGGCTATGAGACATATAAACCGTTTCGCCAGTATAACAGCCCATCATAGTATTCTTTGTACGCATTTAAGGTCATGATCGGAACTAATACGAACAGATAGTAAACATAGTTCAATTTATTTTCTCGTGTTCAGTGAGTCACCACACCGCAAGAATGACAGGTCGGGATGAAATCGGACAAGATACGTTTTTATCGCTGGCTGTCTCCTCGTTTTGTATGAACGCAACGCTCCGCCGACCGACCGACCGAACCTGCGAGCGGTGTGGCAGACACGAACAGTGGAATGCCAAGACCGAAAGCTGGGAAATTGGTGAGAACGCACACGGGAGCATCTACTGTATTCACGAGTGGGATATCAACGGCCGGTTTATGCCAATCGAGCACAACGGGTAGTAGCTGGCCGTCAGGACGACACCGAGTCACCGTCTATTTATGTCTCCGCGTTAGCTATACGGGTATCCAACGCGCGGTTCCCGTGCAGCCGACACAGAAATCGGATCAGGCTCTCCAACGTTTGTCGTTGTTTTTGGCTGTCTGGTTTCGGTTGGTGTACGTGAGAACCGCTTCCGTTCGGCATACCTATGGAAATAGAAATTGCGACAGTAGGCGGCTACGAAGAGGTCGGTCGACAGATGACAGCAGTCCGAATGGACGACGATATCGTCGTCTTCGATATGGGACTGAACCTCTCGCAGGTACTGATTCACGACAACGTCCAGACAGAGCGGATGCACAGTCTGGATCTGATCGATATGGGTGCGATCCCGGACGACCGGATCATGTCCGAACTCGACGGCGAAATCAAAGCCATCGTTCCTACCCACGGACACCTCGATCACATCGGGGCGATCCCCAAACTCGCCCACCGGTATGATGCACCGATTGTTGCCACACCGTTTACAATCGAACTCGTCCGCGAGCAGATCCGCGATGAGGACAAATTCAACGTCGAAAACGACCTGCAAGTAATGAACGCAGGCGAAACAATGCGTATCGGCAACAACGTTGAATTGGAGTTTGTCAACGTCACCCACTCGACAATCGATGCGATCAACCCAGTGCTCCACACCCCAGAGGGCGCAATCGTCTACGGACTCGACAAACGCATCGACCACGACCCTGTGTTGGCCGACCCGTTCGATATGAAGCGGTTCCGTGAGATCGGCCGCGAGGGCGAAGGCGTGCTGTGTTACATCGAAGACTGTACGAACGCCAACCGCAAGGGCCGAACCCCTTCGGAGTCGGTTGCTCGTAAAGAACTCCACGATACGATGTTGAGCCTCGAGGACTACCCTGGCGGGATGGTTGCGACGACGTTCGCAAGCCACATTGCCCGTGTTTCCTCACTACTGGAGTTCGCCAAAGAGATCGGTCGCAAGCCCATCTTGCTGGGTCGCTCGATGGAAAAATACACCGGCACCGCAAGGCATCTCGATGTCGATCTTCCGCAGGATATCGAGATGTACGGTCACCGCCGCGCCATCGACCAGAGTCTCAACCGAATTATGGAAGACGGCAAGGAGAACTTCCTGCCGATCGTGACGGGCCACCAGGGCGAACCACGCGCCCTGCTGACCCGAATGGGCCGTGGTGAGACGAACTACGATTTCGATACTGGTGACAAAGTCATCTTTTCGGCTGGCATTATTCCCGAACCGACAAACGAGGGCAACCGCTATCAGTCCGAACGACTCCTCAAAATGCAGGGTGCACGCATCTATGACGACATCCACGTTTCGGGCCACCTCAGCCAGGAAGGCCACTACCAGATGCTGGATGCCCTCCAGCCGAAAGAACTCATTCCGGCCCACCAGAACCTCAAAGGGCTGTCGGGGTACATCGATACGGCCAACGCCTTTGGCTACGAGATGGGCCGAGACCTCCATATTAGTCGGAACGGTATGATCCACCAGATCACCGAGTAGCGCGCGAACAACACAGTCGTAGCGGTATTCTTTGTACTCGAGAATCGCGGAGTATCAGCATTGCTGTTGTCTTATGTGGCTGTCGGCTGTCTGTCGCCGCTGTCTCTCGTGGATACTGCTGTATCAATCAGTTGCTGGTATCGACCGCGGGCAGCAGGATGCTGACGGTTCCACCTTCGGTCTTCGAATCACGCTCGAGGGTGCCGCCGTAGGCTTCGGTTACCCACCGAACCAACCAGAGCCCGAGGCCGCTGCCGTGTTCGAGCTGTGAGATTTTCGAACTACCAGTGACGACTTTCCACTCGGTATCGGGTATGCCCTCACCGTTGTCGGAGACGGTAATCGAGACCAGCCCGTCGGCCTGCTGAACGCTGAGCGAAACTGCGGGCTGGTCGGCCGTGTTGTGTTCAATCGCGTTTTCGAGGAGTTCGTTGACCGCGGTTCGGAGGTGTGGGCCTGCTGCAACGACTGGCGAGCTGTCAGAGGTAAACGATACTGAGACCTCAGGATGCTTAGCTCGAGTAGACACAACAAGCGACGAAAGCATCGAATCGACCGCAAGTGGATCTCTATCAAGTGACTGGCGGCTCGCAACATCCTCAATCGTTTTGGCCGTGTCGCTGAGTTCGATAAGATCAGTGACGTTCGAGGCGATTCGTTCGGCAAAATCAACGAGGCGGTCGGTCTCAAGTTCTTCGACCAACAGATCCGCAAAGCCGGAGACGACGTTGAGATCGTTTCGTAGATTGTGGCGCAACAGGCGGTGGAGCACTTGCAGTTGAATTTCGCGTTGTTTGAGCGTGGTCACATCGGTGTAGATCTCGAAGCGCCGGCGGCTGCCGTTGAGTTCGTAGGCAATCTGTCGGTAAAAGAAGTATTTGATTCCCTCGGCAGTCTGGAGTTTCAGTTCGCGGTCGTCGTGCTCGGATTGGTCTGCGGTGTTGGCCTCGAGAATCCGGTTGTCTCCGACTGCAAGGGGATCTGGTACATCGCCTGTGTCGGCTGTATCATCCACTGTCGGCTCGCCGAACAACCGCTGAAAGGCGCGGTTGTAGCTGTGTACAGAGGAGTCTCTGCCAGTGTGTTCGATCTCGTTGATCGGATCAGTGAGGTTTTCGAACAGATAGCTAAACCGATCACGCTCGGCAGCAGCAGCCTGTTTTGCCGAGACGAGTTCCGAGCGGTCGTGCACTGAAATAATGAACTCTTGGTCGAGGGCCTGCGGAAGCTTCGAGACCTCGAGTTGAATCGGAACCGTTCGGCACTCGGCTGTCTCGAGGTCTGCGGCTATCGAGATGGTCGTCTGGTCGGTCTCAGCGTGAGACTCGAGCGCATCCGACAGCGCCTTCGCCGAGTCGGCTGTCAGGAGTGTCCGGATAGGTGTCTCGACCAGCGTCTCCCGAGAGTGGCCGACAAAGTCGGCCAGCGGTTCGGTCACCAACTGGAATCGCCCATCGCTGTCGAGAACACACAGCATCTCTTGGGCGGTTTCGAAAAGCGTCTCGTAGCGTCGCAACTCCTGTTGACGGTCAGTTCGCTCGAAAGCAGCCTCCGCGTTGGCCGCCAGCAGTTCGATTAGTTGACGATCCGAGTTATCACAGCCAGATTCGTCTTCGAACCCAACTGTGAGCGTTCCGTGTTCTCCCAGCGGAACAACTGCCAGCAAGCCGGTTGCTCCGGCATCAGTACCGCTCGAGGGTTCGACAGGCTCACAGATCGCCGCCTCACCGGCCTCGAAGGCCGACCCGACCAGCCCTTCGCCTGGTTGTACCGGCGTTGGTGTCTCGAGTTCGGCCTCGAGAGTCGACGAAAGGCTTATTGGAACGAGTTGGTCGGCTTCCTCGTCGTACCAGCGGACGGCCGCTCGCTCGAAGCCCAGGACGTTCTGTACGGTTTCGACGATCTCATCGGCAACTGTCTTTCGTGTTTCGGCGACCATCAGCGCCCGCGTGGACTCCAAGAGCCCACTGAGCGTCCGCTCGCGTTCGACTCGATCGCTGATATCCCGGAGCGTCCCGACGCTGCCCCGGAACCGATCATCGAACGGTAACAGCGCGATGTGGTCTTGACACGGCACCTGTCGGTTGTCGGCAGTCTCGACGATGAGATCGATTTCGATTTCACCGGTGCCGTTGCCCGCATTGATGCGGTCGATCTCTTCGTTGACTGCACTGCGGGCGGCCGCAATCGTTTCGTCGCTTTTGAACATCCCGATATGTGACCCGACTAGCTCCTGGCGGTCAAAGCCGGTGAGTTCAGCGAGACCCTCGTTGACATATTTAAACCGTTCGTGTTCATCAAGTGCATAGACGCCGTCCGAGACCGTATCTAGAATCTGTTCGTACCGCTCGAGTTCGGTTCGACGCTGTTTGCGGGCGGTGATCTCTGTAAAATAGATCGACAGCCCTGTTTCGGTCGGATAGGCGGTAACCTCGAACCATGCATCCAGCGGTTCGTAGGGTGCTTCAAATGTGACTGTCGACTGCTCGTCGAGTGCGCGTCTGAACTGCTGTTCGAAAACAGTGTCTTTGGCTGCGGGAAACTGCTCAAAAAGGCGGCGATCGACGAGTTGTGACCGTTCGACGCCGAAGACTGATTCGGCTCGGTCGTTGACATAGGTGATTTGTAGCTCCGAGTCGACCGCAAACACGGCATCGTCGATCCGTTCGAACACCGACTCGAGTTCGTTTTTCGTTGTCCGAATCCGCTCTTGTTGAAGATGATGTTCGAGTTCGTAGGTCACCAACTGTCCCATGAACTCGACGACCATCCGGTCACGCTCGCTGAGCACGTTGTCATGTGTTTCTGTATCATAAAAACAGAGCGTGCCGTAGGATTCCTCGGCGATAGTGATCGGCGTCCCGATGTATCGAGCGCCGCCGTACTCGGCGACCGCTGCCCGCTCGGTTAGCTCGGGTGTTTCGACGACGATATCGTCGATCGCGTACGTCTCGCCGCGTTGTAAGGTGCGTTCACAGACGGTCTCTGAAAGCGGCACGGTCAGTCCGGCAGCCACCGTATCAAAGCAGGGGTGGTCGCTGTGGATTACTTCGACCGAATACCGGTCGCCACTGATGGAAGCAACGAGACCGGCGTCCATGCTGAGATACGACTGGCCGACCGCCAGCAGTGTCTCGAGTTTTTCAGTGAACGATCCAGCGGCTTCGGTGAGCGTGCGGTGAAGTTCGGTGAGGATCTCGTATTCCGGCTCCTGGTGTGTCTCCCGACCAGTCATCTGTTCGGATAATATTGGCCAGCGGAGTATCTAAAGGTCGCGTCCCGATTATCAGATCGCTCAGGCGGCAGCCTGCATCGACCACACCGCGAGCAGCCCCAACAGAAGTGCTGGAATAAACGGCAAAACCAGAAACGTCATAAAAAACGTCCAGCCGATTTCGGCTGGTGCAGCTGGGTTCAAATAAATGTATCCGGGGATTAGCAAAAAGCAGACGACAACGCCAGCGACGAGAATCCACCCCTGGCTGCCGAAGCCTTCGCCTTCGGCTTTGCCGGTGTAGGGTTCGCTCGAGGCCTCGGAACTACTCTCGGGGTTGTGGACGTAGCCGTCGGTCTCGGTGTCATCAGCCTCGAGTGGGCCATCGCTTCCAGGCGTCTCGCTGGTCTCGGAACTCACTGTCGACTGTTATCGGGTGACGCTCAAAGCCCTCACGGTTTCGAACCACAGCGACCGGTGGTTCGGCGTATTCGAGCAGTTTTAACCGACCGGGCGGCAACACAGTGCTATGAGCAAGCAGGAATCGCCCGAGCGGTCGGGCAAAGACCCGAAGCTACGCAGCAGTGAAGTCACCGAAGGCACCGACCAGGCTCCCTCGCGGGCCATGTTCCGGGCGATGGGGTACGACGATGACGACCTGTCGTCGCCGATGGTCGGCGTCGCCAACTGTGCAGCCGACATCACCCCGTGTAACGTTCATCTCGATGATGTTGCCGAGGCGGCCTACGCGGGTGTCGACGCTGCTGGCGGCATGCCAATCGAGTTCAACACGATCACGATCTCGGATGCGATCTCGATGGGCACAGAGGGCATGAAAGCCTCGCTAATCAGCCGAGAGATCATCGCCGATTCGGTCGAACTAGTTTCTTTTGGCGAGCGCATGGATGGACTGGTCACCATCGGTGGCTGTGACAAGAACATGCCAGGGATGATGATGGCGATGATCCGAACGGATCTGCCCAGCGTTTTCGTCTACGGTGGCTCAATCATGCCGGGCGAACACGACGGACGGGAGATCACGATCCAGAACGTCTTCGAGGGGGTTGGTGCGGTCGCCAGCGGCGAGATGAGCGAAGACGAACTCGACGAGATGGAACGGCATGCCTGCCCTGGAGCGGGGTCTTGCGGCGGAATGTTTACGGCCAACACGATGGCTTCGATCAGCGAAACGCTTGGGCTCGCACCACTCGGTTCGGCTGCTGCCCCTGCCGAAGACGACGACCGCTATGAGATCGCCGAACGCTCCGGCGAGATCGCCCTCGACGTCATCAAAAACGATCGCAAACCCTCGGATATCCTCTCCAAAGAGAGCTTCGAGAACGCCATCGCCCTGCAAGTTGCCACCGGCGGGTCGACCAATGCAGTACTCCATTTGCTTGCACTCGCCGCGGAGGCAGGCGTCGAACTCGAGATCACGGAGTTCGACGAAATATCTCGCCGCACACCCAAAATCATCAATCTCCAGCCCGGCGGCACCCGCGTAATGAACGACCTGTTCGAACTCGGCGGTGTCCCAGTCGTCCTGCGTCGCCTGCTTGAGGCTGACTTACTCCACGGCGATGCGATGACCGTCACTGGCCGCACTATTGCCGAGGAGATTACCCATCTCGAAAACGAGGGCATCCTCCCTGACGACGATACGATCGAGGCCGACTATCTGTACACCGTCGACGAGCCCTACTCGGAGGAGGGTGCGATCAAGATCCTCACCGGCAACCTCGCGCCCGACGGTGGCGTCCTGAAAGTGACCGGCGACGACAAATTCCACCACGAAGGGCCGGCCCGCGTCTTTGAAAACGAAGAAGACGCGATGGCCTACGTCCAGGAGGGCCATATCGAATCGGGCGACGTGCTCGTCATCCGCAACGAAGGCCCCAGCGGCGGGCCAGGAATGCGCGAGATGCTCGGCGTGACTGCCGCTGTCGTTGGTGCGGGCCACGAAGACGACGTGGCACTGCTGACTGACGGTCGGTTCTCAGGTGCAACCCGCGGGCCGATGATCGGCCACGTCGCCCCAGAGGCTGCCGACGGCGGGCCTATCGCGCTGCTCGAAGACGGCGATACAGTAACAATCGACATCCCAGAGCGTGAACTCTCTGTGGATCTCGCAGACGACGACCTCGAGGCCCGCCGAGACAACTGGGAGCCACGCGAACCACCGTACACCAGTGGTGTACTCGGCAAGTACGCTCGAGACTTCGGCTCGGCGGCCAAAGGTGCGGTGACCAATCCGGGATTGCTCGAGGACAACTAAACTGCCAGAGGCCGACTCGAGTCGTTTCGGCCCGCTATGAGTACATACCCGTTTGATTTTGGTCACTACGAGACCAACACTGGATAGGCTTCGACGCCGTAAATGAACGAGCTTCGAATCGGTTGCAGCTCCGTCTCGAGTGGCTCGAACGTCTCGAAACGTTCGAGAAGTGACTGGAGTGCGATTTGTGCTTCCAGCCGGGCCAGCGGTGCGCCCAGACAGTAGTGGGTGCCGTAGCCAAAAGACAGATGCTGGTTTGGCTGACGATCCGCAACGAACTCGTCGGCGGCATCGAAAATGCGCTCGTCGCGGTTGGCCGACCCGAGCCAAGCGACCACGCCCGTACCTTCGGGTATAGTTCGGCCCCCGAGTTCGGTTGGCTCAGTTGCCACCCGGAACACCGCTTGGACAGGCGAGCGATACCGAAGGGCCTCTTCGATTGCACTCGAGATGGACAACTCACCTGCGTTCAGTTCGTCGATTACTCTCGGCTGACTGGTGAAACACCGCATCGCGTTGGTGATGAGGTTCGTCGTCGTGATGTTGCCGGCGACCAAAAGCAGGGTGCAAAACCCAATCAGCTCTCGGTGGCTGAGCCGCTGGCGTTCGATATCAGCGTCGATAACCGCCGAGATCAGATCGTCCTGTGGCTCAGCGCGCCGGGCTTCGATGAGTGCTGAAAAGTACGCACTCATCTCCTGTTGGACTGCCTGTTGGCGTTGTTGATATGCTTGCAGTGCGGCTTCGGTTTGGGCACTCGGCCGCTCGATGAGTGTGTCAGACCACTGTTTGAACTGTCTGCGGTCGTCGGTTGGAACACCCAGCATCATCGCGATCACATCGACCGGTATCGGATAGGCTACCTCCGAGACCAGATCGAACTCGTTTTCAAGACCCTCGAGATAGCTGTCGGTCAACTCGCGGATCTGGCCGG
The DNA here is from genome assembly GCA_001563795.1 of Haloferacaceae archaeon B1-Br10_E2g22. Classification (GTDB taxonomy): domain Archaea; phylum Halobacteriota; class Halobacteria; order Halobacteriales; family Haloferacaceae; genus Halohasta. Next base: position 22,703 of record LKML01000009.1, on the reverse strand, counting down.
CTTGCTCGGCGATGGCTCGCGGTTGGAAGAACTCCTGGACAAGCCCACGGAGTCGGGCGTGTTCCGGTGGGTCTGCGAACAACATCGTCTCGAACACTGCCGGGGGTTCGTCGCCGGCGTCGGCAACCTGTGTTTCGAACCCTGGCATGGTCGTCGGATCGGCCGAAAACACGCTGTCGGTATCGAGTACGTATTTGACATCGTCGTACCGAAACACATCCCAGAGGTCTCGTTGTGGGTCGTACCGAACCGGCGAGTCCGCACGCATCTGCCGGTACCACTCGAATGGCTCGAGCCACTGTTGGCGGCTCGACAACGCATCCGGAAAGCTCACTGCCGGTCGGCTGGGGTCGGCTGCGCCCATACTGTATACTGTCTGTTCTGTGAGGGTAACTGTTGGCACCCGTCGGTTCCTGTGGATATTCGAGTATCAGCAAACCGGTATAATCCCGGTATTTTGAGGAGTTCGACCGAACGAGCCTGTGATGAGCACACCAGCGACCGGCCATCTGCTCGAGTCGTTTCCGTATGTTCGTCTGGGGCGTGGCAAACGGCAGTTAGTGGTTATTCCAGGGTTTGGTGATTCGATGTTTAGTGGCCAGTATCCGCCGCCAGCGGCGTGGGCACTCCAGAGTTACTTCCACAGATTTCTCGAGGACTACACCGTCCATCTGATCAGCCGACCACGGGGCCTGCCGGAAAACTACAGTCAGTCTATTCGGCGTTTTGGCCCGCAGCGTTTTGAGCCTGGCGACCTTCTCAGTAGCTATGGCCGACCCAGATTCAGATTCAGATTCAGACCCAGAGCCTGAACCGACACTCGAGACAGACCCTGGCGTCGAAGGCGACATGGGCGTCGAAGGCGACATGAGCATCGAAGGCGACACAGAAGGACTCGAGCTCCCTGATCCCGAACTCGGCCGTGCCACGGTTGTCTACGACAACCCGGACGGCGAGCAGGTTAGCCTCGAGGTCGATAACGAACACATCGTCTACTTTCAAGACCACTGGCAGCTCAAAACCGGCACCGACGCCGACGGTAACGACGTGATTCGGCGGATTCCTCGCCATCGCGTTCACTATGTCGAACGCTCTGTCGAGGAGTTCGAAGACCGCGTCGACGCACTGCTGAACCAGGCCCGCGAGCGGCTCCCGTTCTGAGACCCACGACGTCGGCTACGTCTGGTGGGTAACGTTCGCCGACTGGTCTGGAGTATATGCAACGTACCATCAGCGATAAATCCAGTACGTAACCACGAAACGTCCAGTAGACACCCAGTTTTTTGGCTGGTAGCCGAATCGACCAGTAGCTTCATATGTCGCTCGAGACGGACTGTCCGGAATGAAACAGTGTAGTGGCTGTGGCCGGCGCATTCGCCGACAGAAACCCGACAACAGTGAGTACGGTATCCCCGCGGTTGACGGACGGCAGTATCCAGACCGGTGTCCACACTGCGAGAGGCGCGTCTCACACAGCTAAGACAGCTACGGAGGCTGCTCAACGCACCAGCATTCCTGACAATACAACTACTTTTACGACCGGCAGCCGCCAATGTAGGCGATGGTTTCGTTCGTTTGTTACGGCGGCAAAGGCGGTGTCGGAAAGACGACACTGGCAGCTGCAACCGGAGTGGCGACCGCTCAACGCGGTGACAAAACGCTCGTCGTCTCGACTGATCCGGCCCACTCGCTGGCCGACGCCTTCGAAGTCGAACCGTCCGAAAGCCGAACCCAGATTAGCGACACTCTCTGGATCGAAGAACTCTCTCCGGACGCTGGCGAGCGCGCCTACCGTGTGCTTGTCGAGTCATTGGCCGCCGAACTCCGGTCGGCCGGCATCCGGCTCAACGATGAGGAGATCGAACGGCTGTTTACCGCAGGTGTCATTCCCGGCAGCGACGAGTTGGCTGCCGTCGAGACGCTGGCAGCCCACAGCAGTGACACCGAGTTCGATCAGATTATCGTCGATACCGCCCCAACGGGTCATACGCTCCGATTGCTCGAGCTTCCGGCAGTGCTCGGCGAGACAGTTGCTGCGGCCGACTCGCTGCGTGGGCAACTCCGCCGGACGGTTGATACCGCTCGGAGTGCGGTGTTTGGCCCGGCGTATCTGTTCGGTCGCCAGCGCGACAGCAGCGAGGAGTTCGAGGCGATGGCGGGCCGAATGCAAGCGGTGAAAACGCTGCTAACCGATCCAGGGCGCGTTGATTTTCGAGTCGTCTGTCTACCCGAACAGCTGGCAGTCGCCGAAACACAACGGCTCCTCGAGCAGCTCACAGAACGAGGAATCCCAATACAGACGGTGGTACTAAACCGTGTGCTCTCCGAGGCTGACCCGGACTGTCGGCGGTGTCAGGCGACCGAAACCGCCCACCGCGAACAGTTCGAGCGGCTGGATGATTGCCTTTCGGAGTACCGTCTCGTCAGTTTGCCGGCTGTCGAGCCGGATCTGAGTGGATCCGAGACGGTCGAACAGCTTGCGAGTGAGTTGCCCGAAGTACTCACTGGAGGGTGATTACCAGTGCGCAAACGGCTCGCCACGCCTGCTGAGGCGGTTGTACGTCCGTTGCATCGTGCTAATCGCATCGTTCAGTGAGGCTCCGGCCTCGAGGGCCTCGTGGACACGGGCTTTTTTCCACTGGCTTGGCGTCTCACCGCGCTCGAATCGGTCGCTCATCGCTGCGAGCAGCGCGTTGGCCTCACTGTCGGTGTGGCCCTGCTCGCAGAGTCCGCGCCGGGCCAGTGCGAACAGTTCTGGATAGATCACTGCTGGGTCGCTTGTCGGCTCGCCGTTGGCGGCGAGCCAGTACAGTTCGGCCTCGAGTCCGTCCTCGACTGCGTTGTAGAACCCTGCTTTGGCGTCGGCCCACGGCAACTCGACGAGTGGGTGGTCGGCCGCAACGAGCCCTCGAATCAACCCCACAGTGAGCCACTGGAGGCTGAGGACGTCCTCGAGGGTCGGCTGAGTCGGCAGTGGGCGGTATTCGATTCGGAGCGAGCCGCCATCACCGGTGGCATCCCCGCCAACGATGGCTCGAATCCACCGCCAGTAGGTGCCGTATTTGTGGGTAAACTCCCAGTACGGATCGACCACCGCAGGAGTCTCGTCGGTCGGCGTTTCGGGCCACTCACTGAGAAACGGCCCACAGGTCCAGTCGGCGACGACCCGGTCGATAATGTCTGTTGGTGTCTCGAGGTCCTGTGGACAGCAGGCTTTGGTGTGGCCGCTACTGTTGACCGTCTGTTCAAACACTGGAATGCGGAGTTCATGGGGCGTTTTTTCGACCAGTTGCTCTGGATCAGAGACAGCATCGTAGAAGTCTGCTGGCAAGAACGGCGAGTTCGTTGCAAGTCCGACGACAGGCCCGAGCGTTCTGATGGCGGCGTTGAAAAACTGCGGAAAGTCGTCAGTGTCTGGAATCTGGAGATGTGGCTGGATCGAAGTCGTCAGTGATTCGACGAGGATCGTCGAGAACTGCTGGTTGGCACCCGGCACATCGAGTTGTATCTCGCCGTCAGCCTCCTGGAGGAGGTGGTTGTCCATCGCACAGTAGCGCGGTTTTCTCGGCATATGGGTCGCAAACGTGGTATCGTCGTGGCTCTCGAGTGCGTTCAGATAGGTGTGGCTTCCCGCTGCGGGCGGAATCGTCCACATCCCATCACAGACGGCCTGCTGGTCGTGGGCTTCGAGTCGCCGGCGGAGTTCGGCGACTGACTCGCGTAGTTCGGCGGCCTGCTGTGTGAGGCCCGCGGGATCGAACGGCTGCGGGCTGGCGTTGCATTCGACGTTGTGCAGTCCGATCTCGCGGGCATACTCCTCGCCGAAGACGTCCTGGTCAATGGGTGTGAGTCGGTCAGCGTCGTCTACGGCGTACAACTCGAGTTCCAAGCCGACTGCAAACCCACTGCTGTCGAAACACCCCGAGGCGAGTGCCGATCTGAGCTGGGCTGCTTGCGCGTCGACTCGTCGGTCGAACCGCTCGGCTGTCTCAGCCTCAAGTACGCGCCGGACTGTCAGAGCCACCGAATCCATACCGGCTGGTACTTGCTCCGGTTTGATAGTGTTTCGTACGCCTGTCAGCTGTCGGCAGTCAGCAATGAAGAGGAGTCACTCCACAGTCGAGGGTTCCGCAGCCTCGAGATACTCCCCAAGTAGATGCTGTAGTTCTCGACAGCCCGCCGGTGGGTTGTAGTCGACGCCGTGGTAGTGGTCGGCGGCATACCGCGGATGAAACGCATTGTACTCCTCGTGAGCATAACAGTCAACTGCGCCATTGGCAGTGCGAAACAGCATGACATGCAGTTGTCGCTCGGCGAGCGGATGTTCGCGTCGAGCCCACGAACCAGCCTCGCTGCGGCCATCAGAGAGGGTCTTCCAGGCCGAAAGCGGCATTCGCTCGAAGCCGTAGGCTGCCAAGAGCGTATCGACATCCTCGAGTGGGGCGTCGATCCGACCGGCATACTCGCGGTCGTCGAGTTCGTAGGCTGCATACCCGAGCCGAAGCCGGCGGGCCAGCCGGTCGAGTGTGGGCAACACGGCCGCACGACCGCGGTTCCAGAAGGTGGCGGTCGGCCCACGATGAGTCGGCTGGAGAATCCCGTACAGAAACACCAACCAAACAACTGCCACGACGGGGGCTGCAACAACCATTGAAAAAGACTATCGCGCAGCGAACAAAGCTTTTCTGTCGGAGTCTGTCGCTACTCGTGAGTAAATAAGAACGGCCGGCCGTCGTGGTCGGCGCTCACACAGAGATCCATCACGTTCGAAAGCGAGAGGCTCGTCTGGTCTTGTTTGCAGACGACGAGATAATCAAACGGCTTTCCGCAGGCTGGACAGGCAATCGAGGTCGTATTCTGATAGGTCGCCATCGTCTCGTTGTCCCGCCGGGGTGTCAGATAGTTCACGAGCTCTTGGAGCGACTCGGCCTCTGTCGGCTCGTCAGTATCGTCGAGTGCGTCTGCGTCGTCCATGCTATATCTAGCCACACCGTGGAAAATAAAGACATCGCTCACTCGCCGAGCAGACACCCAATCGCCCGCTCGACAGCCTCGAGTGCGGTCTCGCCGAAAACGTACGTAATGGGTTCGATACCGAATGCTCCCTCGTGGTACAAAACGGCCGGCACGTCTCCTCGCTGCTCGAGTAGTGACTGAATTCGCTCGCGTCGGGTTTCGTAGCCAGCATCGAACTCGAGTGTCTCGAGTCCCTCGGTGCGGACAGCCGCCAGCAGTCTTTCGGAGGTCTTGAGGTTGATCGCACCACGAATCGAGGGATCGACGGCCATTACGGCCAACAGCGTCTGGGCGACATGTTGAGAGCCGCCAAACTCTGGATTCGAAGGCACATTTGCCCGCCCGCCCATGGCATGAATTCGTCCCGGAACCGCTGCGATATCAGTCTCAGTGTCGGCCTCAGGCAGTGCCATTCCAATATTCGAACCGACGTTTGGAATGTGTTCGACAAGCCGTGGTTCGGTTGAAAACAGCCGAACAGCCTGACGTACCGACTGGAGTACATCGCGTTCGGCCTGCAGGTGAGTATCTTGCCCCCTAACACACAGATCACAGCCCATCCCCTCGAGAGTTGGCATTTCGGCTTCGTGAACCGCACAGATCGGCCCACGATCCTCGAATGCGGCAACGAGATCCAACACCTCGGCGAGCGCCTCGTACTCATCTAGCCGTCCAGTAGCGAACCCCTCGGCGATGTATTCGACGGTCTCGACCATTCGCGGATGCTCGGCGAACCGCGGTTCGAGGCTCTGTTTGCCGCTGAGATATTTGCTGACTGCCGCCTGTGAGATACCGAGTTTGGTTGCAATCGCCTGTTGGGCTAACCCACGGTCGTCGAGTTCGACCGCCAACATCGCTCTCATCGTCGGTAAAAATCGGTCGACGACGATTTCGCTCGGTAACTGGAGTGTCATTCAGCCCCTCTTCGTTGTAAGACAGTCATTTGCGGTGGATAGTTCCTATGGGGGCTTAGTTATTGTCTCGAGACTCCTTTCTGCGGCGATTCTGTAAGATCGAACAGCCGCCAGTTGCCGTCTTCTTTTCGGAGTTCAACGGACAGTAGTCGCCTCGAGTCGTCGGTATCTCGGATACACTCGATCCACACACGGCTAGGGTCGTCTTGGACGCACTCGAGTTCGCCCGCAATCGAGCCTTCGGTCTGCTGTGCGCGACGGAGCGCCTTGTCGGAAACCGGCTCGACGACAGCATTGGAGTGATACAGGTCACGAATCGACGGGTCACCACGGTCGAGCCGGTCGAAGAACGTCCGGACAACTGATTCAGGGCTGGGTGGGCCGGCATCTCGAGCCGAGTGCTCGTCGGCCGCTCCGTTTGCTGGGTGAGTGGTCGTCTGCCGAGAGTCGTACAGCAGATCGTCGTACGGTTCGTACGCTGTGGGATCGACCATTCGCCCGCTTTTTTCGGTGGCCAGCTGCATCGCCTCAATACAATGGCGCATCTCGATTCGTGGCTCGTGGGTCGCCGGGTCGTCGGCCGCCAAAATCGCCGCCGTCTGGACGATCGTTTTAATCTGACCGCCGGTGAACTCAAAGCCTGCAAGAAACTCGTAGTCGATCTCACCAACCGGAGCCTGATCGGGAATCAGTTGCTCCCAGATCGCAGTTCGGGTGGCCTGCTGTGGTTTTGTAAACGACACGGTGTGGTCGACTCGGCGCTCGAAGGCCGAATCGATCTGTGAGGCGTAGTTCGTCGTCAACAAAACAACGCCGTCGTAGCGTTCGAGTCGCTGCAGGAGGTAGTTCACCTCGGCGTTGGCATACCGGTCGGTCGAATCCGAGACCTCCGTTCGATCCCCGAAGACAGCATCGGCCTCATCGAACAGTAGGATCGCATTGGCGTTGGTTGCAGCCTCGAAGATGGCCTCGAGTTTCTGTTCAGTCTCACCGATGTACTTCGAGATGACCGACGAGAGGTCGATTCGGTACAGATCCATCCCAACCTCGGCGGCCAGAATCTCGGCGGCCATTGTTTTGCCAGTCCCCGAGGGGCCTTCGAACAGGGCAACGACGCCCGTACCGTGGCTAAACTGCTCGCCGAAGCCCCACTCGCTGTAGATTCTGGCCTGCTGGGTGATGTGGGTTCCGACGAGTCGGAGGCTTCGTTCGGTTTCAGCGTTGAGTTGGATCTCATCCCACGAGCAGGCCGGTTCGATTCGGTCTGCAAGTTCGTCCAACTCCCCAGGCGACTGGGCACGACAGCCCGCATAGATGTCGTCGGCTGTGAGTTCGCCATCTGCAAGTGTGCGGGCTGTCGAGAGGGCTGCGTTGAGTTGGGTGTGTGTAAGCCGAAACGTCCCCGCCAGCACGTCGACTGCGAGGTCGTCGGGTAACGCTGCTGTATGATCGTCCCAAAACTCCCGGCGGAGTCCAACCGAAGGGTACGGAAACTCGAGAGGTGCCTCGAGGGCGACCGACAGCGTCTCAGTCGGCAGCCACGACTCGCGGCCCGTGATGATGAGATCCGTCTGCAGATCTTCGAAAACCTCGAAGACGGCCTCGAGCGAGCGGTTCGTTTCGGGATCGTCGGTGGCTTCGGTCGCACTGTGTAGATGAACCGACCGACCGAGCAGTGCAGCCTCGCGGGCAAGCCACTCACCGGCGTCGGCCCGCAAGACCGCCTGGAGATCGACCTCGAGGTACCGTCCCTCGAAGACGGCTTCGACCGCACGCTGTTTTTCGCTCGCCGGGCCGTACCAGTAACAGCGAATGGGGTCGTCTCGAGCGGCGAGTTTTTTCAGGCGCTCGCCGAGTTCGTCGCTGACGGCGAGATCGCCGACAGCTAGTTCGGCCGTGCGGTCGTCTACGCCGTCTTTGTGAACAGCGTGGGCTGTGAGCTCATCAGCGAGGCCAGCCGCAATGCTTTGGTCGCCACTGAGATACTCAAGGACTCGCTCGCTGGGGACGATGAGTTGGGTTTGGTCGCTGGCTGTGTCGTCTGGGCGGTGGAGTTCGACGAGCCCGCAGGCTCTGAGCGGTGAGCGACGATCGACAAGTCGCCTGGCTGCAAGCCGTTCGGCCGGCGTTCGACCGAACAGCGTTTCGAGGTACTCGAGGGTCGGTCGGGTGAACCTGCGGTTTCCGTGTATCTCCTGGAATGTTCGTTCGTACGTCGGGAAGATATCTGGGGTCAACGCCAACAGCAACACATCGAGATGACGACGTGATAGCCCACAGACAGACGCGAGAACCCGGAGTCGAAGCCGCTGGTCGTTGTTGTGAGACTGTTGTCGGATTGTCTCAGCCTGCTTACGAATGGGTTTTCGTTTTTCGGCTGGTAATGCAAGCTCGAGGGCTGTCGGATCAAGCACATCGTCAACGGCGTCTGGCTCACTCCCAGCAGGTTGTGTGTCCATATCGTGAGCCGCAATGAGTTGCTTGATGCGGGCAAGCTCCGCAAACAGATGGTCGTGTGTCGTCAGATAGCTCATCCTTGTCTGGCAGTCAGCGGGAACTATCGGTCACTTGCTCGTCTAATTGGTTATAAACGCTCGCCCGGAGGCGTTTATACGAAGCCGAACGCAAAGACCGAGACGAAATCTGGTGGGCTGTTGGGATGGCGCAGAAATCGAATCTGAGAGACGCCACAACAGCAGCCTTTTTTCGTCGCCCGTTGACCCACCGAGTATGAACACGGCTGACGACACGGAGGCGGCTTTCGACCGAGCACGCAACGCCATCAAAGCCGGCCAGGCGGTCGTCTATCCAACTGAAACCGTCTATGGCCTCGGTGCGGAGGCTACCAACGCCGCAGCCGTCGAGCGCGTCTTCGAGATAAAAAACCGTCCACACGACAAGCCGCTGTCGGTGGCGTTTGCCAACCTCGAGCACGCCAGCCAGTACACCGAGCCGACCGACCGTGAACGAGCCTTCATGCGGGAGTTTCTACCTGGGCCGGTGACTGTCATTGTCGAGCGCAAACCCACACTCCCCGATGTGCTCACAGACGGACACCCTCGAGTCGGCGTGCGGATTCCGGCCAACGACGTTGCCCTCGAGTTATTACGGGCCGCCGGGCCGATCACTGCCACCAGTGCGAACCGAAGCGGCGAACCAAGCGTTCGCCATCCAGCCGACCTTCCCGAATCAGTCCGCAAGCAAGTTGGAGCGGTGATCGAAACAGGCGAGACACCCGGAACCGAAAGCACGGTGGTTGATGTCTCGAGTGGGGAGATCTATCGCCGTGGGGCTGGCGCTGACCCCATCGAGGCGTGGCTTGATCAGTAGGCATCTGATGGCTGTCAGTCGACGCTACAAAGGTTAATACAATCACGAACGCAAGCACAGAGCAGTATCGCCCAGCCCATGTCAACGAACCCACCGATCCCCTCAAATGGCCAGTATCGCGTTGTTCGCCGCGAGCCAGGGTATCTCGTGATGTACTCCGCAGCAGGCGAACCAGCGACAGCGGCGGCTCGTGGCTATGATGACACACTACAGGGGCGAGTCGACGCGATCCAGCAGGGCGATGCCGTCGAACTCACGGGTCGTGGCCTGCACGAACCGCGAACGCTCGGACGGATTGAGTCGGTCAACATCGTCGATCGGCGGGCGATTCGACTTGTCTCGCGGGCCGCCCCGATTCCCGAGCCGTTTTCGACGCTCTGGGCCGGCAGCGACGGCAAAACCGCAACCGGCGGCTTTACCGACACCGACGGTCAGCGCGTGGCAGATGTCGTCTTGGAGCCTGAATCAACTGAGTTGGTGACGATGTTTTGGAACGGGCTGATCGATTTCGAAACCCAGTTCAAAAACCGGTCGTTCGACGGCACTCATCCAACCGATGTGCTCGTTGTCAACAACGAGTCGACCGAGTATCTGACGATCATGTATCACGCCGAAATCACTGACTCGCTGCAGGAGATCTACCAGATTTATTTCTCGGAGTACGATCCGACGACCGACACCGGCGATCGGTTCAAAGCTGAGTTGGTGTATCCCGAATTCCGACAGTTCAGAGACGACATCCCGGACGACGCACCTGCAGAGGCTGTACTGGCCTGTTCGAAAAATCCCTACCCACATATCAAACGCATTGAAGCGCCAGTCTTAGACCGAGATCCAACCGCCCTGGACGCGCAGTCGACTGGCGATGAGCCGTCGGCTGAGCCGCCTGCGTCAGCCGACGATCTAAACCTCTCGGAAGCCGACGACACCGAGACCGAGCAAGCAACAGCCGAACGCTCGAGGGGAGCCGACAAACGCCGTGACGACGAGAGTGACGCAAGCGAGTCACCATCGGACGACCAGCCACCATGGGAACGCGACCTAGACCTCGAGTTTACCCAGTCTTGGCAGGAGGACTCAGGCGTGACGATGGCCGACTACGGCGGCAGACCCGAATTGTGTGAGACGATCCAAAACAGCGTCATCGTCCCGTTTCGGGATCGGCCCGAACAGGCCAGACAGTTGGGCGTGCCCGTTCCGACGCTGCTTTTGTACGGCCCGCCCGGTACTGGCAAAACCTATCTCGCCAAAGCACTTGCCGGCGAGATCGGCTACCCCTACGTGAGCCTCAGTGGCGGTGATGTGCTCTCACGATACATCAACGCTAGTACCGAACAGGTTAACGATCTGTTCAGAGAAGCACGCGCACTCGCGGCGTACGCCGGTGGGGCGCTCATTTTTATTGATGAGATCGACTCCGTGTTGAAAGCTCGCCAGTCGACCAACCAGCACGCCGAAGACCGGAAAGTCGTCAACGAGTTTCTGAGCCATATCGAGGACATCGGCGAACAGAACATCCTGTTTATCGGCGCGACCAACGTCCACGACGAACTCGATTCGGCCGCCCTAAGCCGATTTGATAAAGAACTGTTCGTCGATCTCCCGAACGAACACACTCGTCGTGAAATTATTGCCACCCATCTCAAGGGCCGAGCCCACGTCGTCACCGACAGCGAGATTGCCGAGCTTGCTGCTGGCACAGAAGGACTGTCGGCTCGAGACCTCACCAACATCATCACGGATGCAGCCCGCCGGACGCTAGTCGATCCTGAGGCAACACAGATCACATACGAGGCCTGTGAGGCAGCACTCACAGAGTTCTCGGCCGACTAAAACCCAAGTAAGGATTTGAGCGACCGCGTGGTGACCCCACACGCTGAGCGATACGCACAGTGTTCACACCGGGTGTCGTTGACCCGCGGCGGCGGGCCGTCCATCGACCGGACTGTTCGCAGCACCCGTCGGTAGGTCGCCGTCCGTCGACAGGTCAACTCGAGTTCACGGACGATGCCGACAGCCGGATACTCGACGAGCACGCGGGGGATGTGCTGTTGGCGTTCCCAGGCCAAGGCGTTAGCAACCGCCACTGCCCGAACCGACTGGGGTTCCCAGACGCCCGTCTCGGGTGGCATCCCTGGTGAGACCACGGTAGGAACCGGCGGATCGCCGGCGAGCAGTTTGTGAATCCGGCCGTGGCAGTCTTTGCCCTCGACAGCATAGTCTCGCTCGGCTGGCTCGCAGAGCAGGCCCCAATCGGGACGGGTCGAAAGTTTCTGGAGAGCAGTGCGATACTCCGAGGGCGAACAGCGAATCGGAAGCCCAGCAAGCGTCTCATCGTTGGCATCCCGGAGTTCCTCATAGCGGAAGGCCAACGCCATTCGGGCGTTCGCCTCCGGCGGTGGGCCACGATCCTCGTCGCGCCGGGCGTAGTAGAGCTGTCGCGGACAGTACGCCGCCCGGCTCAAGTCGCTAAAGGTCGGCATACCGCCGATGGCTTCGGCTTCGTATATGAACGTTCGCCAAGAGACAAAAAGTCAAAACGAGACGTCGGTTTCGATATCTTCGGTGGCGTCTTTGAGTCCGTCGTTTCGCGCATCACGAGCGAGTTGGCCAGTGAGATCCGAATCAGTCAGTAGTTCGGCAAACTCATCGCGGAAGCGGTCGTTGGCCCGCGTCGAGCGGAGATCAGCCTCGAGAATCTGGCTGTAATGGCGTGCGGTTTCGTCAGTGATCTCGAGTCGTTCGGCCCGCTCGGCCAGTGGTACGTCCTCGACAACGAGACGACGGAGTTCCTCGATGTCGAACTCGGCGTTGCGGTCGGCCTCCGAGACCAAATGGAGATCGAGCCGGGCGTCGAAAATCGCCTGTGGCTCACACTCGAGTTCAGCGGCAATCTCTCGGTCGGTATGTTCGGTGTAGTAGGCCTGTACGATCTGTGAGAGCGTATCGTCGTCGAACGCAGTCTGGAACGCATAGCGTTCTCGCATCCGGCCGATCAGCTCCTCGAGTCGGCCGCCAACATCATGCTCGGAGTCAGTCAGCGAACCCGGCGATTCGGCCTGGCTTTCGGTGACTGTATCCGAGCCGGTCGCCTCGATAAAGATATCCCGAAGTTCGGCAGTTTTGTCGTCCATGGATGCATCCAGACACAGTGTCACTATATAAAAACCTATCTCCATTCACACCAACCGATGACAGTCTCAGTGACACAGTCCAGTGCCCATTCAGCAACACACGCAGGTGACTAGTCAGCAACACGTTCAAAAGACTACGCAGCAAAGACGATCCGCGTATCGTAAACCAAATCTTTGAATAGGGTTTACGAGGTTGTCGGTGTATGGAAACCTCGAGCGAATCAGTAGAGTTGATCGACGATGAAATCGTCACCAACATCGCCCGCACAGCACTGTTCGCTGCGCTAATCGCGGGCTTTTCGTACGTCTCGTTTCCCAACCCGCTTTCAGCAGGTCTTCCCGTCACCCTCCAGGTACTCGGCGTGTTTCTCGCAGGCATTATGCTCGGGCCTGTGTGGGGAACTGGTGCCTTAGGGCTGTATCTCGCTGCCGGAGCCATCGGCATTCCAGTGTTTGCCGGCGGATCCGCAGGGTTGGGCCAACTCATCGGCAGTCCAACGTTTGGATATCTCTGGTCGTATCCGGTTGCGGCGGGCGTGGTCGGTCTGCTTGTCCACCAGGGCGTCGAACTGCGTGATTACAACGAAGTTGGCCTTGGGCAACTCATCGGAGCGATGGTTGTCGGCACGCTCGTTATCTATACGATGGGAACAGTTGGGTTCGCCGTTATACAGTCGGTTGGCCTCTTCGAGGCGTTCATGCTGTCGGCGGTCGCCTTTATTCCGTTTGAGGCGATCAAAATCGCTGCCGCCATCGGAATACTCCGCAGTGATGCGATTGCGGCGGCCTGATGATCGAAACCCGTTCGGTCGTCTGTCGGTACGGCAAAACGACTGCCGTCGACGGCGTCTCACTGCGCGTCGGCCGCGGTGAGTACGTCGCAGTTGTTGGCCCGAACGGCTCCGGTAAGACGACGCTCGTCCGGACGTTCAACGGCCTCGAGACACCGGAACGTGGCGAAGTGTTGGTCGACGACAAGCCGGTTGGAGAGGATCTGGTCGCCGCCCGCCAGGCTGTCGGGATGGTGTTTCAAGACCCTCGTGACAGTTTCGTAGCCGCTACCGTCCGGGCGGATGTTGCTTTCGGCCCGCGGAATCTGGGACTGCCGACAGAAGCCATTCAGCGACGCATCGAAGAGGCGTTGGCGGCTGTAAACCTCGAGGGCCGCGGCGACGAACGTATTGATGAACTCTCCGGAGGCGAACGCGAACGCGTCGCCATTGCGGGCGCGCTGGCGATGAACCCCGACTACCTGGTGCTTGATGAACCGCTGACCGGACTAGACGAGCCGGCCCGCCGGGCGGTCTGCTCGAGGCTTGCCGCACTGCACGAGGCTGGCACTGCAATCATCGTTGTCACCCACGATCTGCGAGGAATTACTGCGGCTGCCGAGCGTGTCATTGGGATGGACGACGGCCGTGTCGTGGTCGATACTGACGCCGTGGCTGCCCGCGAGCAGTTGGCGGCACTGGATGTGTACGTACCGCCGGAGGCCAACCACGAGACGTCGCGTCCGCCACCGTAATCATGCTCGCCTATCAGCCAGGCAACTCCGTGGTCCACCGGCTCGATCCGCGGACAAAACTCCTGTTTCAGTGTTGTTTTGCGGCCGCGGCCTTCGCCTACACCTCCCCGCGTGGGCTGTTGGTGTTTGGAACAATTGGGCTACTTGCGGTGGCTGCGGCCTCGAGTAACCCCGTCCGTATCGTCTGGGCCTACCGGTATGTCCTGCCGTTTTTGGCTGGTGCGCCGCTGGTTGCCATGTTCACCGTTGGCTCGCCATGGATTGTTCCCGCAGACGCCACAGAGCCGGCGTTGGCAAGCCTTCGAAACCTGCTCGTGATCGTCGTCTGTGGGGGCTACATTCGGACGACCTCGATCACTGACTCGAGGGCAGCAATTCAGCGAACGGTTCCCGGTCGTCTCGGTCAGTTTCTGGGCCTCGGCGTCGAACTCGTTGGACGATTTCTGCCCGTGCTCAAACGGGATCTACTGGCGATTCGGGACGCCGAGGCCGCCCGTCTTGGCACTGACAGACCGCTTCGAGAGCGGATAATCACGCTAACGACAGCGGGACTCAATCGGGTGTTCCAGCGGGCCGACCGGCTGTCGGTGGCGATGCAGGCACGGTGTCTCTCGTGGAATCCGACGCTGCCGCGGCTTCAGTTTGGGTGGCTCGACGTGCCTGTGGTTTTGCTTTCGGTAGCGTTGGGACTCGCTGGGATCGTTCGATTTGTCGGCTAACAATAGCCAAAACGTCGGCCAACATCAGGCAAAATCGTCGTCGCTATTTTCGGCTGGCGTCGACGTCAATCGCATCGACCGGACAGATATCCACACACAGCATACAGTCGATACACTGGTCTTCACGGGTAGGTTCGACTTTCCGGTCGCTTTCGGGATGGTCTGGGGTATCAACCCACGTAAATACATCCACAGGGCAGTTCTCGAGACACGCACCGTCGGCGAAACAGATGTCGTAGTCGACGGCGACGTGGGTGCCGTGGATACCCAATTTTTCGGGTGGATCGACGGGCCCCCAGACGTCAACGCCGTTTTCCTCACCCACCTTCTCGCGGTTCACGTCGAAATTCGGGTCGATAGCCATTACTGAACCCTCGTGGGGCGGCTATTTAAGCGCGTTCTCTGGGGTGATGATCAGCCGAGATAGCCGACTGTTGTATCTACTCGCTGCGCTCGTTGGGGTGCGGTTCGTTAGATGCAGCCGAATCCCACGCCTGTGGATCGATCCCGCCGTCTTCGTCGTCCAACCGCTCAGAGATCGTATGAAGTTCATACCTATCGCTCAGGTGGTCGTCAGTAGCCCACGACTTCAGTCGTGGGATTTCGCGCTGCTTCCGCTGTAATTACTGTACTCGTACTGCTGTATTTCGGTAAACGGCTCCAGCTCGGCAGGGTATCAGGCCGCAACTTCGTGTCTTTCAGGCTCGTCGGCCTGCTCGAGAGCGTACGCAGCGAAGTTCTCAAAGAGCTGTTTGGCCTCACAGGCTGCGGTATACTCCTCGAGTGTAATTGCTTCGAGCACACGGTCGACTTGCTCGTCGCCCAATCGTTCGCGTTTGCTTTCGGCGATATCGAGAGCGGTTTCGATGTCATACTCCGGATGGAACTGCAGGCCCCAGCAATGTTCGCGCCGGAAGCCGTGGACGCCGTACTCATTGCGCGCGGTGAGTGTTGCACCCGGTGGAAGTTCGACGACCGTATCGCCGTGGCTGGTAAAGACCCGAAACTGCGTGCTGATTCCTTCGAACAGCACATCATCGCCGACCTGCTCGACGGTGTTGTATCCCAACTCGAAGGCATCCATTCCGGCGACGCGACCACCGAGTGCCTCCGCAAGCACCTGGTGGCCATAACAGACACCGAGAATCGCCGCGCCGTCAGCAGCAGCCGCAGCGACGTACTCGAGGAGTGGTTCGATCCACGCTTCGTCCCAATAAACAGAGGATCGCGAGCCGGTGACGACTAGCCCGTCGAAGTCGGTATGAGGAGGGAGTTCACCGCTGTTGACATCAAACTCGACAAGGTCGGCCTCGAGTTCGCGTCTGAAGTTGCGGGTCGTATGTTCGTTGTCGTGGGCCGCCTGTAGCAGCCCGAATCGGAGTCGTCTCATTGGCTGTCTCTATCGGTGAGTAAGTAAGTCGGTTGCGCAGACTGCGGGTTCTGCCGGTCTTGCTGAGCTTAGTCGGATTCAACCGACAACAGAAACCCACTCAGTCGATCGTTGACTGCAGCCGACCGCTCGATACCCACGAGATGGCCCGCCTCGGGGAACTCGAGGAGTTCTCCGCGCGGCAACCGCTCAGCTAGTCGCGTGCGTTCGGCTGCCTCGAGTACCAAATCAGCTCCACCGGCCACCACAAGTGCAGGATGGGTGATCTCATAGAGCGGCTCAGCGTCGAACGCCTCGAGAGCCGCCTGCTGGGCCCGTTGGGCAGAGGGTGTGGCGTCTTCGTCGGCTCGCCATGCACAGATCTGCTCGAGTACGTCTGGGTGAGCCTCACAGAACGCAGTGGACAACAGCGCCGCCGTCGAGGCTCGGAGCGCCGAGATATCGGCAGGATCTGCCTGTAGCTCGGCGGTGTCGTACGCTGAGCCTGAAACGGGCGTCCCGATCAGCGTGAGACTCCGAACACGGCCCGTTTGTCGGGCTGCTGTGAGGCCGACACAGCCGCCGAGTCCGCAGCCGACGACATGCGCGCGGCGAGTGTTTGTCGCCCGGAAGACTGCCTCGAGATCAGCGAGGAGATCGTCCATTGTGCAAGAACCAGCAGGCATATCCGAGCGACCGCTGCCGCGGTGGTCGTAGACGATGGTCTCGCGGCCACGGAGTCCGGCGTACTGCCAGCCCCACTGCCAGGCTCCCAGACCCAACTCGCCGACGAAGACAACCGGCTCGCGGTCTGGATCGCCTGCGGTTCGTTCATAGTAGATGTCACAACCCGCAGAGTCAGTTGTTGGCATACCCGCTGTGTGGACGCCGGGAGGCTAAAAAGCCCGACCCACAGCAAGTCGACGGCTTAAGGTTCGTGGCACTCCAGTAGTTGATCAACAGACTATACATCCAATGGCGTCTCCGTATGATATTCTCGAGATAGACTCTGATGCCGACGAAGACGAAATAAAGGCCGCCTACCGGCGGCGAGTCAAAGAGACACATCCTGATCTCGGCGGCAGCGAGGAAGCGTTCAAACGCGTCGAACGCGCCTACGAACGGCTGAGCGAGGCCGACCCTGACGAGCGTGTTGATCATGCTGCTGTCGTCGCCAATCAAGAGCCAGAACCCGAAGACGAACCCACACAGGTCGAGTATCTCAACTACGAAGTGCTCGACGACTACGGCTGGGAACTCGAGGACGAAGACCTCTTTGAGAAGGCCGCTGCCGCCGACCTACCGCCGGTCGACTACGGCGTTTTCGAGGTCGAAGACGACGAAACGCTGCTCGAGGCTGCCGAACACAACGGCTTTGCTTGGCCGTATGCTTGCCGGGGCGGGGCGTGTGCAAACTGTGCGGTCTCGGTGTGTGAGGGCGAACTCTCCCAGCTCGTCGATCACATTCTGTCGGATACGTTTCTCGAGCAGGGAATTCGTCTTTCGTGTAACGGCTCGCCAACGACCGACCACATGCAGGTAGTCTACAATCTCAAACACCGCCAGGATCTCGATGACCTCCGTCTGCCGCCGGATCGGTTCGAAAAAGCCCACGCCCGACGGTAGCAGCACTACCGTCGCCCAGCGAATCAGGGTGACGTAACATCCATACAAGCCCGCAGCCTACAAGCGGTATGTTCACTGGGCGAACCGACACCCCCTGTTGTCTCTGCGGGAATCCAAAAACGGCCAGTCGTCTCGAGGTGCCGCCGCGAGCAGTGCAACTGATGAAAAACAGCGGCCCAATTGCCTGGCAAGATATCGTCAGCCCCGTTACCCTCCAGTTTTGTGCCGACGACTGGCAACTCGTGTGTGATCTCGCCTTGGAGATGGGCCAACATCCGCTTTCGCGGTGTAACGTCGCCTACGCCTCGTTTGATCTCCGAGAGGATTTCGAGGCGCTGTTGAACACGACCAAAGAACCCAATCAGGCCGAACTCGAGGAGCAACTGCTCGAACGAAGCCACAAGGCGCTCGCGGCCGCCGACGATCCCATGACCGAAGACCGCCAACTCGTCGAGGCGACCGTAATCGACCGCGCTCTCGAGGAACTCGGCGTCGATGCCACAGTCACAGAAGCAGACTCGAGACGCTCCTGAGCGGTTTCGAAAACACCTACTGCTGTGGTACCGAGACCCTAATGACAGTGCCGTTGTCGTAGCTACAGTCGATTTCGCCGTCGAGCATCGTCACACACCAGTTGACAACCCAGAGACCGACACCGAGGCCGTATTTGAGTGCGGTTTCGTCGCCAGCACGGATGGCCTCGAGTTCGCTGTTCGGAATCGAGTCGTTGGAATCTCGCAGTTCGAACTGGGTGAGCCTGTTGTCGTCGGCCGCCGAGACGTGAATGTCGACCGACGGTAGCTGTTCGGTGTTCGTTCGCCTGCCGCCGTGGTCAACTGCGTTCTCGAGACGGTTCGAAAGCACTACCGAAAGCAAACGCAGGCCAGTTCGAATCCGCTTGGCATCGGCCACGAGGTTGCTAATAAACCAACCGGCTCCAGCCTTGTTGCGATGTCTCAACAGATACGAGGCCAGCCCAACGGCCCCAACGCCTGGCAAGAAGTCCCGTGAAGATCACTCCATACCTGACGGACGAGAACGTCACTGTGAGCGCTGACACCTACCTGTTGGCCGTTGGCCAACGTAGTTCCAGATGTGGCGGCCGCTTTCGCACTGACCCAAGACGAGGTGCATCTGCGTACAGAGGCATGCAACTGAACAAACATATAGTTTTTCGTGATCATTGTTGAACGTTCACACAGGTCGTGAACCGCAGTTGCTGTCAAAAAGGAATCACTCTCTCGAGGAAAGCAAACTGCTTTTTACTGTCCTGTCTCCAAAGATAGAACGCAGAGATGGGGGACTGTTTCATACAGTACTCTCTGCACGAAAGGGTCGTGTGGGGGCACTGACTCTTTCAGTTGTTTTACATACCCATTCAGAGGATACTGGCTACGCACAGACTCAACAGCTTGCTGTTAGTCAGTAATAGCTGACAAGTAACTGATAGTCTATCAACTGTGGGACTACGGAGAATCAAGGACAAAGCCCCGTGCTTTACAGTAGTTGCCAAATCTGACTTTCGTCGAGGCAGCTACTGTTTAGGGCGGGGGGATGTCAATTAGGTTCGCTGGCTGTCGCTGGCACGTTTTTCAATCTCGCTGGTGAGGCTCGCAGAATCGAACTCGTGGTCCGGGCGGATGCGGACGAAACTCAGAAAGTTTAGTGCATCGAGCAGTTCGGCGATGGAGTAGTCGGCTAAGGCGGCCTGGACTGCTGGGCGAGCACCAATCAGTGGCTCGAGAGCAGCAAGTCCACAGGCGAGATCGTAGGACTGAATCGACTGTTGGCCTTCGGTGCGGATGTTTGTCGCATCAATAAAGTACAACTCGTCGTCGAGAATGAGCACGTTTTCGGCCCGGAGGTCGCCGTGGGCTAACCCCGCATCATGGAGGGTTCGAAGCGAGCCGAACAGCTCGCCGGCCAGGTCGGTTTCGGCCGCCGTTAGCCCATCCAGCGAGCGAAAATCCGACAGATACTCCAAGACAACAATCCCGTAGTCGCCAACCTCGAATGCCTCGATCGGTTCGGGTGCGTTGACACCTAACTGCCGCATCTGTTTGGTTGCCTCGAGTTCGTGGCGAGCCATCTCATACGGTGTCTGAAAGGACTCGAAAAAACCCTCAGTCCCGCTGGAAAACGCGCCGATGTTTCGACCCGTCGTAAACAGTGCGTGGACTATGGTGTTCTGTTTGCTAATGACTTTCACAAACAGATCATCATCGACAACCATTGGCGTCGAAAGCCAGTTGTCGGCCTCGAGAAACCGGACGTGAACGGTGGGCCGGTCGTACCGCTCGGCAATGGTTCGTACCACAGTTTCGAGTTCGGGCCAGTCGATCCGGCCGCGGACCAAGCGGCGCAAGTGCATGCAGCCGTATCCATGACAGGAACCAATATAAATGGCATGACGGGAACCGCTGGGTTGAGGCTATTGAAAATTCTCAGTGGCGATAATTTAAACCAGTACATTAATAATGCATAGTTGGGATATCACCAGAAGAAACACTCTATGTATCTGATGCTCCCGATAGTTGAACTCGCTATCTTATCGGGACTTCTTTCGGCGGCCGTCGCAACCGTTGGCTACTGGCGGTGTCAGTCCCAATCACGGTTGGTTCGGTACTCGTTTATCAGTACAATGTTTGCGGGTGTAGTGTGGGCAGGTGGGTTTGCGGCGTATCTTCTGGCCGATCCGGCCTACAGCTATCACGCACTGACAGTGATGTGGATCGGGGCCATTCCGTATGTGAGTCTGTGGTTCGTGTTCGTACTCGCCTACACCGGCCACGACGAACTGCTCGGTCGCTCGACGCTCGGGGTGTTGGCGATAGAACCCGCCGTAATGCTGGGAGTAGCGATAACAACGACTTCACATGGGCTGTTTGTCAGTGGACAAACAGTTGGGCTCGTCGGCAGGTTCGAAAGTGTTGTTCCGGAAGTCGGGCCGCTTTTTGTGTTCCATTTGGTGTACGCATTTTTGCTGGCAAACATCGCGTTGTTGTTGGTCGTTCGAACACTGGGAGATACAGACCCAGCCTACCATCCCCAACTGTTAGCAATCGTTGTTGTCGGTGGGGTGCCGCTTGTCGGCCCGCTCGAACAGTTGTTCGAACTGTCGTCGGCCACATTCGGATTGACACCGCTGCTGTTTAGCGTCTCGAATATCGTGTTGCTGGTTGCCATTGGGCGCTACCGGCTGTTCGATATGCTGCCAACTGCGCGCAACCGCGTGCTTTCGACGATGGAAGATGGTGTCGTCTTAATCGACGACGAGGGCCGCATTCGAATCGCCAACACGGCTGCACGCCAGCAGCTGTCGCTGCCAGAACCAGTGATCGGCCGCGAGGCCGCGAGTGTGTTGCCCTGCGGCCGACAACTCCTACAGTTCTGTTCCAACGAGGAGCTTCCGGAAAACCTGCTATCGACACGACCCGATGGTGGGGGCGAACTCCACACGGACAGAACCACTGGACAGCTTCGGCCCCACCCTTCGGGCGTCGAGTTACTTCTCGAGTCGACACAGTTTATTGTTACCACCGAGCCGGTTCCAGTCGAAACAGCTGTTGAAGGCCAACTATTGGTGTTCCGAGATGTGACGACACAGCGCGAGCAAGAACTCGAACTGCAGGCTGTGATCGAACACACCAGCGACGTCGTGCTGATCGTCGAGCCAGATGGCGAGATCTCGTATGCGAGTCCCTCTGCAGAAACCGAGCTCAAATACACCCAACTCGAGCTTGTCGGCCGAGATGTCACAACGCTGTTTCATCCTGACGACACCGGTTCGCTCAGCACCGAACTCGAGGCGGTCACCGGTACTGACGAAGTCGTCCACTCACAGTATCGGCTTAAAACGGGCGATGGTGACTGGCGCATGGTCGAAACGACGGTTCGTGGCAGCCGTTCTACACCGACAACGGATGGAGTTATTGTTACGACACGAGACATTACCGAGCGATACCGCCACCAACAGCGCCGACGGGTGATGAACCGCGTGCTCAGACACGACCTGAGAAACGATATGAACGTCGTCGTTGGGCACGCAGAAATTCTGGTTGAGACACTTGATGAAAACCAGGTACGGCACGCCAAGACAATCGAACAGAAGGCAAGCAATCTCGTTCAGCTCGGCGAAAAAGTCCGCAAAATCGACCAGCGACTCCACGGCCGCAAGCGTGAGTTCCAACGAATTGAACTCTCCCGTGTCGTCCGCCAAGAGGTTCAATCAATCCACAAAACGTATCCCAACGCATCGATCCGAACCCGCCTCGAGGACGTCTCGATTTGGGGGGATACACTGATCCGGACTGCAGTTACCAATCTCATCGAGAACGCAGTCGAACACAACGACAGAGCAACACCGGAAGTAGACATCGTCGCAGGCTACGCTGAACCCACCGGACAGATCGAACTTACAGTGAGCGACAACGGCGCTGGTATTCCTGAGGCCGAACGGCGTGTTATTACTTCCGGCGTCGAGACACCGCTCGAACACATCAGTGGGCTGGGGCTGTGGCTTGTCAAATGGATTGTCGAGGGAATGGACGGAGAGCTCACAATCAAAAACAAAGAAACCCACGGCTCGGTTGTCACTCTTTCGTTCCCACCGATCGAACAGGCAATCGAGAACACCGAAGACACAATGAATACCGCCTCGGGGCTCAACAGCACACTCGCCTCGAGAGAAGAATCAAACCCGATCCAGACGACAACACGTTCGACCGACTAGCTCGGCGTATCACAGGGGTGCAGTTGCTCTCGGCTGACAGTTCGGTTAGCTAAAAATACGATTCTAGTTGATGTGGCCTTCTTCGCGGAGCTGTTGGGCGTCTTGACTGTCGTAGCGCCACTCGACATCGGCTTTTTCGTCCTGCCAGTCCCACGGTTCGATGAGAACGACGTCGTCCTCATTGATCCAGGTTCGGAATCGCATTCGGCCAGGAATGCGGCCCATTCGTTCTTTGCCGTCGTTACACCGGAGTCGGACTCGGCCACCGCCGAGCATATCGGTGACGACTGCAAACATCTCATCATCGTTCGGCATGCGGAGGTTCTTCCTCCCTGAGT
>LKML01000148.1 GCA_001563795.1 Haloferacaceae archaeon B1-Br10_E2g22 | reverse complement strand
GTGCCGGTGTTGGGATCGTCCCCTCGCGGTTGAGTGTCAGCAGTGGACCATCAGATGATTCGATCTGGACACGTGCGTTGACTGCGGGGTAGATGTACCGTCCAATAACACCACCAATCCAAAAGCCGATAACTGGTGTCACAACCCACCACGAGATTATCTCTGCGATTGCGGGATAGTTGAGCGTGTCTGTCGCCAAACCGAGTCCAGCAATTGCGCCAACAGTCGTCATCGACGTGGGGACAGGAACCGCGAAAACGTTGGCAATGAGAATCCCAATCCCGATAAAAAAGAGCACGGCGACACCTGCGGCGAGGGTGAGTTCGGTCGTAATGATTCCCTCACTCAGCGTGTCCATCACATTACGGCCGACGGTCCAGCCACCAAGAAAGACGAAAACCGTCATTAGTGCCGCCGCGCTTGATTTCGTGATGATACCAGCACCGACCGGCGGCCCCCAAGCAATTCCCGTAGAGGAACCGCCAATATTAAATCCAACAAAAATGGAGGCAATAATCCCGATTGCAAGTAGCGTTTCGATCATTACTATATAATGCTGATACTGTATCAAAGTACCTGTGGTATGTAATACATACGTTATGCAAAATATTCTACGCGCTACGGCTAAACCACCGAGTCGCCAGAAGAAACGCAGACGTATATCGACCTGAAAGAAGGGTTGGTCCAAGACTCGCGCTGTGTATTCAGCACAGCGTTCCTCTCAGACCTGAAGGGTTACAACAGAGCCAAAAACACCGGGCTGTGAGTGGATTTTTCTGTGCGGCTCGCCTACTGTCGTTTGCATGGGCTTTGGAAGCTACGATGAGTCCGAACAGGCCAATCAGGACTTCGATATCGACTTCGAAGACGACAAGGGCCACGACACCGAGGAAAACGCACACTCGGGGTCGCTCGAGTTCGACATCGGTGCATCGAACGACGAGCTACTGGACAGACTCCAAGAAATAAAACAAGCAGACGACACAGCGGCCGAACCGTAGCTACGTGACCGGTGTATGCAACCGAAACCCGGCTCCCGCGCGCTTGGCATTGCAGCCTCAGACGGCCCAGACCGCAGCCAACTCGGCGGGGCCGTCGTCCGGGCGGATCGCGTTATTGACGACCTCGTGTTTAGCCAGTGTACCACCGGCGGCAGCGACGCGACTGCCGGTTGCTGTCGGCTCTGGGATCGGCTCGCCCGCGCCGACGTACAGTGGCTTATGCTCGCTGGAATCGCACCGGCATGGTTCAACATCATCGATCTGCCGGCGCTCGCCGACTACACCGACCGACCAGCCATCGCCGTTTCGTTCGAACAGAGCCGCGGGCTTGCCAAACCGCTCGAAGACCACTTCGAGGGCGAACCACTCGAGGCTCGTCTCGAGATCTATCGTCGGCTGCCCGACCGCCAGCCGGTCGAACTCGAGGGACAAACGGTGTACGTGCGTGCGGTTGGCATCTCCAAGGGCGAGGCTGCTGGTCTCCTCGAGGCGTTCACACCAGAGGGGCACCGTCGGCCCGAACCCCTCCGCGTTGCTCGCTGTGCTGCACGGGCGGGCCGCCAGCAGTATCTCGAGGCCGAAACCAACGAGAATTAAGCCACCGGCGGCCCCCTGTTTCGTATGGAACAGTCCGATGGCCTCTGTGTGAACAACTGTCGGCGATGTCCGGCGCTTGTTGAGTCTCGAAGCCGAATCGTCAACGGCATCGGCCCCGAAGACGCTGGGTTGCTGTTTGTCGGCGAGGGGCCTGGTCAAACCGAAGACCAACAGGGCGAACCCTTTGTTGGCCGGTCGGGAAGCGTACTAGATGAAGCGCTCGGCGAGGCTGGTCTGTTGCGCGAAGAGATCAGAATCACCAACTGTGTGCGCTGTCGGCCACCGGAGAACCGCGATCCGACGAGCGATGAACTCGCCAACTGTCGGGGCTATTTATACAGCGAGATCAGCGCGGTCGATCCCGACGTTGTAATCACACTCGGAAAGGTACCGAGCCAGCACCTGCTTGATCGATCGGTTGCAATCACTTCCGAGGCCGGCAGCATTGTCGAAACACGGTTTGGTGACCGACCACAGCGACTCTTGCTTTCGGTTCACCCCGCAGCCACGCTGTACGACCGAACTCAAAGAGAGACGTTTTTCGAGACGATTGCCAAGGCCGTAGATATCGCTGGAGTCGGCGGCGGGGCCAGGAGCGGAAACGGACAATCGAGGCTTGGGGAGTTCTAAAGCGAGGGCAGTCCGTAGGTATCACGGACGGTCTGGGCGAGCATGCCGTCTTTGCTGAAAACAATATAGATCAAGACGAACTCCTCGTCAACTGGATTCATCACGAAGACGGCCCGATCTTGTTCGTCCTCGCGTTCGGCTTCGAGACGTTGAATAAGGGGTTCGATGGGTGTTGTGCCGGTTCGAAACTCCTCGAAGAGATCTCGTGGGGGCGTCTGTTTGGCGAACGTATAGACGACACCGTTGGGTTCGTTTCCGGTGCTGTAGGTCGTCCGTGAGTTCATCGCATCGCCAGCGGTCTGGGCGTCGTACCACGTTTCTTGGGCGAGTTCAAACACCCCGCTGATGCCGTCGGCGTACTGAATCCAGGTTTCTTCTTCGACCGTGCAATCGACGAACCGGGCCTCACTTTCGTTCCACGCGAGACGCGCCGAGACAACGTAGCCAGGTTTCAGTTCGCAGACTGTCTCGGTCAGTTCGCCATCGGCGGGTGGTTCGACTGCCAGCGGCTGGAGGTCGGCCTCGTGGTCGCCCGCAGCGGCCTTGCTGGCTTCCTCGAGATCAACCAACAATATCGTCCCATCCGGGCGGCGGTCGAGCAGCCGAAACCGGCCGGTTGTCGTCGGTTCCATACCCAGAGTGTAGAACACAACTCGAATAAGCCCCGCGGCTTGCCTCGAGTGGGTTGCAGTGGATTCCGCAGGAATTAGCTGCCGGCTGGGACAGCCTTGGCGGCCGTCCGCATGGCCTCGATGAGGCTGTCTGGGCGGGCAATTCCTCGGCCGGCGATCTCGAAGCAGGTTCCCTGGATTGTTCCGGTTCGGATGATTGGCAGCCCGATGGTCATGTTGACGCCGCTGACTGCACCGGGGTTTTCGATCATCCCGTTGAGATAAATCGGAATGTGACCCTGGTCGTGATACATCGCCACCAGCCCGTCGTAGGCTCCGTAGGTGCCCCTGTTGAACAGCTCATCAGGTGCGTACGGCCCAAATGCGTCTATGCCTGCCTGGCGGGCGGCGCTAACGGCTGGTTGGATCGCTGTTTGTTCTTCGGTTCCGAGCCCATCTGCTCCGGCGTGAGGATTGAGCCCGGCGACCGCAATCGATGGATCGTTGATCCCGAGCGTTCGGAGCCCGTCTTCGGTGAGCCGAATCGTCTGCAGCACCGACTGTTTTGTTACCCGATCGACGGCCGTTTTGAGCGGTTCGTGAACCGTGACATGGCTCACGGCGAGTTGGCCTTGCAACAACAACATCGTGTACTCGTCGATATCGGTGCGGTCGGCCAGCAGATCCATCTGATAGGTGTGTTTGGAGCCGGCTCGAGCGAGTGATTCGCCGTCTACTGGGGCGGTGACGAGTGCGTCGATTCGTCCCTCGAGAGCCAGATCCGTGCCGGCCTCGAGATACTCAACTGCAGCCGCACCGTACTCGGTGCGAGGCTCACCACGGGCGAGTGTCTCGACGTTGTCGAAATCCAGTACATCCACCACGCCATCGACGAAGGCCGCCTCCTCGAGGGAGGCCGTTGGGTTCACCCCGAGATCGCTGTTGCAGTCGTCAACTGCGGCTTGCAGTACCTCGAAA
Source organism: Haloferacaceae archaeon B1-Br10_E2g22 (assembly GCA_001563795.1). Taxonomy (GTDB): domain Archaea; phylum Halobacteriota; class Halobacteria; order Halobacteriales; family Haloferacaceae; genus Halohasta. The sequence continues at coordinate 1,440 of LKML01000148.1, read as the reverse complement.
TCCCCGAGGACGACGAGGTTCGCCTTGCCAGCGAGCCGAGGGTAGCTTTTGATAATGAGTTCGCTGCCGATGCCTGCGGGGTCGCCCATCGTCACGCCAAGCAGTGGCGGTTGTGGTGCCATCAACTACCGCTTCGAGTCGATCTATAATAAAAGTCAATTATAGATATGGTTGCAGTGTAGCCAACATATCTATGCGGTGTCGAAGACAGCGTGCTTCTTAGCTAACGGGGAAAAACAGGTGGTCTGCGAACATCACAACCGGCTGTCACGGATGGTCAGTCGAGTTGAGCTCACCCATCTCGCGTTCGAGTTTTCCCACATTCAGAGCATTTCTCAAATACCAACGATCCTGTGGTTTCTACCCCGAAAATCTCATAGTCGTGTTTACAAATCGACTTTCGTATTGTCTTTATCATATTCTTTGCTGTCCCGCCGACGATTATAAAACTATGGATACCACAAATTTATATTCTTAGTAGTGTATCAACACGCACTCATCGACGAGTAGCGATGGGGTTTTGAGTTCGCCGATGCGAAGACGAATGACCCGACGAGGACAGTACTCCCAGCGACCGACACCGGCTCAGTTTGCTGTCTCGAGTTCGGCGGCGGTCTCCCGAAACAACCCATCAAGAATTTCAGGCAGCGTGGGGTGATAGGCTCGGTCCGGGAGCGTCCGGACATCGAGTTCCAACTCGACGATTACCTGCAACGTTTTGGCCATCGAATCCACATGCGCATGCAGTCCCTGATAGCCCAACACAGTCCCTGTCTCACGATCGACAGTCAGCCGTGCCAGTCCGTGGGCCACATCCTTTACCTTGAAGACGCCGTCGTCTGCAGCCCACCGGGTGGCAGTGATGACCTCGTAGCCGGCGTTTCGAGCACTCTCGGGGGTATGGCCAACGCGGGCGAACGGAAAGACGCCTGCAGCGGAGAAAATGACGTGGTGGTGGATGTTGTGGTACTCGGTTAACGGCTCGCCGGCGTGGTGAGCGGCGATGTTGTCGGCTGCGAGATACCCCTGTTGTTTTGCAACGTGCAGGATGGGTTCTTTCTCGTTAACATCGCCTACAACAAACACCCGCTCGTCGTCAGCCGACTGCATAGTGTCGGTAACCCATCCGTCCCGTCGTTCGAGTCCAGTGGTTTCGATCTCGAGGCCCTCGAGGGTAGGCTGCCGGCCGGTAAACAAAAACAGCGTTTCGGCATCAATGGCGCGTTCTTCGCCGTCCTGATCCACGTAGAGCCGAACGCCCTCGTCGATTGCCTCGAGTCGCTGTTCGTCGGTGTTTGTCAGAATTTCTATACCAAATGCCTCGCGGTACAACTCAAGCAACGAATCGCCGAACTCGGGGTCGGCCTCATCAATCGGGCGGTCGTCGTGTTCGATTACGGTGAGCTCAACGCCAGCTTCGGCGAGGTACGGAACCAACTC
>LKML01000048.1 GCA_001563795.1 Haloferacaceae archaeon B1-Br10_E2g22 | reverse complement strand
ATAGGCCGCACAGAACCGTCTGAGCCCGTGTTTCTCCGATACTGGTAGTTTCTCTCGATGCTGAACCATCGGTTTGGATGGAGGTCATGCTCAGGGGTACATACATATGCCCGCAGTCGGTAGTATGACCGTGCCGACTCCGCCAGACGACATCGAACACACATCGCTGCCAGCCGCCGAACCGGTGGACGATACACCAACGATCTGCTGTTCTCGGTGTGACAACACCTGGGAGCTGACCTACGAACTCGAGACGCTGTATGCCGGCAATCAGGCGTTCGAACAGTTCGCGCTGGATCACAAACGCCACACCGGTCATTTTCCCGACGATGTCTCGCCGTGGGTCGTCGACTGCCAGCAGTGTCCCGATACGGAAGCCTATCTCGATGAACGGCCGGCCAGGCGGTGGGCTGAGACTCACCTTCGGCATACGACCCATGCAGTCACGATCACCCACGAGGCCGACGGCATCGACGAACGCCTCGAGCCAGAGTCCTGAACGGATTACAGAAACCGGTCGAGCCCGCTTTGGGCCCGCTGTGTGCCCTCGGGGTCAGCAACCCACGGACTCCGTTTGTCGCGCAACCGTTTACAGTCGACTGCTGGTGGCTCACCCGGCTGAAACCCCTCGCAGTCGTCGCCACATTCGACCGCAGGGTTGACCACGCGGTCGAACCACGAACAGTAGGGTCGGCCGTCTGCGGTTGCGGTGATGTGTTGACAGTCCGGAAACGTGTAGGTTCGCCATCCTTTCCCGTAGGCGCGTTCGGCAATCCGACGGCGTTTGGCCGCTTTCTCGGCCGGAGTTACGAACGCCACATCCGTCTGGAGCGGCCGTCTGGCTTGCAGTTCGACGCCCGTTTTCTCGACGGCCAGCGGTGTGGGCTCTCGAATCACCGTTCGCTCACGGGCCTCAGGGTCGAACCGCCAGACACCGACTGCCTCGGGGAGGCGGTTGAGATGGGCATCGGTCACATAACTTTCGGTCGCCAAAATCACTGTATCGAACAGCCCAACAGAGACATCGATTCGTAGCTGTCGTTGGAGATCACCGGGCGTGCCGAGATCCGGTTTGTTTTCGATGCCGACGAGCCCACCGATCCATGTAGGATAGCGTGCGGTCTGTCGAACGAAGCGGCGTCCGTTGTGCCGTTCTGTTTCAAAAAACCCACACTCTGTGGCACGGTCAATAACACTTTGGGCCCGCTCGGCCGAACATTCGAAGGCCTCTCGCCAGTCGACGGCCTTGCCGACTCCAACGTCGCTTTCGATTGCCAAGGCCGGAATTTCTCGGCTTGTAATCCGAGTTCGGGCCTCGAATGCTGTTCCGGGCTTCACAGCACAGATATCGACAATACGGCTTCCAGGGGTAGCGACCGCCCCACCCAGTTGGCGGGCGACGACCCAGTCGGTCGTAGATTCCAGAAAGCTACAGAGAGCCACCTCGAAGCCGAACTCCATGTACGCCCTGGGTTCGGCGGTTGAATAAACCGCTCGGACCGGTCGAAATCCGTATGCCACCGTAGGTTCTACTGCTGGTATGCGACCACTAATGCGGAACGCCCTGCTTGCGGTTGGGTTGGTTGTCGTGCTGTTGTTGGCGCTGGGTGCGCTGCCCGGGTATCTCGGCTCAGGCGAGTACTACTATCTCGAGGCAACCGACACCGACGACAACGGCACTGCTGTCGATATCGAAGGACTCAGCGAGCAGCGGTATCCGTATCTAACGACTGCGCTTGCGGCTGAGAACGGCCGTTCAGATGGCTACCAGCGGGCACTCGGCGAGTTTAAGGACGCCTTTACACACTCGCCGTTCGACGAGTACGACAGCCTCCAGCAGTTGGAACCCGAGGCCGTCCGGGATGACGGCGACCGCGTGATTATTGACCGCGACGGTGACCGATACAGCCTGCGCATTGTCACAGAACCCGAAGACCAATGACTGACCACCATCTTGCAGAACTCACCGCCCCCGACTGGCCCGTCGTTGAGTCTGTCGTCGAATACGAAACCGGCTGGTATACAGGCGGCTATGATCTGGTCGAACAGCCCGATGGCTCTACCAAACGCTACTACTGGGCTGAACTCCCACCGGCAGCAGTTATCGTTGGGATCACCGATGGCCACCTACTTTTTGTCGAGCAGTATCGGCCGGCGATCCGTGAGACACAACTCGAGTTGCCGGCTGGGATCGTCGAACCTGGCGAGACGTTTTGCGAAGCGGCCGCGCGCGAACTCGCCGAAGAAACCGGATTCGAACCGGCCGAAACGACACTGCTCGATTCGTTTTGGTGTTCGACTGGCGTGCTTCGACATCGTCGCGGCATTGTCCTTGCAGAGACGCTCACACCGGTCGAGCGGACACTCGATTCCAACGAATTTCTGGTTCCACAGACCGTCCCACTCGAGAACGCTGTTGCTGTCGCCCGAAGCCAACCGACGAACGATGCAACTATCGAAGGTGTGTTGCTCGCACAAAACGAAGATATCCTCTAAGGGCTGTTACTTGGCGAGTCGTGCGGTCAACACCGGGGTGTCGGTCGTTCTGATCACTTTTTCAGTAACGCTGCCGATCAGCTGTCGGCTTACACCGCTGCGACCGTGTGTACCCATGGCGATCAGATCGATATCGTTGGTTTCAGCATAGGTGTTGATTACCTGGTGTGGTTTGCCCCGCTTGCAGGCAGTCGCCGTTTTGTAGCCCTCTTTTTGGAGTTCTGCGGCGATCTGTTGGGTGAGTTCGTCACCTTCCTGCTGGAGTACCTCCAAGACGTCGATTTCGTTTTTCGACATCCCACCTCTATTTTCGCCTGTGGCACGGCTGACCATGCCTGTTTTCCATTTTCCGTCCTCATCGCGGTGTAGGGTCATCGAGGATTTGCCGTGTTTTGAATCGACAACGAACAGGATGTGTATCCGAGCGTCGTACGTTTCTGCGAGATCACGTACGTGCTCGAGAACGGCTTCGGATTCTTGACTTCCATCGGTCGGGTACAGAATGTTCTCGTACATTGGATGTGCCTACAGTCAGCTACGAATGAACATCATATAAATCCACTGCCAGTTTGTGCGACTGACACAGCCAACTGCTCACGTCTACGAATCAGTTGCCTCGAGCCGCACGGTCAACACCGGCACCGCAGAGGTTCTGACAACGTTTTCGGTGACGCTACCGATCAGCCGCCGTTCGATTCCACGGCGTCCGTGAGTTCCCATCGTGATAAGATCGATATCGTTGTCTTCGGCATATTTGGTGATGACTCCGGCTGGGTCGCCTTCTTTGACAGTGGCGGTGGTTTCACAGCCGTCATCGGCGAGCAGTGTGGCGACTTCTTGAGTTAGATGCGTTCCTCGGCGGTGAAGCTTTTTGGCGAGATCTTCGTTCAGTGACATACTGCCCTCGCCGGCTGTCTGTTCGTCTCGTTTCATCATGCCGGTGACGCGATCACGTTTCGTATCCTGTCGTGGAAACATGCCTGTTTCGATATGTTCTGAATCAATCACGAAAAGCACATGCAGGGTTGCATCGTAGTTTGCGGCGAGTTCGCCTGCATGCGCCATCGCGGCGTTTGCTCCATTGCTTCCGTCTGTGGGATAAAGGATGTTGTCGTACATGCGAGACCACGTAGTGCTATGCCGCGTAGTTGTATAACTATTCTGTCAGATTTTCAGTCGGTATTATTGTCTGGACTCCCAACCGTCTGTGGGGGTAGCCGTCTCCGGTTGGCTTTGTGTTCGCTGACGAGTGGCTTATTTGAACCCGTCTATATCTGTGTGTATGGACGGCGAAATCAGCCCTGAAGCAGTCGAAAAACTCTGTGAGTCGGCCGACCGGCCACGAATCGTCGATATTCGCCGGCCGGCAGCCTTCAGACGTGGCCATATTCCAGGCAGCCAGAACATCCCCTTCGAGCGGCTGCCGGCGGAAATCGAGACCCTCACAGACGCAGACCACATCGTGACAGTCTGTCCACACGGCCAAGCCAGCATCCAGGCCGCCCGGCTAATCAACTCTTATGAGGGTACTCAGTCTGCCCGTGTCGAAAGTATGCACGGCGGGCTCACCGAGTGGAACGGCGACCTCGAGGCCGAAGACATCCCGGACGAGGGCCCCGAAACCCCGTTTTAATCGCAAGCAAGGCCTCGATGTGCTGCGATGAGGCTGAGTAGGATTGCTACGACAGCCGCAGACAGACCGAACCCTGGGACTTCAACATCCACAGGGACGTCACTCACAGTTGTGTCGGCTGGCTCGACGGTGAGATCGATCCGATCATCGCCGGCTTCGATGGTGTAGACTCCTGGTTCGTCGAACGTGTGAGCAAACTCATGGGTAGCCGTCTGGTTCGGCTGTAGCCGCCCGGTTTCGGTGCTCGATTCGTTGCCGACCGCAAACGGTAGTGTGTACTCGCCGACTGTCCCACCGATGTTTGTAGCAGTCAGTCTCACTGTTACTGTCTGGCCGGTCGTAATCGTGAGATTCTGTGGGTCTGCGGTAGTTGTTCCGTCCACGCCGGTCACTGTCAGTGGCTCGTCGTCGAGTTCTAACACGACTCGAGCCGGCGTCTGATCGAAGGCAGCTGCATGCTGGTCGCTGTCCCACATCGATGGCCGCTCGGCTGTCGTGGTATACCTGCTGGCGTGGTCGGCGACCTCAGCGTTCCCAGCCGCCGAGACGTATCGCTCGAAATCCACAGCTGTCAGCTCGCCGGAGTGGCTGTTGAGCGACCGAAACACCACATCGAAGCTCGATTCACTTTCGGTTGTGAGTCTGATCAGTCGGTCGATCTCACCGGCAACGAGCGGTCCTTTTCGGTACTCGGCGTTGTTGTCCCAGCTCTGTGGGTCGCTCAAGACGGCACTGGCGTGTGGTTCGGCTTCACCGTCTGCGAGGTATCGCCTGAACTCTTCGAAGCTGATGTGGCCTTCCTCGAGGCCCAACAGTGCGGCATAATAGGTTGCGCTTGCTTCGGTGAACCACTCGGTTTCGTCGGTTGTCTCGTAGTCCTGTCTCGTATGGACATACTCGTGGACCCAGACGTTCGTTGGCGTCCCAACGCGTTCGTCGTCACCGACCCACATGTCAGCAGATCCTCCCTGGAGCCCGCTGACGCCCCACTCGATACCCTCTGTCGGCGCGGCGATAATGAACACCTCAGGGTCGCGGTCACCGACCTGGAGTCTGTTTGCAGCCCTCGAAAGCGACTCGAAGATTCGTTCGGGCGATTCAGCAAGTGTCGCTGCTTCGGGAACGATCAGCCGGAACTGCTGGCCGTGGGCGCTGTGAGTGTGTTCGTCGTACGCGCCGAGAAACGCCATTCGCTCGCCGGCAACTCCCTCGCCGTCGATTTCGGTGCGTCGGTCGGCGGTCATCTCGCCGCCGCCGGTGTATCGCCAGTTTGCTCCGACTGAGGGAATCCGAACGAGTGCCCACTCGTTGGTTCCGGCAAACCTCAGATCGCCGTCCTCCGCAAGCGGGCCGTCCCGATTGATTTGTTCGTCTGCTGGCAGCCGATACCTAACACTGGGCTCGGCAGTTCGTCCGTCCCACTCGTATGTACGGTCAGCAGACTCGCTGAACCCATCCATCTCGAGAACTGTCGCTGCCTCGGGAATCCGAAGTGTGAGTTCGGTAACACGATCCGGAATGCCTACCGAAGTGGTTGCGGTGAACTCGCCGGCCCGTTTGGGCGTTCGGTTGAGTGTCGTCCTCAGGTCGATCTGGCTCTCCGAGCTACCGAACTGCAACCGCTCGAGGCCACCCCTCGCTGTTTCTGGTTGTTCGAGATCGCTTGGGGGTTGTGACTGCTCGAGGCCGGCAGAGTCGCTGTCGTCGAAGACATGGGCGGTCGTCTCACCGACGCCGATAACACCGACCGCAGACACTACAAGCAACACAGCAACCACGCCGAGGGCGTAACGTCGCATACCCCTCCGAAGCGAGGCAGACAAATAGCTGTTCAGGGTATCTGATACGTCACTGAGAGAACCCGTCGGCTCTGCGAACTGAAAAACACCGTCTCGAGAAAGAAATCAGGTACCGATCACGCGACTGTAAAGCCCTTCTCGCGGAGGAAATCCTCCACACGACCCCGATGGTTGCCCTGTAGTTCGATGGCATCGTCTTCGATGGTGCCACCGCAGGCGAACTTCGATTTGAGATCCGACGAGAGGCTGCTCATATCGACATCTCGAGGGTCGAATCCTTCAATGACCGTTACCTCTTTTCCATAGCGGCGCTCGTCGATGCGGATGTTGATCTGTTGAGACTCTTTGGCGACGTCTTCGCAGACGCAGAGTTCATCAGGCAATCCACATGTCGAGCAGACTTCCGACATTACATTCGGGTGTACACAACGGCCATATTAAACAGTGTCGGGTATTTGCGGCCAGCGTGCGCCTCGAGTGGGTTCGACCGTCACTCTACGATCCAGTATGGACAGCCAACTCGAGGTAGCCGGTGGCTACATACATTCTTAGCCGAGCGACACTCTGCAGTAGGAGCCATGTTCTCCAACCAGTTGTCGTGGGTGTGTATTCGAAATCACGTATGTCTCGATTTCTTGATATTAGCGAGGTGTTTATGTTAGTTGGGTTCTGCCTACCATTCATGACATCCGTGACCGGGCCGCCCGAAACGATGATGGAAAAACAACATGAGCTAACGCCAATGCTGAGTCAGTATCTCGAACTCTGTTCGCAGCATGAGGATGCACTCGTGTTGTTTCAGGTCGGCGATTTTTACGAGGCGTTCTGTGAGGCCGCCGAGGTCGTCGCCCGCACCTGCGAGGTGACGCTGACCCAACGGGAGGATTCGACCGGCACGTATCCAATGGCCGGCATTCCAATTGACAACGCCAGTGGCTATCTCAAGCGACTGGTAGATGCCGACTACCGAATCGCACTGGCCGACCAGATCCAAGACGCTGCCGAAGCCAGCGGCCTCGTCGACCGCGCAGTCACGCGCGTGATCACACCGGGTACCGTCGTCGACGATGAGCTACTGGAGGCCGGCACCACGAACTACCTCACCAGCGTCGCCCAAAGCGAAAGCGGCACGTTCGGCATCGCCGCAATCGACGTCTCGACCGGCGAATGTTTCGTTACCAGCGTTGGAGACCGCGCGGGACTCTCCGAAGAACTCGACCGGATCGCACCCGCAGAACTCCTTTTTGGCCCTTCGGTAGCTGACTTCTCATCAGCTGATGGCCTCACAGCGTGGTCAGTAACCGACACTGACCCCGCGCTGTTCGACCGTGGTGCTGCTGTTAGTTGTCTGAGTGGCTATCTGGCCGACCCAGCCGACCGCCTCGAGACCGACGCCGAACTGCGCGCGGCTGGGGCGGTGTTGTCGTACGCCGAGTACACCCAGGGTGATGACGGCAGCCTCGAGTACGTCTCTCGTATCCGCCGGTATGACCACCGCGAGCATCTCCGGCTTGATGCAGCAGCCATCCAGAGCCTCGAGCTGTTCGAAAATCGCGGGCTGGGTGCGGGCGAGACGCTGTTCGATGTAATTGACGAGACGAGTTGTGCACTCGGCCGCCGCTGTTTGAACCGCTGGCTTCGCCGACCGCTGGTCGACCGCGAGGCCATCGAGCAGCGACTCGAGGCGGTTGCAGCACTCACTGACAACGCTGTTGTGCGCACAGAGCTTCGTGAACTCCTCAAAGATGCCTACGACCTCGAGCGACTCGTGGGTCGTATCTCTCGTGGGCGAGCGACTCCGCGTGATCTGCGCTCGCTGCACGCAACGCTGGCAGTCATCCCCGAACTCCGCGAGAAACTCGCCGAAATCGACGGTACTGCCCTCGAGGGCCACCGCGAGCGACTCGAGCCGCTCACCGATATTGCCGACCAGATCGACAGCGCCGTTGTCGACGATCCGCCGATGGAACTCACCGAAGGCGGGGTGATTCGGCCCACCTACGATGACACACTCGCTGACCTGCGATCGACCGAACAGGCGGGCCGCCAATGGGTTGCCGAACTCGAGGCCCACGAACGCGAACGCACTGGCATAGAATCGTTGTCGGTCGGTCACAATCAGGTTCATGGCTACTACATCGAGGTAACGAACCCGAATCTAGATTCGGTGCCCGAAGCCTACACCCGTCGTCAGACGCTGAAAAACTCCGAGCGGTTCTACACACCCGAACTCAAAGCCCGCGAAGACGAGATTTTCGGGGCGGCCGAACGTGCCGACAGCCTCGAGTATGAGCTGTTTTGTTCGCTTCGTGAGAAAGTCGGTGTCGAAACCGAACGTATCCAGCGGCTCGCCACCGCGATTGCGGAACTCGATGCACTCTGTTCGTTGGCGACAGTCGCCGCCGACGGCGAGTACATTCGGCCGACGATCCGAGACTCGACAGCCGCCGGCATCGACATCGAAGGTGGGCGACATCCGGTTGTCGAAACCACCCAACCGTCGTTTGTCCCGAACGATGCCGACCTCTCGGCAGGTGAGGTAGCAATCATCACCGGCCCCAACATGAGCGGCAAATCAACGTATATGCGCCAGGTTGCGCTCACCTGCGTGTTGGCCCAGATCGGGAGCTTCGTGCCTGCCGAAGCCGCTGAGCTACCGGTTCTCGACCGGATCTTCACGCGCGTGGGAGCCAGCGACGACATCGCCGGTGGCCACTCGACGTTCATGCGCGAGATGAGCGAACTCACCGAAATTCTACATGACGGCACCGAAAACTCCCTGGTCTTGCTTGACGAAGTCGGCCGCGGTACCTCGACAGCAGACGGACTGGCCATCGCACAGGCGACCACGGAGTTCATTCACGATGAGTTGGGCGCGATGACGCTGTTCGCCACCCACTACCACGGATTGACGAACCTCGCCGACGAACGCGAGGGCATTTTCAATCTTCATTTTGCTGCCACCCGTGAGGGCGACGAGGTGACGTTCCTTCATCGCATCGCCCCGGGAGCCTCCTCGGCGTCCTACGGAATCGAAGTCGCCCGCATGGCCGGAGTCCCCGAAACCGTCGTCGAGCGTGCCAACAGTGTGGTTGCCTCGAGTGAGGTTCCTGTAGACGGCACCGCAGGCTCATCTGTGGGCAGCTCCGAATCAAGCCAGCCACCAGCAGATCCGGCACCGAACGAGGAACCAGACCGCAACTCTGGGGGCACCGACACTGAGAGGCCCAACGAACAGACTGGTGCGGTCGACGATCGGGTGTCGTACCCTGACGAGGAGTTCGAGACCGCCGACTCGGATGACCGCGTGTCGTATCCCGCCGAGGAGTTTTTCGGCGGTGTCGGCGATCCCGCGGTCGACGAGCCGCTTGATGAGGAGTCGATAGTTCGGGTTGCAGTCGCCCTGCGCTCGCTTGATGTGGCGAGCATGACGCCGCTCGAGGCACTCAACACGCTCGATGAACTCCGCACAACGCTGAAATAACTGTAGCCAGAACCAACAGCGACCGAGTGATGGTCGAAGACCCTAAAGCCTGCAGTACCGTTTTTATTGGCAATGTCCGGGACAACGATTCACCGACTCGACGAGGCGACTGTCGCCCAGATCGCCGCCGGCGAGGTGATCACCCGACCGGCCCGCGTTGTCGCCGAACTCGTCGATAACGCACTCGATTCCGGTGCGAGTTCGATCGAGATCGAGGTTGACGGCGACGGCACCGACCGGATTCAGGTCTCGGACGACGGCTGTGGACTCTCACGGACTGACGCTGAACGTGCTGTCGAACGTCATGCGACGAGCAAACTCACCAACGTCGAAAACGAGTTGACCGATATCTCGACACTGGGGTTCCGTGGTGAGGCGCTGGCTGCAATCGCCGACTGTGCCCGCCTCGAGATCGTGACCAACGACGGCAGTGCTGTCGGCACGAAACTCGTTGTCAACAACGGCGACCTACAGGTCTCGAATGCGGGCCGCCCACAGGGTACAACTGTCACCGTCACTGATCTGTTTGCGAACCGGCCGGCCCGCCGTGAGTCGCTGGCTGGTCAACCTGCGGAGTTCGGTCGAATCAGCGAGCTAATCGCGCGCTATGCGCTGGCGCGACCCGAGAGGCGGTTTCGGTTGTGCCACAACGGTAACGAGACGCTTTCGATCAGCGGCAACGGCTTCGAAGACGCGTTACTCGGGGTCTATGACGCCGAAACCGCCAGCCGTGCGACGACAATCTACCACCAGACGAACCTCGAGGGCCAGCCGCTCACAGTTCGTGGAATCTGCTGTTATCCTTCGGTTACGCGTTCGACTCGCGAGCATGTCCGCATCTCCGTTGGCGGCCGGCCAGTCACCGACAGCGGCCTCCGGCGGGCTGTGATCGACGGGTACGGATCGCTTACTGCTGGCTCGAGGTATCCAATCGCTGCAATCGACCTCGAGCCACCGGCTGGAACAGTTGATCCGAACGTCCACCCAGCCAAACAGGAAGTCGGCCTAACCAACCGCACGGCGATCGAATCAGCAGTTGAGACCGCACTCTCGGAGGCGCTGATGACCGCTGACATTCGCCGGACGTCGGAGGCTGCAACCGATCTCGGAACGCCACTCCGAGCGGTCGATCGTTCGGACCCATTTGGCGAGGTTCGGGTAATCGGGCCGTTTCGTGATCTGTATTTGCTCTGCGAAGACGGCACCGAGCTACTGGTGGTAGATCAACACGCTGCACACGAACGAGTAAACTTCGAACGGTTGTGCTCGACAGTGGCCGAAACGGGTGTTCCGACGGCTCGGCTCGAGCCACCCGAGACGGTTTCGGTGTCGCCTGCTGCGGCGGCGGCCGCCGAGACCCATGCTGAGTTGTTGGCGACGCTTGGTTTCGATGTCGAACCGTTTGGAGGTGGAACACTCCGGGTCGCCGGGCTGCCGGCTCCGCTTGGTCGGGTTGCGGAGATCGATCTGTTAGTCGAGACGCTAGATCAACTCGCTGCAGGCAGCCAACCGCCAGACCGCCGTGAGGCGTTGTTAGCGGATATGGCCTGCCATCCCTCGCTCAAAGCGGGTGATCGGCTCACCCAACAGGACGCCGAAACCCTGCTCGAGCGGCTGGGCGAATGCCAACAGCCGTTTGCCTGTCCGCACGGTCGGCCGACCGTCTGTTCGCTCGATGAGTCGGCGCTGGCTGCCGGCTTCGAGCGTGGCTCGATTCGGTTTCGCTGACGGTGTATAACGCAGCTACCGGCTACGACCAGGATTTGCAGTCTGGACAGACGAACGTGCCGTCGTCGACCCACTGTGTGTCGGTTTCGGCCCCACACAGACCGCAGGTGAATCCGGCCGGCCGACACCGATAGGTGACCGTTGGCGGCCCAGCGGCTGGCCGCTCGTTGGATTCAGCCGTCTCGAGATCAGCCGCAGCCGACGACTCGCCTTTGAGTCGATCATCGCTCATAGGCTCGTTTTTTCGCTCTCGGATAAAAACAGTCGGGTGAGAGGCCTTACTGCTCGCGGCGGAGCCGACTGACGACGAATTCCTGTTCTAACTCGCCGAGGAACGCTCCGAGCCGCGGGCCCTGTGTTTCGTCAAAGAAGAGCCGATACCCTGCCGCAAAGAGCTCGCTCATCTCGAGGTCATACTCCCGGGCCGTATCATAAACCGCCGCCTGAATTTCCTCGCCATCACTGCCTGATTCGACGACTGCCGCCAGCTCGTCAAGGGCGGCCTCGACAGCTGGCTCGAACTCGACGGCCGGCAGTTCCGTCTGCAAGCGGTAGTTGTAGGCGTTGTCCATTCGTTCGGCCCAGTTGCGGGCTTTTTCGACGCGCTCGAGGGCGGCTTCGGTCGTCGCCTCGTCGGCGTCTTCGGGAATGTGGCCTTCGTTGACGGCGAGTGTGATACGCAACTCACGATCATCCACCATGCCGAGTACCGCCGCAAAAGTGTACGGCAGCCGGATCGGTCGGTCGTCGGTCGCCTCGTCGACGACATATGGATAGGCTGCCTCGGCAAAGTCGGTCACCGATTCGTCCTCGATACCCTCATAGTAGGCACGTTCGAACCGGTCGAAATCATCGACCAACTGATCGAGCCGCGAGAGATCCAGATCCCGGGCCTTCTTCGGGTTGAGCGCGAAAAAGTACCGAACGATTTCGGGCTCAAGTAGCTCGAGCAACTCGGTGACAGTGACGATGTTGCCGGCCGACGACGAGAGCGCCTCGCCGTTGAGCGTAAACCACTCATAGACCATCGGCACTGGCGGTTCGATCTCGAGGACGTGTTCGGCAATATCGACACCAGAGGGCCAGGAGCCTTCGGCGTGATCTTTGCCGAACGGCTCAAAGTCCACACCGAGGATCTGCCATTGGCCGGGCCACTCGAAGCGCCACGGCAGTTTTCCCTCGCGGAAGGTGGCAGTTCCCTCGTGGCCACAGCCCTCGATGGTGTTGTCGCCGACCTCCATGTCCGTACAGACGTACTCGACGGTTTGGGCGTCGGTGTCGATTGCGGTCACCGTCTCGGTGAGTTTTCCACAGTTCGAACAGACTGGATTGAACGGCACGTACTCGTCGTCAACCTTGTTTTGATACGTTGCAAGGACTTCGCGGGCGGTTTCGACGTGTTCGAGAACGTGCGAGACGACTGGCTCGAAGGTGCCGTCGGCGTACAGCTGGGTGTTCGAACGCATCTCAATGTCGACGCCTAGGCGGTCGGCGTCGGCTTCCAAGAGTGCCGCAAAGTGGCCAGCATACGACTCCCGCTCGCCGAACGGATCAGGAATCGCCGTGTAGGGTTTGCCGAGATTCCGACCCAACGCACCTGCGTCTACCTCCCCGAGGCCGACGATTTCGCCCTCGCTGTTGGCGAGTTTCCGTGGGAGTTTGCGGAGCGGGTCTTTGTCGTCGCTCGTAAAGACCTGCTGTACTTCGTGGCCGCGGTTTCGCAGGGCTTCGGCGACAAAATACCCTCGCATGATTTCGTTGACGTTGCCCAGATGTGCGACACCAGACGGTGAGACGCCGCCTTTGACGATGATTGGCTCTTGGGGATCGCGTGCTTCGATGCGGTCGGCGATCTCGTCGGCCCAAAAGTCGTGATACTGATCGGCTTCAGCGTCAGTTTCGGCCGCAAGCGTATGCGGCGAGTGACTCTCGTCGCTCATTCGGTCTCGACCCAGGCCGCCGGTTCGCTGCTTCCATGTGGAATGATGTCGGTGCCGTTGTGATCTCCACGGAGGACGGCTGCTTCGATAACCGAGGGGTCGGTGCCGTCGAGAACCACCGTTCGCATCCCTGAGCGCTCGATTAGTTTCGCTGCCAACAGATCGACCGGGGCCGACGCACCGGCGTCCCGACTCATCGGGACGATCAGATCGACGAGTTCGCCCGGCGACATCGTCGTGTATTTTATCGCCTCAGAATCGAGATCCGGGTCTGCATCGTAGACGCCCTCAGTGCTTGTCGCATACACGAGCAGATCTGCGTCAACATACTCCGCAAAGGCCGCAGCCACCGCGTCGGTGGTCTGACCGGGGGCGATACCACCCATTACCGAAATGTCACCACGGCGAATGGCATCGCCGGCCGTGTCGTAGTCTGTTGCCGGTGTCGGTTTGGCGGTCGGCCCAAGTGCAGAAATCAACAATCGAGCATTGATCCGTGTGACATCAATGCCAAGCTGGTCGAGTTGCACCTCGTTTGCACCCAGCGTCCGGGCCGCATCGATATACTCGCGGGCAACGCCGCCGCCGCCAACAACAACCCCGAGTTCGCAGTCTGCAGCAGCCAACGACTCGAGAACCTCGGCGTGGGCAGTCACACGCTCGGATTCGAGTTCCGGAGCCAGCACGCTGCCACCGATTGAAATAACGACTCTCATTGTCATCGGCTAACTCCGAGTCGGCCTTAAGCGTTGTCAAGCCGCTACTCGCCGGCTCGGCCGCTCGTGCGGTTCGATAACACTCAAGCCGTCGGCGACCCGCCTTCTGTGTATGCAAACAGTCTGTATCATTGGCGACGAAAGCCGATCCGTGGCCGACCGACTTGCGGGTCGGCTGGCCGAAACGCATGAAGGTCGCATCGTGATGGTCGATTGTACCCTCGAGGCAGCTGAGATTGACACTCTGAGTGAGACTGCGATAACAGATATCGACGCTCAGTTCGAGCGTACAGACGATGGACACTGGCAGGCTCGCGGTCGCAATCGCACACCGATGGAGCTACTCGATTCGCTTGCGGCTGACTACGAGTATGCAGTCGTTGCCGGCGTTTCTCACCACCGCCTGCCAACGGTCGCCGTTGGTGAGGCCGACCCCGCAGCCTCTGTGCCAGTAGTTGCAACTGCACCGACGGCTGCGGCTGTCGATATCGACGATATCGTCGAACGCATTGAGACGTTCGACCCACACATTACTCTCGAGACACTCATCAAACAGGTCAAAGCCTCTCCGCAAGCAGACCGCTCGGGGGCGATTGCCACGTTTACAGGCCGTGTTCGCGCCAAAGACAGCCCCGAGGACGCCCGAACCCAACAGCTTTCGTTCGAAACATACGAGGGTGTCGCCGAACAGCGCCTCGAGACGATCCGCAAGGAACTAACTGCCCGCGAGGGTGTCTTCGAGGTGCTACTGCATCACCGGGTTGGCCTGCTCGAAGACGGCGAAGACATCGTCTTTGTTGTGGTGTTGGCAGGCCACCGCGAGGAAGCGTTCCGAACGGTCGAAGACGGAATCAACCGGCTGAAAGACGAGGTGCCGATATTTAAAAAAGAGACGACGACCGAAGAAGAGTTTTGGCTCCACGAACAGCCGTAGCCACGTCGGCTCGCGGAGCGCGCGCGGTCGGCACACTCGACGTGTAGCGACACTAATTGGTGTGATTGTCTCTTTTAGTTCGGTAATCTCAGCTTTACCGACTGAATAAAAATCTGACAATGGAGGAGAGAAATATATGTTCAAAACAGATTATAAATAGTTTAAACATATTCTAAAGCGTCTCGAAGGCACTGAACCGCCTGAGTTTAAACCGTTCAGACGCTAAAGCGACCCAAAGCAGACTGAACGATCTCAGTTATATATCATATGGGGTGACAGACCACTATTCGAGGTTCATCATGAGCGCGACTACACCCTCCACAGATTCGATCCGCACCGTCGACGGGAATCCAAAGGCCGAGTATCTTCGGCAGTACCTTCGCGAACGTGCGGCAGCCGGCGACCGATACTTCAAAAGCAAGTTCATTGCCCAGGAGATCGATCTCTCGCCGAAAGAAATCGGCGCGCTGATCGTCCGCCTTCAGGAGTCGGCGACCGATCTTTCGATCGAACCATGGTCGTACACCGGTGCGACCACATGGTATGTTGAACCCACTGACGCAGCCTGAACTGCACTGATCGACAAGCTGACGACCACACTCCTTTCAGACACAGCCACCACAGCCACAGCGACCGTAATTGCGCCGCCGAAGCGGGCGTTTATGATCGTCGGCCACATACTATAGACGATGGCTGATCCGGACATCACAGTCCCACGCCCTGAGGCTCTTGAGACGTGGTACCATCTGACTGATGTCCGCATTCGAGACGGACGCATAATCTACTACGGCGAGCCGTTGATTCCTGAACGGCGGCTGTTCGACGAACTACAGCCGGCGTTTCACGAAGCAGGCTATGAGCTCAAATTCACTACCTCCGAAGAGAGTCTCGGCACCGCGTTGGTCGCCATTCCACACGACCACCAAACGAAACGCGAGGGACTTCCGTGGACAAACATCGTGCTGTTCGGATTGACCGTGCTTTCGACGCTGCTTGTGGGTGCGGTATTTTGGTACTATATCCCACTCGAGGCGATCCGTTCGAATCCGTTGGTGATCCTCGAAGCCTGGCCGTTTACCGCCGCGGTGCTTGGGGTGCTTTTGACCCACGAACTGGGCCACTACGCGATGGGTCGGTACCACGGTGTCAACGTCTCGCTGCCGTATCTGATTCCGGCTCCCATTATTTTCGGCACACTCGGCGCAGTAATCCGGATGCGCGGACGGATGCCGAGCCGGAAAGCCCTATTTGACATCGGTGTTGGCGGGCCGATTGCTGGGTTGGTGGCGACGGTTGTCGTCACCGTCATCGGTCTTTCGTTAGGGCCTGTTGAGATTCCAGCCCACGTCGTCGAACAGAATCAATCCGGCAACGCAATCAGCTTCAATAATCCACCCCTACTCGATATTATCGCTACCATACTCGGTGTTCAGGCCAGCTACAGCGATCCAGCGTTGAACCCACATCCGGTGATTATCGGCGGTTGGGTCGGGATGTTCTTTACGTGGTTGAACCTGCTTCCGGTCGGCCAACTCGACGGCGGCCACATGGTTCGAGCCATGGTCGGCAGACGCCAGGAGACGATTGCTGGGCTTGTTCCAGGCGTGCTGTTCGGACTGGCAGCGTACCTGTACTACATCCGGGATCTCTCGCTCAACGAGTCGGTCGGTCTGTGGGTGTTTTGGGGCTTTTTCGCGCTGTTGATCGCCTACGTCGGCCCTGCAAACCCGGTCGACGAACAGCCAATAGGACGGCGTCGACTGCTCGTTGGCCTGCTGACGTTCGCTGTCGGACTGCTGTGTTTCATGGTCGTGCCGTTTCAGGTGCAGTAATTCCAAGTGCAGTAATTCCAAGTGCAGTAATTCTAAGTGCAGTAATT
>LKML01000147.1 GCA_001563795.1 Haloferacaceae archaeon B1-Br10_E2g22 | reverse complement strand
ACTGCGTTGACACTGTTGACGACGTATGTAATCTGGAATGTTAATTTCCTGACCTTGATTTGGATCAACTCCATTGGTATCACGGCCGTCTTTTTCCCGCTGTTGTACTGTTTGTACTGGGAAAAAACGAGTGCGAACGCTGTCTTTGTCACAGCGATTTCTGTTATTTGTGTTATCGTCCCGATGCTGGCTCTCGGCTACGATATCCCGCTGATTTATCTCGTCGGTCACGCGATCGCTGCCACGCTCACACCCGCACTTACGATTGCTTGGCCGTCGGAATTCGAATTCAATGACCTCTCTATGGAGGAACCAGTATGACGAGCGAGTCTATCCTCCAGTTTGTGTTTGTTGGGGCCGTCGCCTACCAGTTCATCATTGTCTCCGCACTTGGTGTTTGGCTGTGGCGCAACGGAATCAGTGTCCCATCAGCAACTGAGATTTCATCTGAGACTACCACTGAGCGCAGGCGGATGGGGGGTGTTGTCGTTCTCTTTTGGATCGCCATCAGCACGATTATTATCGCGATCTAAACGAAAAGCAGCGTGCGTTTCTGCAGGGGCGAGCGCGGGCGGAATTAAATTTGCCAGTGGCGTTACGCTGGCTTCGCACCAGAGACCACGGCGAAGCCACAGGCCACTTCGCCCGTGGTGGGTCACTCACAGTTTGCCAGTTGTATCCACAACGAATGCACCTTTCCAAAACACACATTGTGTCCTCGAGACCAGAGATAATATACACATTAGTTCGGGTTTTAATTCAGATACATACATTTATCACGGTCTCAGGCTAGCAATAACATGAATGGTTAGTTGTGTAGCTGTAGTACTACGATTCTGTTTTCAATCGCCTTCGTCTGTGGTGAGTCGGGATGATGAATAACGACTGGGACATGCGTCGAAAAGTCCAACAGTTGGGTTCTTCGACCAAGGCTGTTTCTTTGCCGTCCGAGTGGATCTGCGAACACGGCATCGAAAAAGGCGATATCCTTCGCGGCCAACGGGACGAACACACCGGTTCGCTGCTTTTGTTGCCGGCTGATCACACTGACAGAGAGATTGTTACGGTCGTTGATGCCGACACAATCACCGCCGAAATGCTCGAGTACATCATCATCGCCAACTACACGATGGGTCGCCGAACGATTCGCATCACTGCCTCAGAGGAACTCCCTTCTGCGTTTGTATCCTCCGTTGGTGACCTCGAGCAGCAACTGATGGGTCTCGGCATCGTCGAACAGTTGCCTACGCGACTGGAGATCAGGTGTTCAGTTGCTCCTGATGATTTCGAACTCATCTCTCTGCTCGAGCGGCTTTGGCGAACAGAAGCACTAATCAGAGACAACGCTATCGAGTCCTTTCTCGAGGCTGAATCCGAGACCAACGGACTGACCGACAACTACAAACAGCAGGCAGACAAACTCTTTTATCTCTTTTTACGTCTGTTGTTCACCACGTATCGAAATCCTCGCCTGAATAGTTCAATGGGACTGAAAACAGGGTTTCCACTTATTGGCTACCGCTCGGTTGCCCAGGATCTCGTCCTTATGACTGATTGTGCGGTTCGCATCAACGATTTCGCAGTAGACTGTCGGCAGAGTACTGACACAATGATTGAAGTTATCGAAGAGGTTGCAGTGTCGCTCGATGAAGCCGTTAGCGATGCACAGGCGGTAGTCACGAATCCTTGTATTGAGACCTCGAAAACTGCCCACCAGTCACTTGCGGTTGCAACCGACACACTAGACGCAGCACAGGCGCATCTCGAAGCCGAGCGACCCGAGCCGTTGTTGGAACTCCAACAGTTGTTATCGACACTTCGAGAGATTGCGGTCTATGCGAGCGATACCATCGAAGTTGGAACAAACCTTGCTGCTCGAGACGTATCGCAAATCAAAACAGAATCCTGAGTATGGTTGGCTATTTACTTCCGGTCGTCGGTACAGCTAACCCGCTGTCGTCGGTCTCGAGTGCGGTTGTAATTCGGTCGGCAGTACGCCTTGCTCCGGGGATGTTTGGTGCATATGGTCCGACCACTCCCAGTGCTAATGCGCCCGAGACGTACAGCGGCAGCGACCGGCCCGCGGTCGTCTGCCAGGCCAGTGTCGCATCGTCGACCATCGGCAGCCCGCAGTAGCCACACTCGAGATCCAACGCGGCTACAAGCCGCTCGACAAGCGGGTGGCCAAATATGGGCTCGAAGCCGGTCGCACACACCACCTGGTCGGCCTCGAGCGCAAGCCCGTCGTCGAGTGCGAGCCGTAGACCGGCTTTGCTTGGGGTTGCGGTCTCGATTTCACCCTGCAGAATTCGGAGCCGACCTGTCTCGAGGCGGCAATCAATGGTCTCGTACAGGTGGGGTGGTATCGTTGCCGAATACCGTGCCTCGCGGACTGCCTCGAGCCGCTGTTTTGAGGCGGGTGGATACCCGTGAAGATGCTGTTCGATGTAGTGCCAGTTGAGCCATGGCGGTTCGGCTTCGGAGACCTCCCACTCGAGGGGATGGCGGCTCACCACCGTCGTCGGTCGGTGTTCGCTCAGCGTGCAGGCCAGTTGTGCGGCGGTGATCCCACCACCGACGATGACGATTTCTTCGTGTTTGTCGGCTGTATCGCCCCCGTCAGCCTCGAGTGCGGTCTGCAGATCGAATCCATCCCAGACGTGCTCGACGTCCTCGAGCCCTGCTGCCCACTCGGGCATGCGGTACTGCTCGCCGTGGCCAATGGCGAGGATACACGAGTGCGTCTCAATCTCGCCCGTCGAGGTTGTGAGTCGTAGGCCGCCGTCGGGCCGCTCGCGGGCTGTCTCGAGGGCCGCCTGTCGGTGATGTCTATCGAGAGATTTCGTCTCGATAACATCTTCGGCGTAGTCTAAAAAGAGTTCAACGGAAGGCCGGTCGGGGTAATCGACAGTCGGGTGGAGTTCGTCGGTGCGATCGTGGGCCTCGGCGAACGACTCGAGGCCGAACGGTTCGGTACCGACGTGTTGGACGTACGTCGAACGGAGTGTGTCCATGCCACAGCTGCGGGCTTTGCGCCGGAACGATGCTAACAGGCGGTCATGTGGGTCAAGAATACTGATTTCGGAACGCTCCAGTTCGGTGTCCTCGAGCAACCGCTGGCTGAGGTAGGTTCCGTGAATCCCACCGCCGACGATGACACAGCCGAAGGTATCCTGCGCGTCTTGTGGTCTCATAGCGTGGCTGAGTGTCGGTTGGTAGTGCCGAGGTCTTAATAAGATCATCGAATCAAATAATAACTACTATTTGTCTACGGTGCATTGTTCATAACACATGGACAGCGAGACCACACCCGTAACCGTGCTGTCGGGGACGTTGGGAGCCGGCAAAACGACGACGCTCAACCACATTCTCCGCTCGAGTGGCGACCGCGAGCTGGCCGTACTTGTCAACGACATGGGCGAGGTCAACGTCGATGCCGAACTCGTTGCCGAATCCTCCGACATTTCGGCCGAAGACGAAGAACTGATCGAACTCGAAGACGGCTGTATCTGCTGTGAGCTTCGTGGCGACCTGCTGGACGCCATTGGCGAGCTTACTCACGACCGGACGTTCGACGCCATCATTGTCGAATCAACCGGCGTCGCCGAACCGCTTCCCGTTGCCCAGACACTCACCCTGGGATTCGACCAGTCGGATCTCGATCCCACAGAGTTTTACGAAGAAACGGGGATCGAACCGCTCGAGGGCTGTCACATGGACACCGCCGTCACCGTGGTCGATGCCCACCAGTTCAAATCGGCGATGGAATCCGAGGAACTGCTCGACGACGACGGCACTGAGAAACATCTCGGCAACCTGCTGGTCGAACAGGTCGAGTTCTGTGATGTGCTGTTGCTCAACAAATGCGACCTAGTCGACGAACCAGAGTTGGCGGAGATCGAAGAGCTGGTCGAAACGCTCCAGCCACGTGCCGAAATCATTCGGACGACTAACGGCCAGGTGGATGTCGAGGAGATTGTCGATACTGGCCGCTTCGACTTCGAGGAGGCCAGCCAGTCTGCCGGCTGGATCAAAGAACTCCAAGAACCGCATGAGTCCGCTGAAGAAGAACACGGAGTCACCTCCTTCGTCTTCGAAGCGCGCCGACCGCTCCACCCCGAGCGGTTTGCCGAACTGCTTGATGAGTTCCCAGAGAACGTCGTCCGCTCGAAAGGCCACTTCTGGCTGGCAGGCCGCGAGGAGATGGCGATCATGCTCAACGTCGCCGGCCAGTCCGTCCGGGTTGCACCGGCCGGCAACTGGATTGCGACGCTGCCGCCCGAAGAGCGCGAAAAACAGCTCGAGAACGTTCCTGGTCTCAAAGAAATCTGGGACGACGAGTGGGGCGACCGCGGCACCCAGCTCGTCTGTATCGGCACCGAGATGAACCACGACGCCCTCCGCGAGCAACTCAGCGACTGTTTGCTCTCTGATGCGGAGATGGACGCCGACTGGTCGACGTTCGAGGATCGGTTCCCGGCGTTCGAACTGCCCGACGACACCGAAGACGACGCACAAACCGCCGCTGATCCCGAGACCCAAGAAGAAATCGGCCTTGCAGACTAGCCACACCGTGTCAGAACACAGCTACACCCACCCGACGACCTCCAGTCTCTCAGACGAACAGTCCCACGCAATTATCGACGAACGCGACGAACTGCCGGATATCTGTACGATCTACTCGACCGCACCCGGTGATTCAGTGACCACTACCTGGATCTCTGCGGCCGGCGAGTCATACATCTCACTCGAGGACGCCAGATGACATCCCCATTCCAAACCGCCGTCAAGACCAACATCCCCGAATCGCAGCGACGCAAGGCAATCGACGAGCTGGCCAGCGACAACCAGACAACCAAACTCGCCGTCCTGGTTCGAACCAGCGGTCTCTCGGGTGGCTTACGCCGACAGGCGCTCGACGGCCTCATTTCGTCTGGAGCTGACGACCTCCTCGAGGAGTTGGCTGATGACCGCTCGGTCGAGCCCGAACTCAGAAAAAAGGCTGACCGATGACCGACGACAGCCCAGCGACCGACGGCGAACGTACAGGACAGCGCCGTATCTGTCGAGATACGGGCCGAAAACAGGGACTCATCAGCACGTACGACATCTGGCTGTGCCGACAGTCGTTCCGCGAGATGGCCCGCGAGATGGGCTTTCGAAAGTACGACTGAGCAGCCCTGCTCGGAGTTTTATCGGCGGTCAAGGAGAATACCTCGGGGCTTGACCCCGAGGATGAATCCGACAACGCGGGCACAAACTATTACATAGATACAGTACCTAATCAACAGACAGCGATGGAACACAGCCACCGTT
>LKML01000047.1 GCA_001563795.1 Haloferacaceae archaeon B1-Br10_E2g22 | reverse complement strand
TTGGCTATCGGCATATTCATCATTGCACAACAGTGAGTACCGAAGTATGAACAGAGCACAGAAGGCCGCCCTCCAACTGCAGGCTGTGGCGGTACTCCGGATGCTCAAAGCAAGCCGAACCTACGAAGAGCTGTCGGCCGAAACAGGGCTCCCAGCCGGAGATCTCAACCGATATGTCAACGGTCACGTCCTGCCGGGCGTAGACCGTGCCCAGGAGGTTGTCGAAGCGGTCGGCCGCGAGATGCTGGCCGACGAGTTGGGCCGACGCGTTCGATTTGACGACGAGGGGTACGTTGATAACTCTGGGGTCGTCTTCGATCAGTCGTTTCTGGATCTGGTCGCGCCCGTGGCTGCCAACAGCTTCGGCTTCGAACGACCCGATGTGGTGTTGACCGCAGCCACTGACGGCATTACGATCGGTGCGGCGATGGCCTCGTATTTCGATGCCCGACTGGCGTATGCCAAAAAATCCAAAGAAACCGCCGTCGAGGAGTTCATCGAATCCCGCCAGCGACTTGCCTCAGGTATCGAACTAACCTACTATCTACCGGCCTGTGCACTCGAGTCTGGCGAGTCGGTGTTGATTGTCGATGATCTGATTCGGTCGGGCGAGACCCAAGAGCTGCTGTTGGATATCGCCCAACAGGCCGATGCGTCTGTCGTCGGCGTCTTTGCGCTGATCGCTGTGGGCAACCGTGGGATGTCTCGGGCTCGAGAACAGACTGACACACCGGTCGGTGCGCTATCGACTCTCGAGTAGCAACCACACGACGAACCGTCGAGTTGAGCCACGGCGCAATAACGAACCCTTTTGAGCTGTTTCGGTAAACGAATCGTATGGATCGGCTTCACGAATCGCTCCACGAGGCTCCGATTATCGACAAAGACGGCTATGAGTACGTCGTCCATCCAATCAGCAACGGCGTACCAATGCTTGAACCGGCCTTACTCAGAGAGGTTGTTGTCACGATCATGCAGTCGGTCGATCTCGATGTTGATAAGATCGTTGCGCCCGAGGCGATGGGAATTCATCTCGCTACTGCGCTGTCATTGCAGACGGACATCCCGCTGGTTGTCATTCGTAAACGCGCCTACGGACTGCCAGAGGAGATGCCGCTGCACAAAACAACCGGCTACTCGGAATCCGAGATGTACATCAACGACGTCGAGGCCGGCGACCGGCTGTTGATCGTCGACGACCTGTTGTCGACGGGTGGGACGCTGGCGGCGATCTGCGATGCGCTCGATTCGATTGGTGCCGAAATCGCCGACATCGCGGTTGTGATCGAAAAGAACGGCCCCTCTGCGATGGACAAAACCGACCACGGGGTGACGAGCCTCGTCGAGATTGAAGTCGAAAACAGCGAAGTAACGATTCTGTGAACGTTAGATATCGTCGTCGCCGTCGATGTTGTCGACAATAAATGAGTCCGATTCGAACATCAGCTGTTCGTCGCTCCAGTCGTCGTACTCGGTGCCGCCCCAGACAATCTCGTCTCCGTCGCCAGCCATCATGTCCTCACGGATCTCCATGACCTCTTCAACGACGTCCTCGGGAACCTCTGGGCCGGGGTCGCTGATGTCGATAGCACCGTCTTCGAAACCAAGCAGGGTGATGCCACCTTCCCACGTTCCTTCGCTAGCGCGTTCGATAATGTCCATGTAGACGACTTCCCAGTTGAACACGGGTGTCATGAGATAGTTATCACCGGCGATATCGGCGGCAGACTCCGCATAGCCGGTTGCCCAAATGTCGTTACTCGCGGCCGTCTCAAGTGCCGACGGCGAATCTTGGTGTTGGGCCATCACGTCGACGTCCTCGTCGCTGATCAGCGTCTCGGCGTTTTCGCCCTCTGTGGCTGGATCGTACCAGTCGTTGGTCCACTGAACGTGGACGGTCGCTTCGTCGTTAGCAGCCTCAACACCCAGTGCGAAGGCGTTGATATCGTGGTAGACGGTTGCGACCGGGTTGGCCGCAACATACCCGATACTATTGGTTTCTGTGACCATTCCGGCGGCATAGCCGACCAGATAGCGAGCCTGATACAGTTTCTCGTAGAACGCGCCGTAGTTCTCACCGGCGTCAAGTCCGGCGGCGACCTCAAAGGCAGTGTCAGGATACTGCTCGGAGGCTGACGACATTGGATCAGTAAAGCCGGAACTAAGGGCAAAAACCACGTCGTAACCCTCTTCGGCGTACTGGCTGGCGGTCTGTTCAACATTGCCCGCATCAACGCTTTCGACGTAGGTGCTGGCGAAATCGTCCAACTGATCGACGGTCGCCTGGCGGCCCGAATCGTGTGAGGAAGTCCAGCCGGCATCGTCGGCTTCGGCAAAGTAAATCCACGCTGCTGAGGAGGCAGCCTCCTCGGGAGTTGGCCCAGCGGCCTCGTCGTCGCTCAGACAGCCAGCGGCCCCAGCCACCGACAGTGCGCCGGCGGCCGCAAGCGCTTGGCGGCGCGAGAGTGTCGGTTCAACTGAACTATGGTTTGTTTCAGACATTCGGGTGTATACTACCAACAATTCCACTTAAAGAATCCTATCTTTCCGTCCATCCAAATCTATCAGCGCGTCTGACCGACACGTGTGTGATCGAACGGTGGAATCAAAACAGGTGGCGATCGCCGCCAGCACTCGAAGGTGCGTTCGGCTCGAGTGAGGACTACTCGCGGTCGTAGCTTTTCAGCAGCCCAGAGGGTGCACCCAACTCGTTGCGGTTGGTCTGCCGCATGACATACCACAGCACCGCAATGGTCAGCAGGTAGGGGTAGGTGTTCATCACCTGTGGGTTCAACAGGAACTGGAGCATCGACTCCAAGGCACTGATACCGACGAGATCAACAACGTACTCCCGAACCGTACTCGAGCGGAACGACAGGGCGTCGATGGCCGCAAAAAAGTATGCACCGCCCAAAAGCGGGATGATTCGCCACTGGGCGAAAATGACGAGTGCGACAGCGATCCAACCGCGACCTGCAGTCATCTCAACACCCCAGAAGTTGGTAAATGCCAACGAAAGCTGTGCGCCGGCCGCACCAGCCAGTGCGCCGCCGATCAGTACACAGGCGTACTGGATGTAGAACACTGGAACTCCGGCAGTGTCGGCCGTTTCGGGGTCTTCGCCGACCGCGGTGATTTCAG
Organism: Haloferacaceae archaeon B1-Br10_E2g22; assembly: GCA_001563795.1. Lineage (GTDB taxonomy): Archaea > Halobacteriota > Halobacteria > Halobacteriales > Haloferacaceae > Halohasta. The sequence continues at coordinate 13,528 of LKML01000047.1, read as the reverse complement.
CACCAATGTTCGTCCGAAACAGCACATACCAGACAACCGGTACTAACAACAACGACAGGTAATCGAGGGCAGTGATCGAAAACAGCGCGGTGCCCAACACCGGAATCTCGACCAGTCCAGGAATTGCGATCCGCTGGAAGCCCTCGATAGACTGACCAACGTAGCCGCGGCCAAAGTAGGTCGTCAATCCGACACCCAAGAGTGTAAGCATGATGCCGCTGATCACCTGGTCGGCTTTCAGCGAGATACACAACACCGCATGAACAAGCGCCAGAGCCATCCCTGCGAGAATGCCGACACCGAAGCCAATCCAGATACTACCGGTGAGGATTGCGGCCGCAAACCCACCAAGCGCGCCGGCAAGCATCATCCCTTCGACACCAAGGTTCAGCACGCCGCTCCGTTCGGCGATGAGCTCACCCATCGCTGCCAACAACAGTGGAGTGGCAAGCCGAACCGTCGACTCGAGGGTTGCCGCAAAGAGACTCATGGTGAACCTCCTGTCTGTGGGTCAGCCTCAGCATCCGACCTGCGCCACCGAACGCTGATATGGTGGTCTTTGAGGTACTCAGCGGTGAGCAAAAACAGGATCGTCAGCGCGACGATCACATCAATCAACGCGCTGGGAACGTTCTGAGTGACCGCAATCGTCGTCCCGCCTGCGGTCAGGACGCCGAAAAACAGGGCGGCAAGCAACACCTGTCCAACCCCGTTTCGGCCCAAAAGCGCAATCGCGACCGCCGTAAAGCCATAGCCAGGCGAAAAGTCCTCGAACAGCCGGCCGTGGACGCCGGCGACCTCGACGATGCCAGCGACGCCGGCCAGCAGCCCACCGATAACGAACACCGTAATATAGGTCGTATAGGTGCTGATACCGGCCTGCATGGCGGCTGCGGGGTTCGAGCCAATAAAGACGATCTCATAGCCCAGACGAGTGTGGTTCAACAGAATGTAGCTGACAGCCGCAATGATGAGGATCAGTCCGACGCCGACGTGGAGTCGAGGAGTGAGCACCGATGGAAGTTGGGCCGCATCTGGCAGCCGTTCGGTCGCTGACTGACCGCTCGAGCCCTGCAGCGGCCCGCGCAACAGATAGCCGGTGAACGTCGTCGCTGTAAACGTGAGCATGAGCGACGAGATGATCTCGTTGACATCGTGTTCGGCCCGCAGATAGCCCGGAATCGCCCCGTACAACGCACCAGCAGTGCCGGCTGCGACCATCATGAGCGGCACCAACAGCAACGCCGGAAGCTCAACATACAGGGCGATAGCTGTGCCGACCACTGCGCCGACAAACAGTTGACCTTCTGCACCGATGTTCCACAATCCAGCTTTCAGCGGAAGATAGACCGCAAGTCCAGCCAAAAAAAGCGGCAGCGCGGTCGTCAACACATCGGCAAAGCCGCTGACTGTCGACGGTTGGCTAATGAATAGCTCCCAGTAGACCGAAATCGGATTGATGTTAAGCCACAACAGCGGAACCGACGCGACGAGCAATGCCGCAAGAATCGTTCCCAACGGTGCGGCATACGCAAGCCACGGTGGAACCTCCGTTCGGTTTTTGACGACGAGTTCCGGGCTCATTGTACCTCTTGGGGGATGTGGTCGTCCGTTGTTGGTGCTGAACCAGTAGACATGTAGACGCCAAGTTCCCACTTGTTGGTCGCCGCCGGCGTCGTCTCATGGACGAACGTCCCGTCGTACAACACGAGAATCCGGTCGCTTAGATCCAAAATCTCATCGAGATCTTCCGAAATAAGAACGACACCGGTGCCGTCCCGTTGCTGTTCGAGTAGCTGTTCGCGGATATGTTCGATCGCTCCAATATCGACTCCTCGAGTCGGCTGATTGGCGACCAACAGCGTCGGCCCACCGAGGAGTTCACGGCCCAAAATCAGCTTCTGGAGGTTCCCGCCCGACAGCGTGCCCGCCGGCGTTCGGGTGACATCGGTGACACCCCGAACGTCAAAGCGTTCGACGAGGCGGTCTGCGTACGATTCAAGCCCGTCGTAGTCCAGAAACAACCTACTGGAGTCAGTTTCGCCGTTACGATAGACTTTGACCCCGGCGTTGTGCATAACGCTTAAGTCTTCAGCACAGCCGTGGGTATACCGGTCTTCCGGAATAAACGAGACGCCCGAATCGATGATCTCCCGTGGAGATGCGCCGGTCAGATCCTCGCCATCGACACTGAGTTGCCCCGACTCGAGAGGTCGGTAGCCGATCAGACACTCGGCCAACTCACGCTGGCCGTTGCCGCTGACACCTGCGATACCGACGATTTCGCCGGCTTCGACCGAGAGATCAACGCCCTCGAGGCTGAGAAGTCCCCGATCATCGCGTGCCTTCAGACCGGTTGCCGAAAGCACTGTCTCGCCCGACGAAATCCGCTGTTTGTCGATATCGAACAGTACCTCACGGCCGACCATCATCTCGGCGAGTTCGCCCCGCGAGACCGTCTCGGCCGCAACAGTATCGATCAGGCTGCCATCCCGCAAGACGGTGACTCGGTCGGCCATGCGTTCGATCTCCCAGAGCTTGTGTGTGATAAAAATAACAGTGAGCCCTTCTTCAACAAGCGTCGAGATCGTCTCGAACAGTTGCTCGGACTCAGTGGGAGTGAGCACTGCGGTTGGCTCGTCGAGAATAAGCAGGTCAATATCCCGATAGAGGGCTTTGAGAATCTCGACACGCTGTTGTTCGCCAACGTCGAGTTCCCAGACTTTCGCCGAGGGGTCGATAGCAAGGCCGTACTGGTCGGCGAGCCTCGAGAGTCGCTGGCGGGGGCCGGCCCGATCACGGCCGAACAGTCGTTTGAGTTGGGCAACCACGCCGTCGCCGTCGGCTGTGTGTTCACGTTCGCCCAAGACGATGTTCTCGAGGACGCTCATGCGAGGAATGAGCATAAAATGCTGATGAACCATCCCGATACCGGCGTCGATCGCGTCTTTCGGTGCTTCGAACGTCTGGGCTTGGCCGTTGAGTCGAATCGTCCCCGAACTCGGCTCATAAAGCCCGTAGAGAATGTTCATGAGCGTGCTTTTGCCGGCTCCGTTCTCGCCGAGCAGCGCGTGGACTTCGCCGCGGTCGACCGAAAACGAAATGTCGTCGTTGGCCAGCACGTCGCCGAATCGTTTCGTGATACCGTCTATTTCGAGCAGTGGATCAGTTGTCATTGTCGGTAGCTACAGCCAACCGCAAAAGGAATCCAACAGGGTGGTCGTCGGCTCCGGACGCCGCCGTGGCTCGCGCCCCAACCCGAGCCATCGACGCCGAACGGTGCATCTTACTCTGTATGTTCCAGCATGCCGAGTTATGTGTTTCCGTTTGGATATACTTCAGCCGAATGGCAGCTTTTCGAGAGAGATATCCACTCAAACCGCTGACCGCTAACGAATACCAAACTTAGCTGTCCAAAGAAACACCGGCCTCGAGAGCCGAAGACTCTGTTCGATACCGCGATTGTGCAGCCAACAGACACCGGATCACTGACTTCATGTAGACCGAGTGCCAAGCAATGTTGATGTCAGATATTATCCTGTATGAACTGCCCGGCTGTCCGTACTGTGCGAAAGTCATCAACAAACTCGAGGAACTCGGCGTTGAGTATGAGTCCCGAACGGTTCCGCGTTCGCACAGCAAACGAACGGAGGTCAAAGAAATTAGCGGCCAAACCGGCGTGCCGGTCATCATCGACGAAGCCCACGATATCCACGGGATGGCCGAAAGCGACGATATCGTTGCGCACCTTGAGAAACACTACGTCTAATTAGGCTTCGCTGGGTTCAGTCGATCGCTCGCGGATTAGCTCTCGAATCCGGTCGGGGTCGTCGATCTCGGCGAGTTCCTCACAGGAGACGATTGCGGTATCCTTGATTGATTCTTCTTTGACGCGGTTGGTCGTAAAGTAGATCGAGCGTGTTTCGGTGACTCGGCCGATCGAACTCATCAACCGGGCTCGTTTTTCAGCACTCGGAGTAAACGACGAATGACCGGTCAACACGGTTGGCTCGCGGCTGTCGCTGTCCTCGCTAACGGCCTTAAACGGTGACCGAGTGGTTGGATGGACTTCGAAGCCGGCGTTGGTCAGCGTCGTCAGGATGTGTTTGTCGTCGGGATCGACAGCCGGGCTTTCGGGAATCGGCTCGGCATTCCGAACCTCTTCGGCCCCATCGAACACGGAAACGGGGTTCGAAAACGGCTGGTTGAACAGCTCTTCGAGTTGGATGGCGACCTCAATTGAGGCGTTCATCCCGTCTTCATACTTCGAGACCGTCCGTCGAGAGACCCCGAGTTCGGTGGCCAGCCGCCCCAGCGACCAGCCGCGTTCTTCGCGTTCGTCAGCCAGCAGGTCGCCGTCGATGCTGACATACAGCCCACCCGGTGCGGCGTAGATGAGCGGCGGTACCTCTTCGATAAACAAATCGTAGGCCGTATCCGGGTTAAACACTGGCACGCCGTGTCGGAAATAGACAACGCCAGGCTCGAGATCCTGATTGCGGGTTCGCAGGCCGATCACCAGCGGCGTCGCCGACAAATAATCACCCAACCGCCGCAACTCGGCACCCGTTTCGCCCGTCAGGGCGTCGATATTGCCGAGAATTTTCAAGAGCACGAGATCCTCGCCGCGTCGGGCTGCAAGGTCGAAGCTCTTGGGTCGAACCGAACACCGCTCGCTGACGAGAAACCCTGCATCCTCGAGCATCGCGGCGATGTTGCCGACCAGTGCCGTTCGGGACATACTGGAACGTAAGCGATTTCAGACGTATATGTGTTGCGTCGACTCGACTCGGCGGCCACCCCAGCGTCACCGGGTTTTCCAGACTCCTTGAGACCTACATCTGCGTTGGCTCGTGGACTCGACTCGGTAGGGTACTGGATGAAACACAGACTACGGCAAACGCCTCGAGCCGTTCGGCGATGAGTTAGGTGGAGTCCCACTCGGCATCCGACAGCGTCCGTTGAACGGCCTCTTGGCCCACAGCAGCAGCCAGTGACTCGAAGCCAGCCCGCTCGGCACGGTCGGTTGCGTTGGCAACGAGTCGAGAGACAATGAACTCGGGTGTCGATTTGCCCACGGTTCCGAACCGCGGTTGGTACTCGACTCGAAGCTCGAGGTTCGGTGTCAGCCCCTCGGCGAAAATGCCGTCGATCCGGGCAGTCTCGGGCAACGGACTCAGGTCGTCGGCGAGATGTGTGACATACACACCGAGTGCAGACTTCTCGACGGTCAACGAGACCAACCCGTTGAGCAGGTCGGCTGCCCGACCCGGTTCGGTGATCGCCTCGAACTCGTCGACTAACATGAGCGTCTTGCCTGTTGTCGTCAGCGGCGGGACGATAGATTTCAGCGTCGACTCCAAGACACCCGCATTGAACGAGGCGTGCCGACGATGGAACACGATTGTATCAAACAGCCCGACTTCGGCCTCGTCGACCGGAACCGGCAACCCCATCGCCGTCAAAAGGGCAACCTGGCTAAGTGTCTCGAGCAGCGTGGTTTTCCCACCGGAGTTGGCCCCTGTCAGTACGGTCACGCGGTCACCAGAGGGTGGTGTGTTCGCCCGCGGCTCAGTGAGGGTGTGGCTCCCAACGCCGTAGGTGATCGGCTGGATCTCGCCGTCCAAAAACAGATTCCGCGCGTTGCGAACCGCCAGGCCGTCTTCGACGATCGTCGGGCGTTGAAGCTCGTATTCGGCCGCAAACCGTCCCAATGACAACAAAAACGCGATCTCGCTGACAGCTTCGACCGCGGCCGCCACGTCGCCGTCGGCGGTCTCGATCCGATCACGGAGGATTTCGACAACAGTCTGTTCGCGGACGTCCACGTCGGTCGTAAGTTCTTCGACCAGCGTTCGGAGCGTTGTGCTGACGAAATCCGCCGCGTCGACTGCTTGGTCAGGAGCGGCCGCCCGAATGGTTCCGTGTGGAATACGAGTCTCGCTGGCTATGTGATCGACAACGCCGCTCTGGAATGCCTGCATGTCCTGGACGCCGCCCGAACGAACGGATTCGATAATGTCGAACGCTGCGTTGTTCAACTCGCGGGCGGCCTCGAGTTGTCCGCGGAGTTCATCAAGTTGGTCGTCGGCCCCCTCAGTAACAGTCGGGCCGTCGTCGGTCTCCCGAATGTAGCCCAACGCGCCCGCAGCCTCCGAAAGCGCATCTTCGTCGACCGCGCCCAGCGCGTCGAACGTCGAGCCCTCGAGGCCGACCGACCGGAGTTCGAGTGCAGCCTCGACGGCCGCGCGGTCGGTGCCACCGGCGGCATCATAGCGTTCGAACGCCTCGAGCACGCGCTGGCGGTCTGTCTCGCTGCGTTCGTCCCAGACGGCTTTGGCCGCCAGGACGTCCTCGAGGCGGCGTTCGATGGCACGCTGGTCGGTCAGCGGTGTCAGCACGCGAATTCGATCCGCAGCGTGCTCGGAGATACCGTAGCTGCTGGCGAGCGAAAGCAGTTCGTCGTAGACACTTCGGGTATCACTGGTTCCCAACACGTCGATGCCGGCAGTGCCGTTGGCCCGGCGGAGAATTCTTACGGCTCGCCCGCGCGGGACACCTGCGGCAGCGAGCGTCCGGATGTCTGCGTTCTGAATGGCCTCGAGGGCCGCAGTTTCGCCCAGCGAGTCCCGGAGTGCCTCGGCCGTTTTCGGACCGACACCCCAGTAGCCTTCGAGTCGCATAGTTCAGTCTGCACTGCGGCGGATTTAGTGATTGTCACTCGGCGAGTGTGATCCGACAGGAATACTTGTGTCTAACACACTCCAGAGAGTGTAGCTCACATGAGCAACTCACGACGGCAACTGCTGTTAACTGCGGCATTCGCACTGGTTGGTGCGTTTTTCGGTATCGCAGGCACCGGCCACGCCTATCTCCAGCGGTGGAAACGTTCGATTCTCTGGTTTCTGTTGACACTTGGATCGCTGTTTGCGCTGATGTCGGTGTACGTTACCGACCCAGAGGCCATCGATCCGCTTGATGTAACGACGGTTCCTGGGGAAGTTCTCATCCCGATAGTCATTATACTGGGCTTTAGCGTGATCGATGCGCTCCTGATCGCCTATCTCGACCAGCAAGAACGCGAGTTAGCACCGGGTGTCGACGCCAACGGCGACGGTGAGGCCGACGAAGGAACGTCCTGTCCCCACTGTGGACGATCAACTGATCCGGAGCTAGACTTCTGTACATGGTGTACTGAGCCGTTGTCGGCCGAACAATCAAAAACGGAGTGACTGTTCGGTCGTATCCGAGACTGCTGGAAAAAGAGACACCCTCGTTTGTGTGGGACTACCGGCGAAGAAACTGACACCCCTGTTTGTATGAGACTGCTGGCGAAGCGGTCTGGTTCGACGCGCTCACGTTGGTTGCGGCAGTGTCGGTTTTCTCGAGAGGGCCGGCAGGTTTGCTGCTGGCCCAGCGGCGGTTCCCGGCGACGAACGCGGCCAACAGCACAACCCACTGTCCGAAGGACGCTGTCATTGTGCAGATTGGAGACTGTTTTCTCGATGTCGACCGTTCCGAATGTGGTTCCAGACGGTATTAACAGCATTACACGACACAGACCGACGGCCAACACGCTGGGCATCTTATTTTGTATCGTAGCATAAGATTTATTGAAACAGCATCGACCGACTCGTCGGGCTTTTAGGAACCGAAGGCTTCCAGTGAGTATGGTTCAGAACGTCGCAGCGTTCTTTCGGGAGCTCGAGCCCGAGGATTTCTATCTGTTGTCGGGCATCGAGCAGGGAATGCGCTTTTCGGAGTGGGTCCAGCGCGAACAGCTGCCAAAGTACTCGAGTCTCACTGCCGAGGAGGTTACCTATCGCCTTGATCGGTGTATGAAACACGAGCTACTCGAGCGCAAAACGATCCAGTATGAGGGCTATCAACTCACCTTCGAAGGATACGACGCCCTCGCATTGCGGAGTTTTGCCGAACGCGAGACCGTAGACGGAGTTGGCGCACCGCTGGGTGTCGGCAAAGAAAGCGACGTCTATGAGGCAATGTCATTTCAGCCACTCGCGTTGAAATACCACCGCGAGGGAATCACGAATTTCAGAGAAGTTACACGCGAACGCGAATACACCGCCGACCACAACCACGTTTCGTGGCTGTATACTGCCCGCAAGGCTGCCGAAGCAGAGTACGACGCCCTCGAGACACTGTATCCGGACGTCTCGGTGCCACGACCTGTCGATCAGAACCGCCATGCGATTGTCATGGAGAAACTCGACGGCGGGGAACTCTCACGGGTACGACTCGAATCCGAGCAGGTCGTCGGCGTGTTGGATCTGGTTCTCGAGGAACTAACAGCCGCCTACCACGCGGGGTTCGTCCATGCGGATCTGAGCGAGTACAACGTCTTTATCGACGAATCGGGAGTTACGATCTTCGATTGGCCCCAGGCGGTGCCGACTGACCACGACAACGCCGGCGAACTGTTGGCTCGAGATCTCACAAACATCTATCGTTACTTTCGGCGCAAATACCCGAGCGAAACGCCCGAATCTGCCAATATCGAGGCACTCAGCGATGCTATCGCCAGCAATGACCTCGAGTCGATTCGATCATACTGCAGTTCATAAATTACATACTGCAATATAGAATTGATAATCTTATCAGGCAAGCATATGATCTCTGAGTCAGTTAGTTGAAGTATTCAGTCACAGCAATGCAGTCGAACAAAACAAATACAAGACGAATTACATCTAATCATTTCAAAATCAACCGAAGACCCGACTAAATAACAGGTTCTTCATAGACCTGCAGCTCATCAATCACTGAACACTGAGTGAAACCACGACTAATCAAGGAGGTCTAAGTCATAGTACTTCTGGGCTACCGTGAGAAATTGATTTGCATCAATATGAGGGGCATACGCGGCGTTCTCTACTTCAATCTCCATTTTCACCAGCAAATGAACTATTAGCTGTCGGCCGAGAGTCGGACGCGGTCGGCTTCGATCGTTTCGAGAAACGCACCGTAGCCGCCGACAGTGTAGGTCTCTCCGGCAGCCTCAACAGTCAGGCTGTGTTCGACTGGAAAGGAGTTGTTCGTCGGCTCGATGAGTCCCTGGGTGACAGCAGTGATTCGGGCGGTCAACTCGAGGGGCTCACCGTCGGCAGCGGTTCGACCCAGAATGTCCACCGAAAGATCAACGTCTGCCCGAGACCAAAGCGTTGCCTGAAAAACTCCATGCCGAAAGTTCTCGTAGGAGACGGGCAGTTCGGCGGGGTCGGCGACCGATACCTCGTGGGCAACCGGCCAGTAGTTGCCGAAAAACGAGGCAACGACAACGGGCCCGAGATGTTTCTGGGCAAAGACAATCGCCTGGGTGTCGCTGTGAGCACTCGAGAGCATCCCGATGGGCGCAACAACGCCAACCTGGTGGTCGGCAGTCAGCATCGTGGGCATCTGTTCGCTCCAGACGCGGGTGACACTGGCGATGGCAGTTGTCTCGCAGTCGAGTTCGGTTGTCCCAGAGACCAACAACACGACCAACACACCCCGGTCTCTGGCTGCCCGGAGTTCCTCGTCGAGTTCCTCGAGGAGGTCGACCGGAACCGAGACGGCGAGTTCGTTGTCGGCCTCTGATATAAACGACCGAATGCGTTTGAGGACGGTCACGCGGCTTTTGATTACCTCGAACTGTTCGTCGGAGGGCTCGATTCGGGTATGACGAGCCGTCAAGGCGGGCCGCATCGCCTCGGCATCTCGCACGAGTTCGTCGATGACTTCATCCGGCGGCAGCGCCCGAATCGTCGTCGGCACCGCATGGTCGGCGACTGTCACAAACCCTCGGTCTTCGAGTGTTTCGCTGACGCTGTAGACGTAGCGTTTCGAGACACCAGCGACATCAGCAATGGTACTGGCAGTCGCTGCACCGTGTTCGAGCAGCGTGAGATAGGTATCGACCTCTTTTTCCGAAAGGCCGAACCGCCGTAGGTGTGCCCGAAGTGTGGCGTCGTCCATACCCCTACTGCTCAGCGGGACTACTTAAATCGGCCCACGAGTTCAGTGATCTCGGCGAAACAGCGGCGAGACGTCACCGGTGGCCGTCTGTGGGTCGTGACTCAGCCGCTCTGGATGTGCATCACAGCAGAGATAGATCGCGCTGTTGATCAACCCGAGATGGCTGAACGCCTGCGGGTAGTTGCCGAACAGTTCGCCTGTCGATGGATCAACACGTTCAGCGAGCAGTCCGAGCGGTGAGCTATGAGAAAGTGCGGTCTCGAACAGTTCGGTAGCCCGTTCGATCCGGCCGGCAAGCACGAGTGCGTCGACCAACCAGAACGTACACAACAAAAAGGCGTTGGGTTCCGGCGGGATAGCGTCGGTGTATTTGGTTCGATACACCAACCCATCGTCATCCAGCAGTTCGTCGAGGACGGTCTCGAGGGTTGCTTCGACACGCGGGTCGTCGGCCGGCAGGAACTCGTAGATTGGAATCAACAGACAGCTAGCATCGAGCGCACGGTCGGTGTCGAAATGTTGGACGAAGCTGCCGGCCTGCTCGCTGTAGCCCGATTCGAGAATGGCAGTCCGGATCGCCTCGCGTGTGGACTCCCAGCGGTCGGCCGGATGGTCACACTCGAGTTGGCTCGCCAATGCGAGACCACGATCAACCGCAACCCAACACAACAGTTTCGAGTGCAGATAGTGTCGCTGGGAGCCTCGAAACTCCCAGATGCCGGCATCGGGTTCGTCCCACACCTCACAGACGTGATTGATTATCGCCCGCAGTGACTCCCAGTCGGTATCCGAGAGACTCTCGCCGTGTTGGAGCGTCTCGTAGATCCCCTGGACAATCGCGCCGTACACATCGGTTTGCTGTTGGGAAAACGCCGCGTTACCGACTCTAACGGGTTCGGAGTGTCGATAACCCGCGAGATGCTCGAGTTCAAACTCAGTGAGATCCGTCTCACCGTGGACGCCGTACAGTGGTTGGATCGCTGCAGGATCGTTGTCACTGACTGACCGAAACCACTCGAAGTAGCGTTCGGCCTCCTCGGTTCGGCCGAAGTTGTACAGTGCCTGAACGGTGAACTTGGCGTCTCGAATCCAGTTGTACCGGTAATCCCAGTTGTGCTCGCCACCGTATCTCTCGGGCAGCGAACTCGTCGGGGCCGCATAGATTGCCCCCGAGCCGCTGTTGATGAGCAGTTTGAGCAGCAGTCCCGACCGGACTACCTGGTCGTACCACGGGTTGTCGCCGACGATCTCTGTTGCTGAGGCTTCGAAGTCGGCGACCCACTCTTCCCAGTACTGGCACGTCTCAGCAAGGAGTCGTCGGCACGCAGCCGGTGGCAACTCGGTGTACTCATCGTACTGCAGGCCAACCCAGACCGTCTCGCCTTCGGTAAGTCGGTGAAAGCCAACCGCACGGTGGTCACCTGTCGGCTCGAGTTCAAGCGGGCCATGAGACTGGACGAACAGCGTCTTATCGCCACCGCGGGCAACCAGCCCGGAGGCCGTACTGTCAGCCGATTCGACAGTCGTCTCGGCTCGAGCATAATCGAACCGTGGGACGAACTCACACTCGATGCGGATCGTTCCTGCGGTACATCTGAGCCGGCGGTAGATCGCCGGCTGAAACGTCGGTTGAGAACCCTTGCTGGAGACTGGCATGAAATCGGTGAGGACGGCCTGCCCAGAGTCGGTCTCGAAGGAGGTCTCGAGAATGTTCGTGCGCTCGAGATACGCCTGTGTAGACTCATAGCTGTCAGTCGGCCGGAGTGCAGTGTGGCCGCCACGGTCGGTATCGAGCAGTCGGGCAAACACACTCGGCGAGGCGACGTGTGGAAAACAACACCAATCAATCGAGCCGTCGCTGCTCACAAGCCCACACCGATCGTCGTTGCCGATGAGTCCGTACTCGGCGAGCGGGGTGTATCCCATCGTAAGCGATTACGGCAGTAGATACTCGAGTCCACGCGGAGCCGAATAAGGATACTGGCCCCCAGAGCTAAGCCGCTGTTTGTCGAACCACTGTACTCGGCCAGCAGACTGGCTGGCATCCTCCACCTATGACTACACTCGGCTACCACGCCTCCCACGAACAGTTCGCCCCCAGCGCTCTCCTCGAGTACGTTCGGCTCGCCGACCACCACGGCTTTAGCGAGGTACTTGCCTCGGATCACTTTCATCCCTGGAGCCAAACGCAGGGCGAATCTGGCCACGTCTGGTCGTGGCTCGGCAGCGCACTTGCGGTGACCGACCTCACGTATGGGACGGTCAACGCTCCGGGCTACCGGTATCACCCCGCAATCATTGCCCAGGCCGCAGCCACACTCAGAGAGCTGTATCCCGAGCGGTTCTGGCTAGCGGTCGGCAGCGGCCAGCGACTCAACGAGGCCATTACAGGCACACATTGGCCTCCAAAAGCCGAACGCAATGGCCGACTCGAAGAATGTGTCGAGGTGATGCGCCGACTCTGGGACGGTGAGACGGTCAGCCACCACGGCCGGATCACACTCGAGGAGGCGACGCTGTACACCAGACCAGAGACGCCGCCGCCGGTGGTCGGTGCGGCCCAGTCGACGGCGACCGCTCGCTGGCTTGGCGAGTGGGCCGACGGCATGATTACCGTCGGCAGCCCGGATACGGCGGCGGTTGCCGAGCGTATCGAGGCGTTTCGAGCGGTCGCTGCCGACAAGCCAGTGTCTCTCAAACTCGAGGTGGCCTACGATCCAGACGAGACACTCGCCCGCGAGCAGGCCGCCGACCAGTGGCTTTCGAACTGCCTGCCGGGGCCAATCACCCAGGAGTTGCGTCGGCCCGAACAGTACGGCGCGCTCGCCGAGCAGTTGGCTGTCGATGAGATTACAGACCATGTGCTGGTGTCGTCTGAGCCCGAACGATACGTTGAGTGGCTCAACGAACTCATAGCGTTGGACGTCCAGAAGCTCTTTGTCCACAACGTGACACCAAAACAGACCCAGTTCATCGAGACGTTCGGCGAGGCAGTGTTACCCAACGTCGCTTAACTGATTGCTGTACAAACAATTGTGTTCGCCAGACGATCCGGTGTGGATGAGTTATTCGACGTCGATCTGATACCCACTGGTTGAGTCAGGATCGAGCTTTGGAAGCTGTACGGTCAACACGCCGTTGTTGTACGTCGCGGTGGCGTCTTGGGCCTGCACTGCTTCGGGCAGTTGGATCTGTCGGCGAACCGACTCGCGGCGGCGTTCTTGGCGATGATATCGGGCAGAATCATCAGCCTCCTCAGTCTCGTAGTCGGCGTTGATCGTCATCGTCTCACGATCCACGCGGAGATCAATGTCGTCTTGGGTGTATCCCGGCAGATCAACCGACACGACCAACTCCTCGCCGTGGTCGGCGACATCCGCCGAGACGGACGGGAGCATGGATTCGGTCTCGAAGGTTCGGCTGAGCTCGCCGAACTGCCGGTTCATTCGTTCGATCAGTTCGTCGAGTTCGCGGAACGGATTTGGTCGTCCAGCCATACCAGCATATTGGCGTTTCAACGACATGAGTATTGTTGTTCTTGACCCAACAGGACTGG
>LKML01000146.1 GCA_001563795.1 Haloferacaceae archaeon B1-Br10_E2g22 | reverse complement strand
GTACGCCGGGTTAATCTGCTTTACCACAAGCCCCTCTGATTCAGCCTTGTACGTGACGTACTCGAACAATCGGTGGAACGCCCACTTGTGAACTGCCTTCGCGTGCGGCAAGCGTTCGCGGATGCCTAAAGACGCGGGTTTCCGCCTTGCATTCATTATGAGGTGGCTGGTAATCACCACATCAGAGACGAGAGTGCCACCCACTCAGTCGTGGGCTGTCACAGAAACGGGGGTGGGTGCGGCCTTCTGGAGGGCGGTTTCTGCGATGTTGCCGCCATAGTCGGCAGTTCGTGAGACTGAATCAACAATCCGGCCAACCAACTGTGCGCGGGCAGGGTCGAGTTCTCGAAGTAGTTCGTCGATGCCGCGAGCAGTCGTATCGACCTCTCGGACGCACTCGCGAACGTCGTTTGCCAGCCGGGTGGCCTCGTCGCTGTCGTCGGTAAACAGCGCGTCCATCCCACCGTCGATGATCGTGACGACTTCTGAATGGAGTTCGTCGATCGCATCCAGTGCCTCTTGTGGAACCGCTGTTTCGATGTTGAGTGTAATGTGGGCGATTTTGGTCGCGTGATCACCAATACGCTCGAGTTGTCGGGCACTCGAGTGGTAGTCGAAACAGACTTCACGAGGCAACCCGAGTTCCTCGGTCGCTTTCGGAGTCCGCAGCGTCGCCCGGAAAATACGAGAGACGACCATCCACAGCCGATCGACGTCGTCGTCGCGCTGGATTACGTCTTGGGCGAGATCACGATCGAGATCACCGAGTGCAAGCAGCGCGTCTTCGAGCATCGAAGAGGCGATCAGTCGCATCCGGGTGACAGCGTTGTGAATCGACAGCTCTGAGGAATCCAACAGATCACGGATAACGATTTTGCCTTTCGTCTCTTCGAGCACTTCGAGTCCGACGAGACTCTGAGTAGCCTCCCGAATACTGCGGCGTTGGTCGTTGGTGATCCGGCTGCTCTCGAGAACAATAATGTCAAATCCGCTGACGTACATCGTTGTCACCGCCCGGATGAGTTCGGCTCCCTCGAGGGTCGTGATATCCAACGTCCCCTCAGTTCGTTCGTCGTCACCAGCAGGGATCATGAACAGCGAATCGCCCTCCGGATAAAATTCGACGGTACTGCCCGCGCTCACCCCATTGTCAGTCGCCCACGATTTGGGAATCGAGACTGTGTACGTCGAGCCACCGGTCACCTGGACTTTCCGCGTCTCCATGCCGGCAAATCAGAGGGGTTTCGTGATAAAGCTATCCATATATGTAGTTTTGGAGAATGCCAATAGCTGTGTTTGAACGCTTCTGAAGCACATATATGCCCATCTTAGCTATTTATGGTAAATAATAACACCAGTGTAAACAGTGCCATATATAGTACTATATAGTAATTATAGTAGCGTATTTACGGCGGGTGCGCACAATAGGAATATAATGTCTAAAGAGAGCCCCCGATCCGACTCAGAGGGTGTGAGTCGACGGCGGCTGTTGACCGTCGGCGGGGCAGCGTTGGCGGGACTGTCGGGCTGTCTCGTCAGAGGTGAAACAACCGAATACGAAGGCGAGATAAGCGTCGATGGCTCGAATACGGTGCTGCCGCATGGGGCCGCACTCGCCGAGGAGTTCCAGTGGCGCAACAACCGGGTTCGGCTGCCGGTCAACGGCTCAGGCACCGGCGCGGGCTTCCAGCGGTTTGCAGTCGGCGAAACGCATATCCAGAACGCCAGCCGCCAGATTATGGATCACGAACGCGAGCTGTGCGAAGAAAACGACGTTGAGTTCATCGAACTCGAGGCACTGCTGGACGGCATTGCCATCTACGCCAACCCGAACAATGACTGGTGTGACTGTCTGACTGTCGAGGAACTCAATGCAATCTGGCAAAGTGGCTCGGAGGTCGAAACCTGGAGTGATATCCGCGATGAGTGGCCCGATGAAGAACTTTCGCTGTACGGCCGGGATTCGTCCTCAGGCACGTTCGATTACTTTACCGACGCGATCAACGGCGAGTACGGCAACATGCGGTCGGACTACTCGGGTACGCCGGATACGAACGTGATCGTCCGTGGCGTCCGCGGCAATCGCCACGCCCTGGGCTTCGGTGGGGCGGGCTACTACTACGAAAACGAAGACGATCTCAAGCTACTCAAAATCGACGGCGGCGACGGCTGTATCGAACCGACCCGCGAGACCATCGAAGATCAAACCTACACCCCGTTGTCCCGACCGATGTACGTATATCTGAATCTCAACGAACTCGAGCGCCCCGAGTTTCGACAGTACGCTCGATTTATGTTTGATCCAATCGACGACAACGCAGACACGAGCGTTGTCGAGGGCGACGAAGAACTCACCTGGGCCCAGTGGGCCGCCCGCAGAGTCGGTTTCTATGCGATTCCAGACGAAACGGTAAGCGAGAGTCGAGCCGCGCTTGAACAAGCCATCGAGGAGCGAACCTGATGGCCGCAATCGATCTCACTGGCGACAACCGGCGAACCGACAAAATCAACACGGCGGTCAGATGGGTGTTTTTCGGCTGTGCGTCGGTGACAGTGTTGACGACGCTGGCGATTATCGGCGTACTGATCAACGGCGCGGTGAGCTTCTTTTTCGAGGCCTCAGTGACCGAGCGACTCGCCGGACAGTCGTGGTCTCAAGCAGTCACCTTCCGAGAGTTTTTCTTTGGGACTGACTGGTCGCCGATTATCGAACCTCGGAGCTACGGCGTGCTGCCGTTGATCTGGGGAACGATGATGATCGTCGTTGGTTCGGCAGTCGTCGCACTCCCAATTGGGACGGCAACCGCAATCTACCTCTCAGAGTACGCCGACCAACGCGTCCGAAAAATTATTAAACCAACTCTTGAGATCCTCGCCGGCATCCCGACTATTGTTTACGGCTTCTTTGCGATCTCGTTTATTACGCCACTGCTCCAGCGGTTTTTCCCCGAAACCGGGACGTTCAACGCCGCCGCGGGTGCAATTGTGGTCGGTGTTATGATCATCCCGATGGTCTCGTCGCTCTCCGAAGACGCGATGAGCGCGGTGCCCGATGAACTCCGAAATGCAGCCTACGGGCTTGGGGCGACAAAATACGAGGTCTCAACGCAAGTTGTCCTGCCGGCTTCAGTATCGGGTATTACGGCCTCCTACATTCTGGCAATCTCTCGAGCCATTGGCGAGACGATGGCAGTCACGCTTGCAGCCGGAATGCAACCCACGATAACGAGCAACCCGCTGGTCGAGATCCAGACGATGACCGCCTACATGGTTCAGATCGGAACGGGTGATGTGAGTGTCGGTTCGGTCGGCTATCAGAGTCTCTTCGCTGTCGGGCTCACGCTTTTTGTCATGACGCTCGTGATGAACCTGCTAAGTCAGGTAGTCAAAGCCCGCTACCAGGAGGAGTACAAATGAGCACCGACAACCCGTTTGCGGGCCTGCAGGACGACGTCGCCCGCAAACGCCGGATTGGTCGGGTGTTTGTTGCAGTCTGTTTCGCCTCGACGTTGGTCGGTATTGTCGCGCTCGTCGCGCTGATCGCCGATGTGCTGTACGAATCGTGGGGCTGGGTCACCCTCGAGTTTCTGAGTTACCCGCCCTCGAGGTTTATCGACAGCTATCTGCCCGGCGGTCGCGGCGCAGGAATCTATCCCGCCCTCGTGGGGTCGATTTTCCTTATTATCCTGACGGCCATCTTCACGATGTTCCTCGGTGTGGGTGCCGCAATCTATCTCGAGGAGTACGCCCCGGACAACCGCCTGACGGCGTTCATTGAGGCCAACATCGCCAACCTCGCTGGTGTGCCTTCGATCGTCTACGGTCTGCTTGGCCTCGCTATTTTCGTCCGGGCAATCGGCTTCGGCGCAAGTCTCATTGCGGGTGCGTTGACGCTGACATTGCTCATCCTTCCAATCGTGATCGTCTCGAGCCAAGAAGCACTTGCGGCGGTGCCCGACACCCAGCGGCAGGCGGCCTACGGAATGGGTGCAACCCAGTGGGAGGTGATTCGAGATATCGTGCTTCCGCGCGCACTGCCCGGCATTATGACCGGGACGATTCTCTCGTTGTCTCGAGCCATCGGAGAGACGGCTCCGATTCTGATGGTCGGGGCGGCTACCTCGATGTTCACTGCTCCGTACAGCCTAACGGGGCCGTTCAGTGCGATGCCAATGCAGATCTTCGATTGGGCGCGGCTGCCACAGGCGGAGTTCCAACACGTCGCGGCTGCGGGAATCGTTGTCCTGCTTTCGGTGCTGTTGTTGATGAACGCGGTGGCGATATATATACGCAATCGCTACGATCCGCGATAGCGGTTCGGCGACCGACTTGCGACCATCTACTGACGGTCGAGCTTCTTGACAACCCAATTGTACCAAAAAGTACCTAATTCTGATGAGTCATGAGCGACAGCAACTGGAGTCGCGCGAAAAAGCAACCAACCTAACACAGCCCCAGAACCTCTCAAAGAGACGTTTATGGCGGTTTTGGAGAGTTGCTATATATCTCTATAGACAACTCTGTATATCTATTTGTATCTCGATATGTCTCTTAGCATAGTATTTATCTCCCACTCCGGAACCATCTGATGATGAGCAAACACTCATTCGGACGAACTGACCGACCGCTCAATAGACGGACGTTCCTCGCTGGGGCTGGCGTGGCGAGTGGCCTCGCGCTTGCAGGCTGTCTCGGCGGTGGCGGCGACGACCGGATTACGGCTTCGGGGTCGAACACGGTCGCGCCGATCACCGACTGGGCTGGCGAGAACTTCGTCGACGAGTACGACGGTGCCTCGGTCGATGTCGACCCACAGGGAACCGGTGCGGGCTTCGAGGAGTTCGCCCGAGCAAACTCCGACATCCAGAGTGCGAGCCGCGAGATCAGCGACGAAGAAATCGCACTGGCCGAAGAAAACGGCGTCGAGTACAGCTTTTATACGGTTGGCTTGGATGGCCTGTCGGTCGTCAAAAACAGCGACAACGATTGGGTTGAGAACATCACCCTTGATGAACTCGACGAGATCTGGCAGTTCGAGTCGGATGTCGAACAGTGGAGCGACGTTCGCAGCGAGTGGCCCGACCAGGATATCGCACTGCACGCCCGTGACAGTGCCTCGGGGACGTTTGATTACTTCACCCTCGAGATCAGCGGCGAGGTCGGCAACATCCGCGACGACTACTCGGCGACAAGTCAGACCAACGAGATCATGGGTGCGGTCGCAGACAACGTCGACGGCTTCGGTTGGGGTGGCGTTGGCTATCTCCGCAGCATCGAAGACGACCAGCCAATCGAGGCAGTGCCGGTCGAAAGCGACCAGGACGGCGAGTTCTATC
>LKML01000145.1 GCA_001563795.1 Haloferacaceae archaeon B1-Br10_E2g22 | reverse complement strand
GTCGCCGGCCGACAGCGTGAGTGGTTCACCGGCTGCGAGTTTGTCCGCAACTGCTCGCAGGTAGTTGGCGATCTCTTCGCGTGACTGTGTTGATTCCGATTCGAAAAGTACCTCTTCTGGCATAGTACACCAGTAGGCTGCAGAGATAATAAATGATTGTCATAGCCATAGACTACTGTTGTGACAAAACGATATGATAGAATCGCCAAGCGCCGCTTTCGCTGGCAACTACTGCTCGAGACGCCGTCGTGTACTGTGTCAGGTCGGTAAATTTATTTGTTTTAGAGAATAAACCGTAATCGGACATTACCGATGTACGATCTAACAGGATTCCAACGTGACCTGCTGTACGTTATCGCTGGTCTCGACGAACCGCACGGCCTGGCAATCAAAGAGGAACTCGAACAGTACTATGAAAAAGAGATCCACCACGGCCGACTGTATCCGAATCTCGATACGCTCGTCGAAAAAGGACTCGTCGAGAAAGGCCAGCGCGACCGTCGAACCAACTTCTATACGATGACTCGACGGGGTCGTCGTGAGATAGACGCCCGCTCAGATTGGGAAGAACAGTATCTGGTAGCCTAAGCGGTTCAGCCGGTCGCCTACTTTCTTTCGGGCCAATTCGTTGTCGGTGTATTCAAACCGCTTGCAATACAATGAGTAGCGAATGAACGGTCTCGCCCAGACGGGAACATTTGTCGGTCTCTCGTTCGAAGAGCCGGTGGTTCAACTTGCGCTGGCGGCCGTCTTGGGGCTGTTTCTCGGACTCGAACGCGAGTGGTCTGATAAACCCGCCGGCATTCGAACGTTTTCGCTTACCTGTCTGCTTGGTGCTGTGTTTGCGATTCTCTCGATTGACAGTCCATACGGCCCTGTTTTGCTTGGAGTTGGAGGACTGTTTGTGACCGTCCAGGGCATTTTGATTGGCATCCAGGGACTGTTGAGTGATACGCCAACCGCCTCACTGTCGCTGACGACAGCGGTGTCGCTGCTTGTGGCCTACGGTGTTGGAATCCTCGTCGCCTCTGGGTTTGTGCTCGAGGGTGTGACCGTTGCCATTCTTTCGTCGGCGCTGTTGGTGCTCAAACGCGAACTCCACGGGCTGGCAGGCGGACTCTCCAGAACGGAGATTCGGTCAGCCATTGAGTTTGCGATTTTGGCGTTCGTAGTGTATCCGCTGTTGCCATCGGGAGTGGTCGAAGTCGGCCCCGTGCCGTTCGAACCACGAATCGCTTGGCTAATGGTTGTCACCGTCGCCGGGATTGGAATCGTCAACTATGCGCTGGTTCGAACTTACGGCGGCCGCGGTATCGCTGTTACCGGCTTTTTCGGCGGGTTGGCCTCCTCAGCCGCAGTCGTCGGTGCGATGTTAGATCACGTTCGCCAACAGCAGGAGGCAGTCTCCTACGGCGTTGCTGCTGTCTTACTCGCCAACGCCGCAATGGCACTTCGGAATCTCGGGATTGCGGTCGTCTTTACGATCTCTGCGGGAACCGTGTTGGTGGATGTCATCGTACCGCTAGGTGTCCTCATTGTCGGCAGTTTTGTGATTGCGTGGTTTATTGCTGACTGGGATCAGCATGTTGAGATGACATTCAGCAGTCCGTTTTCGATCACAAACGCCCTGGCGTTCGGTTCGGTGTTTCTGTTCATTCTGGCCGGCAGTACGATTGCCCAAGCGGAGTTCGGTACCGCAGGACTGTACGTGAGTGCGCTGGTTTCAGGGTTGGTTTCTTCTGCGGGCGTGACCACTTCAGCGGTGCTGTTGTTCCGTGCGGGGACAATTGAGTCGCCCGAAACCGTGATTACGATCCTGTTGGCGACTGCGGCCAGCGTGCTGGTCAAAGTCGGCTTGTCTTTTGCTGGCCCACCCCGGTTTGGCCGGGCTGTCGGTCGCTGGAGCGGCGTGCTGTTGGTTGGCAGTGGGCTGGCTGCGATTGGTGTCGTCTATCTGTAACGTTTCGTCAAGCATTGTGAGTCCAAACAGCCGCTCTAGATGTTACAGTGTCTCGACAAACCAGTTTTCGAGCAGGAAGGCCCGCCTCGGCCAACTGTTCTTTTTCAAAAACATCACCGACGCCGAACGCTACCGGCGTGAACTCGAGGCTCAAAACCCCTGCCTCGAACAGTTCACCGGAATTGTTTCACACGATCTCAGAAAAACAGCCAGCCGGATTAAACGAGCATTTCTTCTTCGGCCTCGAGCAGCTCGTGGTACCGGTTTCGGATGGTAACTTCCGAGATGTCGGCGACCTCCGAGACTGCGGCCTGGGTTGTTTTTTCGTTGGTCAACAGTGCTGCAGCATACACCGCGGCCGCAGCGAGACCAACAGGAGATTTGCCGCTGTGGACGCCCTGTTGTTTGGCGTTTTTCAGCAGTTGTTTGGCGCGCATCTCGGATTCTTCGGAGAGATCCAGCGAGGAGGCAAACCGTGGGACGTACTGTTCGGGGTCGGCAGGTTTGACTTCCAAGGAGAGTTCACGAACCACATAGCGGTAGGTTCGGGCGATCTCGCTTTTTTCGACGCGTGAGACGTCAGCGATCTCATCGAGACTCCGGGGGACGCCAGCCATGCGGGCGGCAGCGTACACACACGACGTCGAGACGCCCTCGATCGACCGGCCCGGCAGCAGATCCTCGTTGAGCGCACGGCGGTAGATCACCGAGGCGGTCTCTCTGACGTTGTCCGGCAGCCCCAGGGCGCTTGCCATCCGGTCGATCTCGCCGAGTGCCTGTTTGAGGTTTCGTTCTTTCGAATCGCGGGTGCGGAACCGCTCGTTCCATTTGCGGAGTCGCTGCATCTTCTGGCGTTGGCGCGCACCCAGTGAACGCCCGTAGGCGTCTTTGTTTCGCCAGTCGATGTTGGTCGAAAGCCCTTTGTCGTGCATCGTGTTGGTGGTTGGTGCACCGACACGGGATTTCTGGTCTTTTTCGGCACTGTCGAACGCACGCCACTCAGGGCCGCGGTCGACGGAGTCTTCGGTGATTACGAGCCCGCAGTCATCACAGACGGTCTCGCCGTGTTCGTCGTCGGTGATGACGTTACCGCTGCATTCGGGACACTGCAGTCCATCGTGTTCGGTTTCGGTTTCTGTTTGTTTTGTACCCGTTCGGCTCTGTCGGTCTCGTGACCGCGAGCGGTTCGTCGTGGTGGTAAACGTTCGTTCACTCATTGTGTGGATGTCACGCCCGTTTTGCTGGATAAAAACACGGGCGCGGTCGTTGCAAAGAGGAAGACAGAATATTACTTAAGCAGTTTGGTATTGGCTCGAACGCCGCGAAAACAGGCTATTATCCGGTAAACGACCCTGATGGTTTGCCGTCAGCCGGCTGACAGCAACCGGGTTGTTTTCATTGCTCGAGGCCTCCAGCCGAGTATGGACTGTCCTCGAATCGTCTCGCTGGCTCCGTCGGCCACTGCTACCCTCTCGGCACTCGGCATCGAAGACCATATTGTTGGACTGACGAGTCACTGTGAACTCGAACGGCCCACTGTCGGTGGTTGGTTGAATCCCGACTACGACGGACTCGCTGGACTGTCGCCCGATTTAGTCTGTACGAGCGATGGGCTTCAGCGTGAGATCCGTGATGAACTCACCGACCGCGGGTACACAGTGTTTCACCACGAACCCAGCCGTCTCGAAGACGTCCTCGAGGGATTCGAATCGCTGGCTGCAGCAGTCGGTCTCGAGGACGCTGGGGCCGACCTTCGGCGGTCGGCCGAAGACCGACTTGCGGCTGTCGAACGCCGGGTTGAGGCCGAACTCGCCGACGGGGCAAACCAACCGACTGTCTACTGTGAGGAGTGGTCAGACCCGCCGATGGCTGCCGGCAACTGGGTGCCGGATGCAGTCGAGGCTGCTGGCGGTCTGTATCCGTTTGTCGAGGCTGGTGAGCGCTCACAGAAACTCGAGAAAGCGACCATCGAACAGATCAATCCAGATCATGTCGTATTGCATATCTGTGGCACCGGCTCGCAGGTCTCGGCCAACCGTATTCACGACCGCGAGTGGGCGATCGATCCAGAGGTTCACGTTTTCGACGACTCGCTTTTGAACCAGCCGAGTCCACATCTCATTCGAGGAATCGAACAGCTCTCGGGGCGGCTGTATCCATAATTCCTCACAGATTGTTCACTCGTTCGTCTCAGCTCGACCACTAACTACCCTTAGACCGTCCAGATCGATTCCTCGAGATCAAGCCACGTGACAATCACCACGTGCGGGGCAGTCATGACCGCAATCCCCACCAGATACAGTGCAAACACCCCCGAGTAGTCGGCGCTAAATGCCGGGGCCGTCAGACCGAGTGCGACAAACACGCCGAGCGAAACGACCGTCAGCGGTGCGGCCACCCAGCCGAACCGGCCGAGTGCGCCACCCATTGAGCCTTCGGCCAGCCGTGCGGCAGCTGTCTCATCGAGCAGCATCAGCCGGACAATGTGTCGCATCGCATGCCAGAAACAAAAGTAGATGCCGACGGCCAAAAGCGGCGGCACCGTCAGGAAAAACAGGCTCAAAAAGACGACCTCGCCGGCATCAATCGACCACGACCGTCGGCTCGGCGTGTGTAGATAGCTCACCGCCAGCGAGAAGACGAACAGCACGCCGAGTCCCGCGGCGACCGCCGTTCGGCCGGCCGGTGTAAACACCACTGCAAAAACACCCCATTCAGGAGTGGCAAACAGCCCGATAAGCTGTTCGGCAACCCACCGGTACTCGCCCGGAAACGCCACCAGCGGGACGACCATCGGTAGCGACCCACGGACGACGAGCGTCAAAATGCGGCTCGCTCGAGACCCCAGATGTCGAGCGTTGGCCACTCGAAGTAGTGGGTACAGCTCACCTTGCCCCCAGTGAAACCATGTCAACAGAATGAAAAAGACGAACGCCGCCAGCGGCGCGAGAAACCAGACGACTCCGTACGCAAGGCCAACAACAAAATACAGCCCACCGACGATCCCGAACCACCGCCAGCTTGGGGGTTCGTCTCGAGCCCACGGTGGGGTGAGATGATCGACCGCGCCGTGGGGAAGCCCAAACAGCACGACACTCGCTGCAAACGGTAGCAGTTGGATCTCCCGCGAGGGGGTTCCACCGATAACCACAGCAGCCATCGTCACCCCGAGTGCCACCCATGGTAACCAAAACGCAAGCTGGATGGCTGTTTTGGATGTTTGTGCTGATCGGTGCTTAGCGACTACTGGCCACGTCATCGTTCAATCAATACTGTACTAGTTGTGGTTGAGTACCAAACCGGTTCGGATTCGGAGGCGGTGACACTGCTCGAGTTGGCGATCCAAGAGCCAACTACTCCCCGGATCGTACAACCGCCGGCTCTCATAGCCGTGTCTCAGCAACCAAAAACAGGAGTCTGTGCTAGACTTACCGGCGAAGCCTGACGATCAGATCAGTCGCGATCCAGCCATCGCAGTT
>LKML01000144.1 GCA_001563795.1 Haloferacaceae archaeon B1-Br10_E2g22 | reverse complement strand
TCCCTGTATGTGTGAACAATTGGTACAATGGAGAACGCAGACTCCAGCGAGGATAGAGTAAGTCGGGGCAACCCGGCTGGCCGTGAAATTGCCTGCTGAGCCATCTTTAGTCGTGACTTCAACTAATACTTCCGAGTTGTACAGTGATAACTCAACTCAATCGGCGATTCCTGCATCGGACGTACAGCTACTAGACACCACACTCCGGGACGGCGAACAGGCCCCGGGCGTCTCGTTGACACCCGAAGAGAAAATCGAGATCGCCCACGCCCTCGAGGCGGCCGGCGTTGATGTGATCGAAGCCGGCAGTGCCTGTACTTCCGAGGGCGAGCGCGCCTGTATCCGTGGAGTCACCGGTCTGAATCTGGATGCCACCGTGACGAGTTTTGCCCGCGGTGTCCAATCAGATATCGATCATGCACTCGACTGTAGTGTCGATGGCATCACACTTGTCGTCCCGTCGTCGGACAAACACATCGAGACCAAAGTCGGCACGACCCGCGAGGGTGTTGTCGAGAAATCCGTCGAACTCATTGAGTATGCAACCGACCACGACCTGTGGGTCGAGTTGCTCGGCGAGGACGGCTCGCGAGCCGACCCCGAGTTTCTGGTCGAACTCGCAGCCGAAGGCCACGAGGCTGGAGCCGACCGGTTTTGTTATGCCGATACGGTCGGCCACGCAAGCCCAGAACACACCTACAGCATGGTCTCACAACTGGCCGAACTCGGCGATACCAGCGTTCATACCCACGACGACCTCGGCTTTGGGATGACGAACGTTCATGCGGGGCTCAAAGCTGGAGCGAACTTCGTCCACGGGACGGTCAACGGGATCGGCGAGCGTGCGGGCAACGTCGCCATCGAGGAGGTCGCTATCGCCTTATCCCACAGCTACGGCCTCGAGACGATGCATCTGCCCGCCGTCTATGAGTTGGCAACAACGGTCAGCCAACACACCGGCATTCCGCTCGCACCGAACAAAGCCGTTGTCGGACAAAATACGTTCACCCACGAAAGCGGCATCCACACCGACGGTACGCTCAAAGACACTGCGATGTACGAGCCGTATCCACCCGAAACGGTGGGCCGCGAGCGCCGACTCGTGCTCGGCAAACACGCCGGCCGCGCGGGTGTCGCTTCGGCGCTTTCCGAACACGACGTGGACGTAACCGACGACGAACTCTCGGCAGTCGTCGAGCGCGTCAAGAAACTCGGCGACCGTGGAAAACGCGTCACCGACGCTGACTTGCTGGCAATCGCCGAAGACGTCCAGGGACGCGACCGCGACCGATTCGTCGAGCTACTAACGCTGACGACCGCCAGCGGCGGCGATGTCCCAACCGCGAGTGTGAAACTCCGCGTTGGTGAAGAAGAACGCATTGCCGCAGGAACGGGCTCGGGGCCGGTTGATGCGGCGGTCAAAGCCGTCAAAGAGGCACTTGGGCCGGCAGCAAACGCCGAACTCGATTCGTTCCACGTCGATGCGATCACCGGCGGTACTGATGCGGTGGTCACCGTTGAGGTGGCGATGAGCCGCGGTGACCACTCGGTTAGTGTCGCCGCCAGCGATGCCGACATCACACGCGCATCAGTAGATGCGATGGTCGATGCGCTTGATCGACTGCTGGCGGCTTCTCCGCCCGAACGCCCGGTAGCAGACGACTGAGTAGGTATTGAATCCGTATTTATAAATCATCGAAGCCAGTAGCACCGCGTAGTGTTCGTCGTCGACATCAAACCCTCGGCGCGCAAGCGAAACGGCAAGGTTGGTCGGGCGGTCAACCGCGAGGGTTCGCTACGCGAGTTCGAAAGCCGGCAGGCCGCCGAGACGTGGGCCAACAAACTGTCTGGCGGTGGCCGCGATCACGTCTGGATCAAAGCCGCCCATCCACAGGATCACTCGGCAGTCGACGGCTATCTGGTCTCGCGGAATACACGTGGCCAACTGGAAGCGGCGTACGACAAGCGGCGGCGACGACTGCGCGGCGGCGACCAAAGCAACCAACAGGCTCTCGAGGACGAACTCACCTCGTTTGGGATCGACTAGACAGCATCCCAGTGTTGGTTGGCTGTTTTTGGATTTGAAACACTCGACAGCAGTGTTCGGCAGGACGATACGCGCGCTGTGCGAAGGCAAGTGTGAGAACATTACCGAAAAAAGCGTTGAGCCGTGGTCGATCATCTCTGTCGCGTCCTGGTTCAAACCGACCAACGCACAGACAACTACTCGCACAAACAGAGGACTCTCGGAGTGTTGTGTACCGAAAACGCCGAGGGGGAGATTTGAACTCCCGAGTCCGAATGGACAGTAGATTTCGAATCTACCGCCTTGGCCAGGCTAGGCTACCTCGGCTTGCATACCTACGTGTGGCGTTATCGGGTTAAAAGATTCCGGTCTACGAGGACGCTGTTTTGCGATTTTATCACAAATTCGTTTGCTGTGACCTATCGGTTTTATTCGGTTGCAGCAACCGACTCGGCGACTGCCTCGAGTTGATCGGCCGAGAGTTCAATCTGCCCGTCGGCTTTGATTTCGGCCGATCCCGAAACAGGCGTGAACTTCAGATCGTACTCGTGCCAATTACCGATTCGGGCCGTTGGATCAAGGATTTCAGCCTCGCTGAATCCCGCATTGGCGTCGGTAACGACAACCTTTGAGGCGGTCGATCGCGGTTGCGACCGCGGTTCGAGTTCGAGATCGTAGGTATGCCAGTCACCAAAGCGGGCGGTCACATCCAGAATCTCGCCCTCACGAAAGCCACCCAGCGAGTCTGTGAGTTTGTAAGACTGAGTCATTGCAACCGATAGTACGGCCTCAACACGTAAATATCGTTTTTGAGATGAACGTTTGGGCAATTTAACAGTCGTTAACTAGTTTTTGTTGTATTATACAGTAACCTGGAGTGCACTGAATACCGATACCAGCACAAGCTACGCTCTGGGAGGTGCTGGTGAGGATACGACGTGAGACTTTTTACCATGCCATACGGCGATACCAGTATGTATCAGACGATTAGCGCCGAGCAGTTCCGAGATCGCCTCGAGACAGGCGAACAGCTAACGGTCATCGACACCCGCGGTGATGAGAGCTTCGAGAGTTGGCGAATCGCAGATTCGATCCAGTATTTTTACAAACCGTTCTTCGAGTTCGATCTCGCCGATTTCAAAGCCGAAACCGGCCTCGAGCCGGACGACCCAATTGTCACCATGTGTGCAAAAGGCAAAGCCTCCGAGGATCTGGCCGCCGAGTTGGCCGACGAAGGCTACGAGAACGTCGCTGTCGTTGAAAATGGCATGCGTGCATGGAGTGGAGTCTACGATCACGTCTCTATCGAGTATAACGAGTTCACGGTGATCCAACTTCAACGACGCGCCAAGGGCTGTTTGGGGTATGTGATCGCCAGCGATGGCGAGGCCGCCGTCATCGACGCCACCCAACACACCGCAGAGTTCCGCGAGGCCGCCGATACACTCGACAGTGAGATCGTCGCCGTCTTCGATACGCACGTTCACGCCGACCACATCTCAGGAGGCCGGAAGTTGGCCGCCGAGATAGACGCTCCCTACTATCTCGGAGCGGGTGCCGTCGACCGCGGGGTTTCGTACGCATACGAAGCGCTCGAGGCCAACGAGGTCGTCTCGGTCGGTGGCCTCGAGATCAAGGCGCTCGAAACACCGGGACATACTTCGGAGATGGTGAGCTACTTGATTGGTCATGAGGCCGTTCTCACGGGCGATACGATCTTCGTCGACTCACTCGGTCGAACCGAACTTCAGTTCGGCGACGGCGATGCGACCACGGGGGCCGACCTGCTGTATGAGTCGCTTCACCGTACGCTCATGGCCGAACCAGATTCGGTCAACGTACTTCCCGGCCATTTTTCGGTCGCCAACGACGGGACGACAACCATCACGCCGGGCGAGCCAGTCGATACGACGATTGGCCTGCTTCGAACCGGCCTCGAGTTGTTAGATGCCGACCGCGAGACGTTCGTCTCAGCGCTCACGGCCCGACTTCCTGAAAAACCGCCAAACTACGAGCAGGTAATCGGGATCAACAGCGGACAGGAGACCGTCGAAAGCGACCAGCAAGCCATCGAACTCGAGTTAGGGCCAAACCGGTGTGCCGCAGAAGTCGACGCCGACTGATACCTGGTTGCGGTGAAGTGCCTCGAGATTAAGTCGGTCGAGAATCTTCGATGCTCGTGATCACGGAAATGCGTAATTTTTGAACGACCTCGAGGCACTCACCTTGTGTCTCTACAGAGAGGTGTCTGTACAACAGCAAGTAGTTGCTGTCAAACAGAGTCGAAAGCGTGCATCAAAAAGCCGTTTCGGCTGGACAGATACAGTGATCTGAGAGTCGATAAAACGCCGCTGGCCCATGTTTTTATCAGGGTAGTAACTTGCTACTGTTTTGTAATTTACAATTACCATGCGGCAAGCAACGACGCTCTCGAAGACAGTCGCCAGTGAGAGCTGTTTTGAAAGTTATTCTGATTGTTACAATGGTCTTCTAATGGGTTAGCTACTGGTGTGGAAGCTATGGATAGTAGTTGCCCGAACTGTGGGTCGATACGGGTAGAACAACGGGAAGTGGTCGAACACTGCAGTTGCGGCTGTATTCGGGAGCGATCAGCGTTTACAGATGAGTGTCCGAAATGTGAAGACACCGAAGCGAACCAGCAGCTACGAGCAGTCGGAACTATTTGCAGCTGTGAAAACTGCGATACAAACTGGCGGCCACACGGCCACGATGAGCCGCCAACGGATGAATCTGGAGCACTTACAGTCCGTTCTATTGATCTTACAGCCTACCGTCGCCAATCAGTCGATCGAGGGTGGTTGATGACAGGAATTCAAGATCGGATCGGAACCCGGTCGGCAGCGATAGTTGTGGTTGTGTTGATTCTCGTTGTCGGTCTCGGTGGAGCTGCGTTCTCGACAGCATTGCTTGCCGAAGACACTGAGAGTTCGGTGGCAACTGCTGACGACGGTGAGTGGGTCGAGTACGAAACGATTGTCGTGTTTCGGAACGACGACATCCAGCCGTGGTATAAATTCGAGACGATGCAGGCAGTCGATCGCGTTTTTATTGAGGAAGATGTTCCAGTCACACTTGGTGTTATTCCAGCAGTCGAGGGAGAAGATTCACCGATCACAGAGAGTGACCAAACGTGTGAGTATCTCCAATCGCTCCTCCGAGACCATCCTGGTCAGTTTGAAATCGCTACCCACGGGTATACTCACGACCAGCGAACCGACTTTTATAACGGGAGTGAGTTCGGTGGCATTCCGAACGAAACACAATCAGCCTGGATGACAACTGGAACCGAAGTGCTGGCTGACTGTACGGGCGTGAGGCCACGGACGTTTATTCCACCGATGAACACCTACGACGACGGAACTGTCGAGGCCGCTGTTGAGGAGGACTACCGAACAATGTCTGGTGGAGATTGGTTTACAGCCGAGTATTATAACGAGACAGGCGTCTTTACTGC
>LKML01000046.1 GCA_001563795.1 Haloferacaceae archaeon B1-Br10_E2g22 | reverse complement strand
TGTTTGACTTGTTTTGATGCCTCATCCGGGAGCGTGTAATCTGTCAATTCTTTCGCTGCATCACTGGCAGCACCACCAAGGATTACCTCACCGGCTTCGGCACCGACCCGTCGGCCAACTTCGACTCCAGCAGCGGTGCCGAATGGGCCAAGGAGACTCCCGGCTGTCGCCCCGAGCATAGCGCCAAGTGTTTCGCCACCCTGTCGGCCGACGAACCGGCCAACAATAGCCGAGGCAGTACTTCCAATCGCCCCTTTTGTCCACGCAGGGGCTACCCCCGAAGCAATCGACCCAGCACGGCTCGTTGTGAGATGGTTCCACCCCCGCTGGACACCATTGGAGAGACTCGTCCCAAACGAGTGGGCTGTGTCAGTCGCTTCAGTAGTCCGCTCGAGTGCCTGTTCGACCTTTTTGTCTATGTACGCGGTAATCTCTCCGGTTTCTATCCCAACGGCGTTCGTCAGCTTCGAAGAGAGGTCTCCAGCAGCCAATCGCTGAATTTGCATCTCACAGCCCAGCCGGCTGACGACTAGTGGGCCATCTGCCATCGCCTGTTTGGCGGCCTCCTCGGCTTCGCGCTCGAGGGTAGGATCCGGGTCGATCTGTAAGTCCATATCCTGTTGCGGAAGCATCGAAACCACACCCCGAGTCTGCTGGCGAACGTGCGCTAATTCGTGGGCAAGGACGTGTTGGCCTTCTGGACTCGAGGGGTCGTACTCACCGGCATTGAACGCGATATGGTTGCCGACGGTGAACGCTCGAGCATTGATCGACTCACACGCACTGGCGGCCGCCGGCCCGGTGTGAATCCGTACGTCTCCGAACGAATCGCCCATCCGGTCTTCCATCGCACGCTGGATTGCTGGCTCAAGCGACCGGCCTTGAGCAGCAAGTACCGCTCGAACCGGCTCAGGAACGCCCGTCTCGCCAGCCAGCGCGGTTTCGGTGGCTGCCTTCTTGCTACGCAGTACGGACCGACGGTTCTGACGTTCGATAGTCCTCGGCACCTCGGACGGCCGGTCGGCCTGCCGCTGGCGGAAGGCCTCCATTTGTTGTGGATGGCCCATAATATCGACAGGCATGCCCTCGGCAATCCACTCGTGGGTCTCGATTCCGTATTTTCGTTCGGTGATCTCGAGTCGCTGAAGCGTGGACTCATCCGGAATCTCCATTTCGAAATGCTTTTCGGCACGCTCGATGGTCGGCCAACTGCGGCTGATCTGTGCCTGCTTGTGTGTCGAGTCTGGTTGGTTAGACCGCGTGGCAGACGAATTGATTGTCGCTCGAGTGGCCTGCCTGCTGGTGTCGGTTGTGGTTCGGTTCTTCTTGAATGACATCACTGTCGTCTGTCAGGCACTGATCGCGGCTTCGTATAAATACTCTCGGCTGAGACGAATGAGTGATTTAGCCAGCCGGTTCCAAGTGGGCTTCGATGCTCAGTCGATCCGATCGACTGATTCGGTTTCGTTTTTCTTGTCAGTCTCGAGACTGTCCTCGGTTTCTTCGGTACGACAGAGTATGCTACAACTGCAGTCGGCTTTCAGTGCAGCGTAGACGACCGCACCAAGAATGACGAGCCCCTCGAGACGTGCGGCGCTGATGACCCACGGCTTTGCGGTCGGAGCCTCACCCTCGTAGTCGTAGCTGTACTTCGTGAGGGTCTTGATGAACTGTTCGGGGTACAGCGTTTCGATCAATCCAACAATCCCGAGGAGTAACTTGAACATACCTGAGCAGTCAGCAGCAACCGGTAAAAAGCTCGGGTTGTGTATTGAGATCAATCCACAAACCAAAATACCCAGCGCGCGAAAGGTTTAGGCCATAAAGCGGCATAGCTCCGGCCAATGAGTCGTGGGCCTGCACTGATTATCACTGAAAAAGACAACGCTGCCCGGCGAATTGCCGAAATCCTCAGCGACGGAACCGCCGAGTCGAGCCGCGAACGCGGCGTCAACGTCTACAAATGGGGTGGCAAACGCTGTATCGGTCTGTCTGGACACGTCGTCGGCGTTGATTTCCCCGACGAGTACAACGACTGGCGAGACGTCGAGCCAGTCGAGTTGATCGACGCTCCGATCGAAAAGTATCCGACCCAACAAAACATCGTTTCGGCGATCCGCTCGCTGGCACGACACGCCTCTACGGTCACGATTGCAACAGACTACGACCGCGAGGGCGAGTTGATCGGCAAGGAGGCCTACGAGCTAGTTCGCGAAGTCAACGAAGACGTCGACATTGATCGTGTTCGCTTTTCATCGATTACTGACCGAGAAGTCAACTCGGCGTTCGAAAATCCCGAATCGCTTGATTTTGATCTCGCTGCAGCGGGCGAAGCCCGTCAGGTAATCGATCTCATCTGGGGGGCTGCACTCACTCGATTCCTCTCGCTTTCGGCCCGCCAGTTGGGTGATGATTTCATCTCTGTCGGCCGGGTTCAGGGGCCCACCCTCAAGCTGATCGTCGACCGCGAACGCGAGATTGATGCCTTCGATCCCGAAGACTACTGGGAGCTGTTTGCCGACCTTCAAAAACCAGACCAAGGCGGTTTCGAAGCCCAGTACTTCTATCTGGATGCGGATGGCAACGAGGCCGAACGCGTCTGGGACGGCGACCGGGCGGAGGCTGTCTACGAGGTTCTAGCCGAAACAGAGACCGCCAGCGTCGAGTCAGTCAACCGCCGGACCCGCACTGATCGACCACCCGCACCGTTCAACACTACCCAGTTCATTCGTGCTGCCGGCTCGCTGAACTACTCGGCCAAGCGGGCGATGAGTATCGCCGAGGATCTCTACACTGCGGGATACATCACCTACCCACGAACCGACAACACGGTCTATCCGGAAGACCTCGAGCCCGAAGAACTGCTCGAGGCCTTCCTCGATGACCGAACGTTCGGCGAGGATGCCGAACAACTTCTTGAGGCCGACGAGATCGAACCCACCGCGGGTGACAAAGAGACGACCGACCACCCGCCAATTCATCCGACCGGCGAGACCCCCGATCGTGGTGACCTCTCGGAAGACGAATGGGAGGTTTACGAACTCGTCGTCCGCCGGTTTTTCGCCACCGTGGCCGACGATGCAACCTGGGAGCATCTCAAAGTCGTCTCCGAAATCGAAGCCGACAGCCTCGAGGACGTTAGGCTCAAAGCTAACGGTAAACGCCTCGTTGAGGCCGGCTACCACGCGGTGTATCCGTACTTCAACCAGCAGGAAACCCACGTCCCCGATGTCGAAAAAGGCGAGTCGCTGTCGATTACTGAGACTCGAATCGAGGACAAACAGACCCAACCTCCCCGTCGTTACGGCCAATCACGGCTGATCGAGACTATGGAAAAAATGGGGATCGGCACGAAATCAACTCGGCACCACACGATCGAAAAACTGTATGACCGGGGCTACATCGAAAGTGACCCGCCACGGCCGACAATGCTGGCGCGTGCGGTCGTCGAGGCTGCCGAAGATTTCGCTGACCATATCGTCTCCGAAGAGATGACTGCCCAACTCGAGGCCGACATGCAGGCGATTGCGGCCGGCGAGAAAAACTACAGCGAGGTCACCGCCGACTCTAAAGAGATGCTTCAGATGGTCTTCGACGAACTCACCGACTCCCGCGAGGAGGTCGGCGACCACATTCAGAAATCACTCAAAGCCGACAAGACCCTTGGGCCGTGTCCCGACTGTGGCGATGACCTGTTGGTTCGCAAAAGCAGACATGGTTCGTATTTTATTGGCTGCGATGGGTATCCCGACTGTACCTACACGCTGCCGTTGCCCTCTACTGGCAAACCGATGATTCTCGAAGACACCTGTGAAGAACACGGCCTCCGCGAGGTCAAAATGCTGGCAGGCCGCAAAACGTTCACCCACGGCTGTCCACAGTGTAAAGCCGACGAGGCAGACGACCAAGAGGATCTGGTCATCGGCACCTGTCCAGACTGTGGGGACGCCGAGGGCGGCGAGTTGGCGATCAAACGCCTCCGTAGTGGCTCGCGGCTGGTCGGCTGTACGCGGTATCCTGACTGTGAGTACTCACTGCCGTTGCCTCGTCGTGGGGAACTCGAGGTCACTGATGCACGGTGTGAGGAACACGACCTCCCGGAGCTCGTCATCGACAACGGTGGGGACGAACCCTGGGAGTTGGGCTGTCCGATCTGTAACTATCGGGAGTATCAGGCCGAACAGTCGGGTTCGGAACTTCAGGCCATCTCGGGAATCGGCGAAAAAACCGCGGATAAACTCAAAACCGCCGGCATCGAGGACGTCCCGGCGCTTAAAGACGCCAACCCTGAGGATTTAGCCGAAAAAGTAGACGGCGTTGGCCCCGATACCGTCAGGAACTGGCAGGCAAACGCCGACTGATGCGTTGAGTGGCCCGTTAGTCTACAGAGAAGCAAGGCGAGTGCCTTGGGGTCGTTCGGAAATCAACGATTTCCGTGATCACGAGAATCGGAGATTCTCGAACGACTTGCCCCCGAGGTACTTCACGCAAACCAATCCAGTGTTACTCGTTGCTTCGACAAACGATCACATCGTCGACGAGCAAATAGACGTCATCATCGTTCTGGTCGGCCGCATATCGCTTGCGGAGTGGTTTGTCTGTCACCAAATCGCTCGAACCGACAGCCTCGGGCACCGATACCGCCTGGACGGTCTCGGCGAAGTTGAGCACGACCACGAGTCGCTGGTCGCCGTCCTCGCGGGCGTAGGCGACAACACGGTCGGCCACAGCAGACGAGTTGGCTGACTGTTCAGTACCCTCTGGCGTCGTGTCGGCAGGTGCTGTCTCAGCCGACACCGCTCCGGAGGATGCAGAATCAGCAGTTGCGGGCGTCGTCGGCTGTCGGGGCCCAACGGAGACCTCGAGTGGCTCGACAGTCCCGTTTTTGAGTACGGGCTGTTCGCGGCGAAGCCAGGCAAGCAAGCGGTGGAACTCGGTCAACGCTGCGTCGCCGTCGTGCCATTTCATCGGGCCGCGTTTCTCGGTCATCCCCCGTTCTTGGCCGTAGTAGACCATTGGCGCGCCGGGCAACGTGAACGTGGCAGCGGCCGCCGCCCGGAGCCCAGCCTCACTGCACTCGGCGAGATACCGAGTTTCGTCGTGATTTTCGATATACCGAAGGTGGACGGCTGACTCAGGAAATCCCTGCCAGACGGCGTCCTCGAGTGCATCGAAAATCTTACTGGCGGGTGCGTTCTTGCGGCCAACGTCCCGAAGCGTACCGTACAGTGCTGTGTCGTAGTGCATCTGGAACTCCGCTTCGTGGTAGTGCGGATCGCGTGGGATGGTCTCATCGAGGAGCAAAAAATCATCAGCCACACGCTCGCGTACTTCCTTCCAGAAGCTGTGTGGGACACCCCAGGCGACATCACACCGGAAGCCATCGACCACTGTGGCCCACTCTTCGACCACATCGAGCATCCAGCGCCGAACATCCAGCGACCGGTAGTTGAGATTCGGAATGCGTTGCCAGTTGAAATAGAATTCGGGGGCCGTCTCGCCGGCCCACTCGACTCCGGTTCCGTCCCAGGATTTTGGCACACGGTTGTAGTGGTCGGCGTAGTTTTCGACGCCAGCAGCATGCAGTTGGTAGGTCGGATGATCCCGTGAGGTGTGGTTGATGACGAGATCAAACACGACTCGGATGTCGGCCTCATGACAGCGCTCGACCAGCGACTCAAAGGCCTCACGGTCACCGAGATCTGATGCCATTCGAAAGTAGTTGGTGATGTGATAGCCATGGTCGGTTGGGCTGGCGAGAACGGGTGTGAGCCACAGCACGTCGACGGCCATCGACTGGAGATACGGAATCCGGCGTTCGATCTCTGCGAACGTCGTCGGCAGTGTGTCTCCACAAAACGAGCGAACGAATATTTCATACACTGTCGGTGAACGTGCCCACTCGGGGGGATCGTTTGGTCGCTCGAGGCTTACTCCATCGGCGCGCTGTTGTATCGTGAGCATATCGGCGACGGATC
Organism: Haloferacaceae archaeon B1-Br10_E2g22; assembly: GCA_001563795.1. GTDB lineage: Archaea > Halobacteriota > Halobacteria > Halobacteriales > Haloferacaceae > Halohasta. Next base: position 10,997 of record LKML01000046.1, on the reverse strand, counting down.
GTCGCTCGCCGACAGCGACAGCATGAATCCGGAGTTGCTCGGGGACGGACTCGAGTGGGATACGGAGTTCACGCTCGCGGCGCTCGAGGGCTGATTCAGGAATCCAATCGCGGTCGTCGATCAGGAACTCTACATCAAGCCCATCGTCATCACCTTCGGTATCAGGCGCGGCAGTCGGTGTTGCAGTAACAACGAGCGTCTCCTCGTGAATCTCACCGGCAAGCCGACAGCGCGGTCTGCCGGGGCCATCGACAGATACCGCACCGTGTACTTGCTGGGCGAAATCGTCGTTGAGACAAAAGCCGTAGGGGTGGGTTCCTGGTGGTAACTCGAGGTCGACGACGAATCGGTCATCCGCGCGGATGGGTCGGGTACGGCCGGCGACCTGCTCGTTGAACGGGCCGACAACAGAGACTGAATCGATCTCCTCGAGCGGTTTCGGGAGCTCCGAAAACGGGAGTTCGACTCGGGTTGAGTGGCGTTCGTCCGGATAGACGCGGACTGTCTTGAGGTGCGTCTCACTGGGAGTTTGCAGTTCGAACTGGTAGGTACCAGGCGTCTCAGGGGAGATTTCGACAACGGGTGTGTCCTCGAGATGGAGGCTGGCTTCGTCTGGGGCTTCGATCAACCGCCAGCGGTAGGATTCATCTGGATCTGGACTCTGTGGAGCCAACATGAGACTCTCGCCGACAGAGACGAATCGCGGCGGGCCAGGGGCGTTCATGCACACTAGCCAGTAGCCAATCGTCTTGATTGTTGCCGTTGGAAAAAACGTGTGAACAACAAATACACCAAGGATTAATACCTTCGAGAACTGTACGGTAAGTGTGCAACTACGTGACGCACTCGATGATTTCAAAGAGTCATCGGGAACTACAACCCAGTTTCCGGGAGAACGACGCACGATTACGGGTCGGTTTTCCGGTGACGGCCGTCGGCTGGTTCACGTCGACGGCGGCAGTCTGCGAGATTTCGGCTATCCACTGTCGGGACTGACGGGCATCGAGCGCTCACGGTTCGGGATACGTGTCTCAGGCACGCCGTTTTGGTTCGACGAAGTCGAATCAACCCAGTCATACTACGGGGCGACGACACTCGTCGAGACAATCCATGAGACGCCGTTTGGTGAGCTACTCCAGTATGATCTCACTGTCGGCGACAGCCATCTCACGCGGTTCGATGCCAGCGAACTGACCGTAGACGACCACATCGAACTGGTCGCATATCTCTCGGTCGCCCCGGAGGGCCAAGACAGCCAGGTCGGCCAGCTTCACCACCAAGACGTCATCGAGGTCTACCACCAGCGTGAACACGATTTCGTCTCGAGTACGACCGGTTTTTCGAGCGTTCGCGGACAGATCCCGGTCGCCTTCGAAGACCTGCTCGATGAGGAGCCGACCGACTACCCCCGGCCGGCCGGCGACCATCGGTACTCTGAAGACCGCCTGAGCGGCGATTTGATCTGCTCGCTGCCGCTGTGGGACGAAACGACTACGCTCATTACGCTGCTTTCTGATCGAACCGAGACCGACCGCGAGGAGGTTCTCGAGCGGTTGGCCGGCCTCCGCGAGCAGTTCGATTCTACGGCCGCTTTCGAGGAGGCTGCCGCTGCTGTGTTGCCAACTACTGCGAGCGACGATCATTCCGAGACGCTCCGTGAGTCAGTCAACGCCGACATTCGGGTGTTGTCGCTGCTTCGCAGCCAGACGGGTCTGCGCATTGCGGGGCCGAACTTCGATCCGTACTACCGATATTCGGGTGGCTACGGTTATACGTGGTTCCGCGATGATGCCGAGATCTCGCGGTTCGTCCTCGAATCAGCCCACCACTTCGACCTCGGCCTCGAGCAGTGGCACGCCGAAAGTGCCCGTGCATACTGTGAGACCCAACGCGACGACGGCAGTTGGCCACACCGTGTCTGGCCGCACAACGGTGCGCTCGCTCCGGGATGGGCCAATGCCAAACTCGAGGCCGGCGCAGACCACGACTATCAGGCCGACCAGACCGGCAGCGTGATCGCCTTTCTGGCGAACTACTATGCCTCTGGAATTGACGACAGCGATCTTGAAACGCAGGTCGTCGAGACGCTCGAGTCGGCGCTCACAAGCCTCGATGAGACGCTTGAGGACGACGGGCGGCCGATGGTCTGTCAGAACGCCTGGGAGGATGCGATCGGACGGTTTACTCACACAACAGCGACGTTCTTAGAGGCCTACAGCGCGCTGGCGGCAACTGATCTCGAGATGGCCGAGCACGCTCACCAACAGGCCAACCGTGTCTATGAGGCGATCAACCATCTGTGGATCGAAGACCGCGGTATCTTTGGGCTCCGAGAACACGGCGGCGGTGGACTCGACCGGCGGGCTGATTCGGCAACGCTCGCACTTGTTGGTGCCCACCGGGCCTACGCCCATCTCGAGACGATCGACGACTACCGACTCGACCAACTCGAGTCGCATACCCATACGATCATCAAAGCGCTGTGGCACGACCCTGATGAAAGCGACATCGCAGGACTGTTCCGGTATGAGGGCGACGCCTGGCGGCAGGCTCACCAGGGTCACGAAAAAATCTGGACGGTCTCGACCGGCTGGGGAGCGAACGCCGCCGCACAGTTGGCCGCCCTGCTTGCAGACCATGACGACAAGCGGGCAGTCGATGCTGCTGCGCGTGCGCGAGAACTGCTTGAACTCGTATTGCCTGGCGGCGTGCTCTGTGAAGACACCAGCTATCTGCCCGAGCAGTTTTTCGATACCGGCGAGCCCGACAGTGCGACGCCGCTGGGGTGGCCTCACGCGCTACGATTGGCGACAGTCGCGCTGATGGACGAACGTGGAATGCTGTATGCTGCCCACGCGATTGCGGCCGACTGAGGATTGTTTTTGGGTGGGTTGAGACTCATCCACACGAACCCCGGCAAACTATGCTACCATGCAACAACGTTGAATACCCCCGGAGGTCTATACTCAACTTGGACTATGGATATTACTGATATTGTTATGACGGAGTTCGTCGAAGTTGATGTCGACGAACGGCTCGCAAAGGTGCGAGCGAAGTTTGAGGATGCCGACACACGGGGCGTGATTATCACGGATGACGGCGAGTACGAGGGGGTAATTGGCGAATCAGAACTTGTCAAATCACAAATTAAAGACGACACGAAAGCCAGCGTGTTGATGACCTCAGCACCCCGAATCGACCACCATGAAGATATCAGGGAGACCGCCCGTCTACTGGTCGAAGGCGACGTGCGGATCGCGCCGGTGTTCCGCGGCGAACAGCTCACCGGAATTATCACGACCGATGGAATCTTGTCTGCGGTACTGGATAATCTCGGCGCGTTGACTGTCGATCAGATCTACTCCGAAGACGTCATCGACATCACCGCGAAATCGACCGTCGGCCAGGCGATCAACCGACTGCGCGAACACGGCATCTCGAGACTCCCCGTTGTCGACGACAATGGGGTGTTGAGCGGTGTGATCACGACTCATGACATCGTTGATTTCGTTGTTCGAGATCACGAACGCCAACACAAAGGCGACATGAGTGGTGATCGAGATCGTATGCTGGATCTACCGGTCGAGAACCTGATGACCTCGCCGGTGTTGACTGTCGATCCTACCGAAACCGTCAAAACGGCCGTCGAGCGCATGTTCGACCGCGAGATTTCGGGGCTTGTCGTCACTGAAGACGACGACCGATCCGTTGCAGGCATTATCACCAAAACCGACGTGCTGCGAGCCTTAACGTTCACTGAACAAGAACAGATGGACGTCCAGATCACCAACGTCGATCTGCTGGATACGATCTCTCGAGAAGAAATTGTCGAATCGATCACCCACGTGGTTGACAAATACCAACAGATGAACGTGATGCATGCCCACGTTCGGTTCCACGAACACAAAGAAAAACTCCGTGGGACGCCGCTGATCCAATCACAGATCCGACTCCGAACCAGCCACGGCCAGGTCGCTGGCTCCGGGGAGGGCTACGGTGCAAACCAGTCGTTCCACGTCGCACTCGATAAACTCGAGCGAAACGTCCTCGAACTGAAAGGAATCAACGCCGACAAAGAATACCGCGGCCAACTACTGCGCAAACTCAACGAGATCTGACGGGTCGGGAAGATTCCCAAACCGTCGTTTCCGTCGTCCGCAGATCAGCCAGTACCCTCCACAGCGGTGGTGTGTCTCTCGAAATCTGGTTGTTCACTTCGTCATGTTTTTTAGCAGTCGCCGAGAATTGTACGTATACTATGAGCGCAGACGACAAATATCCCGCAGAGTCCGGACGTCGACGCTTCGTCAAGGGTGTCGTTGGCGGCGCGGCACTTGCCGGGGTGGGTGCCACTGGTGCGGTCTCAATTAACACACTCACGACCGCAACCGGCGCAGGCGGTGGGCCGGTCGAAGCGATGGTGATCGAACGGGTCAGTGGCCCTGCACCCCACGGGATGCCACAGGTTCCCGTCGAAGTCGACGACGATGGATACATCCGTGGCATCTGGCCCGAGATCGATACTGAAGAAGTCGACGGTGTCGAAATCGAGATCGCCCGGGAGGAACTCGGTGGCGTCGAGTACTCCCAAGAGTGGTTCCAGTACTGTGGGAACGAGGCTCACGAAGGGTTCGAACCGGATTACGATTCGGATAACTACTTCAAATCCGACGGTCTGACCAGCTACGAGTGGCAACAGGATGAAAAAGAAGAAGACGAACGGTTCAACGTCACCGACTTCGAGGATTACGAAGAGTGGGGCAACGACGTTGGATCCTCTGGTGTCGGCAAACCGGCGGCAACGACCTGGCGATCCGAGGACACCGAAGACGATATTCCGGTCATCCTGCTACGGTCGCCGTTGATCGAAGAGGCAGCCGAAGACAACGAGTGGTTGCAGGCCAGCACCGATCAGGGCTTTATTGCGTGGGTCAACGTCTGTACACACTTCTGTTGTGTCCCGGGCTACAAACTTGCACCCGACGCCCACCGCTACGATGCCGAAGACCGCGTTTACTGTCAGTGTCACCAGACCGTCTATGATCCGTTCTCGATTTCGAGTGCGCTGTACATCGCCCGCCCCCGTCCTGAAGACTAACGCGACCCGGTTGTTTTTGTGTCTTCTTCGCACAGTAGCAGTATGAGCGACCAGACTGGATTCGAAACCGAGTGTGACCGCGCTCGTCGCCTGCTCGACAGCGAAGATCTCACCGCCGTTCACGTTGGCGTCATCCATGACGACCGCACGGTCGACACCGTCGCCACGCGCCGAACCGACGGCGACAGTGACGCCGAACTCCACGCACTGTCGTTGCTTGCGACCCACGTTCGAGCGGTTGCGGCCGAAGCAGGCGTCGACTACGAGACGGTCGCAGCAGATGCTGCTGCAATTGCTGCTCAACTCGAGGAACTACCGATCGAGCCACCAGCCGACACGGACGTCGAGACCGACGCTCACGACACTGCCTGAGAGCCGTTTGTACGACCGCTCGCTGGGGTTTGACACTGCTCGTTACTCTCCAGCAAACCGGTAGCCAGACAGCGACGGGCAGAGTTCTGAGAGCGTTTCGAATACGGCTTGTAGTCTATCGACCGCTGGTTTCTCGCGGCGGTTCGGGTTGACTAACAACTCGACGCGCTGGTCGCCGAGCGAGACGAACTCGAGGCCGTGTTTGTCGGCTGTGGTTTTGAGCCCGAGACCGACATCGGCACGCTCTTCGAGTACGCGGCGGGCAGGACTTTCGAAGGCTTTGACCGTCGTATCGAAGCCGTCGATAGCTGCAACGAGACTGTGTCTGGAGACACCACGCGTCTCGGCCAACGCTGTGAGGGAATTCGAGAGGCTACTGCGGAGCCCTGAAGTCGTCTCACGGTTGACGAATCTGACTTCGCGGTCGACCAGATGCCCCAGCGTCTCGATTCCATCCGGGTTGCCTTCGGGAACGATCAGTCCCCACTCGCGGTGCCACCCGCCGAGCGAAACAGTCTGTTCAGGGCGATCACCTGGGCCGGCGACGACTGCGAAATCCGGCAGCCCGTTGCGAAGCCGACGTAGTCCCTCTCGGCTCCCCATTGGGAGATAGCGAGTCGAGCCAACCTGATCAACCAGCACTGAGAGTGCCGGATCGTCCTCGCCAATGCCCAGTAACTCCGGCGGCCGAACGGCTGGCGAAAACAGCTCAACAGTGACCGTCTCGCCGGCCGAAAGATAGTCGGTGTTTGGCTCGATCCGGACGATGCCGTCGGCTTCGGCAAGCGTCATCGTCGCTCCCGAGCCCTTATCAACTGGATACACCAGTTGTCGCCCTTCGCTGTCTTCGAAGACACCAACCGACAGCAATCGGAGCCGGCCTGCTTCAGAGCGGGCCTCGGTTGCCATCTCACCGGTGAGGCTGGCGGTTGCCGGCTCCGGTCGGCCTGCAGCCTGCCGGATTGCGGGCGCGACGAACGTTCGGAAAATCGTGAGCGCCGAGACGGGGTACCCCGGCAGTCCGATGTACGCCGAGTGGTCGCCGTCGCTGCGCTCGAGTCGCCCCACAAGCATGGGTTTGCCTGGCTTGACCGCCACACCATGAACTAGCAGTTCGCCTCTGTCTTCGATTACCCGATAGATCACATCAACCGCGCTTGCGGAGGTCGACCCCGATGAAACAACGAGGTCACACTCGTTGGCTGCTTGGCGGAGCAGTCGTTCCATCTCCTCGAAGTCATCGCCCGCATGCGGGTAGACAACCGACTCGCCGCCGGCAGCCTCGACACCCGCAGCGATCGTGTGGCTGTTGACATCATAGATCTCGCCGCGTTGGCTCTCAAGGGGCTCGCCAGGCCGGACGAGTTCCTCGCCGGTCGAAATAATGCCAACCCGCGGCGGTTTGACCACCGGCAGGCTCTCACAACCGACGGCCGAAAGCAGGCCGATCTCGCGGGGAGTCAGTCTGGTTCCGGCCCCGAGTGCACGCATGCCAGCGGCGATGTCTGCGCCCGCGAGCATTACGTTCTCGCTGGGAGTGACCGTCGAACGGCACTCGATTCGTGGCTCGCCGTCAGCGCTCTCGGTTTCGTCAGTCTGTTCGACGACGATGACTGCGTCGCTGCCTTCGGGCATCACCGCACCCGTCGAAATCTCGACGCAGGTTCCAGCCTCGACGGTCACCTCAGGCTTTTCGCCGGCGTGAACCGCCCCGACGAGATCAAGCACGGCTGGTTCGACTTCGGTTGCCTCGATCGTATCGTGCGCCCGTACGGCGTAGCCATCCATCGATGCGCGGTCGAATCCCGGCACGTCAATATCGGCAGCAATCCGTTCGGCGAGCACCCGGCCGTGGGCAGTCTCGAGGCCGACGTATTCGGTGCCGGACGCAAGCGACAGCGATGCGATGGTTTTGCGGACGTCCTCGGGGTCGGCCAGCGTCCGAAACTCCTTGCGGCTCATGGCTCGGCCTCCCAGTATTCGACAGTCACCTGCTCGCCGTCGGCGTACCCCTCGCGGTCTTCGGGGACGACGACCCATCCGTCGGCCAGCGCAACACTCGAGAGTATGCCCGCACCTTTCGCCCGGAGCGGACTCGCAAGCAATCTGTCGTCATCGGCTGTTGTTTCGACCCGCACGAACGTTCGTGTGCCGGGTTCGCTGGGGAGTTTACGCGAGAGCGTTGCCTGCCGACTCATCAACGGCTCGATGGGCAGATGGCCCACTGTTTTGAGCGCGGGCCGAAGGAACTGTACCGCAGTGAGCAGACAGGAGACAGGATATCCCGGCAGCATGATAATCGGTGTCTCTGCGACGATCCCGAGGGCAACCGGGTAGCCGGGTTTGATCGCGACGCCGTGGACGACCACCTCACCGAGTTCGTCGACGACCTCTGGAATCAGATCACGTTCGCCGACCGACGAACCGCCCGTGGTGACGATGATGTCTTTGGTGAGATCTCGCTGGATCGCCGCTCGGAGGGCGGCTTCGTCGTCGGTAACGATATCCCGGTAGGTCGCCTTCCCACCCCAACGCTCGACGAACTGCGAGACGCTCAGGCCATTGGTCTCGATGATTTCACCCGGTTCGGGGTCGGCCTCGACGAGTTCCTCGCCAGTTGGGACGACGCCAACCGTCGGCTGTTTGTAAACGGTGATCTCCCAGAGGCCGACCGACCGAAGCAGCCCCAGGTCCGAGGGTCGGAGTCGGTGTCCTGGCTCGTAGAGCCGCTGGCCTTCGGCCACATCTTCGCCGGCCTCGCCGACGTTCTGGCCTTCGGCGACGGCGTTGCGAACCGCGATCGTCTCGCCGGTCTCGTCGAGCTGTTCGATCATGACGACTGCGTTTGCGCCCTCGGGCAGTTCGCTGCCGGTATGGACGCGGCTTGCCGTTCCAGGCGAAACCGGTGATTCGGCCTCAGTTGTCTCGAGTATCTTCGGAGAGCGACCGCTGGCTCCGACGGTATCTTCGGCCCGAACCGCAAAGCCGTCCATTGCCGCCCGATCGTAGCCCGGAACCGGGTTTGGCGCGGTGATCGTCGCGGCGACTACTCGACCATCGGCCATGTTCAGTGGCAGGCGTTCGGTGCGGTCGTGTGGCGTGAGTATCTCGAGGAGTCGCCTGCGGGCAACCTTGAGGGGGGTTCGGTGCTTGAAGCCCGAAGAGCGTCTGGCTTCGTTTGGCATACCCCATGTTGTACTGGTGGGCCTATAAGCCCGCGCGGTCTTGTTCTGTCGGTGTCGAGACCGACCGCGGGGTTTTTCGACGTTGCGTTCATATGTCCCTGTATGTCTACACTGCGCGAGGCGCTTCGAGAACTTCCGGATGCGGTGTTTGCAGACCTCCTCGAATCAGACGAGGCCTACCAACTCGTGTTGGACGTTCCTGGAGTCACTGCTGATACCGCCGAAATAGTCGCCGATGGCAGCCGGTTGACCATCGAAGCAAGGCGCGAAAAGAACGTCCCCGAGGGGTTTCGATACCTTCGGGAAGATCGACCGCTGTTTCTCGATGCGGAACTGCCGTTGCCGCGCGATGCGGACGGCGAGGCTGCCTCGGCCGTCGTCGACCGTGGGGTGCTCGAAATCTCGCTGCCAAAAACAACTGATGGATCCGGCGAACCCATACCAATCGACGACGCCGCGGAGTAGGTGATCACTCTGGTCTCTCTTCGTGCCTACTGGCGATTTGTCGTCGTCTTCTATCGGTTTTCGCCGCTGTTGGTTGCGTACCTACGGGATCGCCGACGCTTCATTCTGTTCGGTCGCTCCAGACGCGTTACCACTGAGATGCAACTCGAGCGCGCCGAGATACTCCTTGAGACACTGCTCACGCTGGGGCCGACGTTCATTAAACTCGGCCAACTGCTGTCGACGCGACCCGACATTCTGCCGAAAGCCTACATCGATGTGCTTTCGAGTCTCCAAGACGACGTGCCGCCGGCCAGTTGGCAAGAGTCCAAACAGGTCATTGAAGCCGAGTTAGGCCCTCTCGAGGAGGTCTTCGATGAGTTTGATACCGATCCGATCAGCGGGGCAAGCCTTGGGCAGGTGTATCTCGCCAGGTATGACGGCGAGCAGGTCGCAGTCAAGATTCGCCGGCCAAACATCGAATCGCTTGTCGAGGCCGACCTGAAGGTACTTCGGTGGTCGATCCCACTTTTGGTTCGGTTTATTGGTGAAGGTCGAGCCTTCTCGCTGGACAGCCTGGCCGATGAGTTCGCCAAAACTATCCGCCAAGAGATGGATTATGCCCGCGAGCGCGACATCCTCGAGGAGATCCGTGAGAACTTCGAGGAAAACAGCGCTATTCAGATTCCACAGCCACTCGATGATGCTTGCGGCCCGCGTGTGCTGACAATGGAGTATTTACCCGGTATCAAGATTACCGACACCGACCGGCTCGACGAGATGGGCTTAGATCGAACGGAACTGGCGACCAAACTCCAGCGGATCTATCTACAGATGATCGTCCAAGACGGCGTCTTTCATGCCGACCCACATCCCGGAAACCTTGCTGTCGCAGAAGACGGCTCGATTATCTTCTATGATTTCGGGATGTCGAGTACAGTAGATCCGTTCATCCAAGACAAGATCGTCGAGTTCTATATCGCAGTCGCCAACCAAGATATCGACGCAATCCTGGATACGCTCATCGCGATGGGCACACTCAGCCCGACGGCCGACCGGAAAGTCATGGGCGAAGTCATGGAGTTGGCGATTGCCGATGCCCGCGGTGACGATATCGAACAGTACCGGGTCAACCAGATTATCGAGCAGGTCGAATCGACAATCTATGAGTTCCCGCTGCGACTCCCGCGAAATCTCGCGCTCGTCTTGCGGGTTGCGACGGTTGTCGAGGGTGTCTGTGTGACTCTGGATCAGGATTTCGATTTCATTGCAGTAGCCACCGACTACCTCACAGAAGAAGGCTACCGCGAGGAGACCGCAAAAAAGCTGTTTGCAGAGGGTGGCCAACAACTCCAGCGGACGACCCAGGCGCTCTTTAGGGTACCGCCGAAACTCGAAAGAGTTCTGGATACGGTCGAACGGGAGAATCTGACTGTCAATGTCCAGATCGACGACAAAAACCACGTACTGGATAAACTCGCCAAACGAATCTCGTATTCGATTATTGTCGCTGTCGGGCTGCTTTCGGCCTCAATCATTTATGCGTTCACCAGCGAGTGGCGCATTTCGCTGGTGATTCTCGGGTTGACCGCCCCGATGGTGTTTTTCCTCTATCGGTCGTTCAAACAACCCAGTGGTCTGCGGGCCCGTCCGCAGTTTACCCGGCAGAACTTGCGTGAAAAACGCGGCCCTGGAAACAAGTAGGGTCTCTGTTTGGATTGTCGCTACTGGCTGTCGGCGATGTGTGCGAACCACAAACTGCAAAACAGCAGCTATCTTGTTCAAGGAGAGAATCCCGCACTTCAGGGCGGGCGTGAATCCGACAATCCGGGTATTTATATGGAATGCGAGCGTAAAATACACCGACCAAGGCGGTATATCCGCCCCGTGAGGGCAAT
>LKML01000008.1 GCA_001563795.1 Haloferacaceae archaeon B1-Br10_E2g22 | reverse complement strand
GTGAGGGGGTTGGGCTCCTGCCGGTTGGCTTCGATCCCAGCTCCTTTGTCGAGATCTTCCAGCAGATCCCGCTGCATCTGTATCTGTTCAACAGCTTCGTGTTTGCCGCGCTGACGACCGTCTTCGTACTGGTCGTCGCCAGCCTCGCTGGCTACGCGTTCGGTCGACTCGAGTTCCGCGGCAAGCGGACGCTGCTGTTGACCGTCCTCATAATCAGCTTTTTCCCACCGGCGTCGTTCTTTATTCCACTGTTCCAGCTGTTTAGCCAGCAGATAGCCTTTTTGGGGCTGACGCCACCCGAGCTGTACAGCACGCCCCCCGGCGTGGTCATCCCGCTGAGTGCGATCTTCATGCCGCTGGCGATCTTCATTCTGACAACGTTCTACAGTCAGATCCCCGATGGGCTCGAAGACGCTGCCCGAATCGAAGGCACCACGCGACTCGGCGCGCTGTTTCGTGTGATCGTGCCGCTGTCTGCGCCCGGCGTCGCCACCGCCGGCATCCTCACGTTCATCGCAGTTTACAACGAGTTTTTCTTCTCGTTTCTGCTGACCGGTACGGCTGCCCAGGACTGGGCACCAATTGTCGACGGTATCATCTCCTACCAGTCGCAGTTTCAGGTTCGGTATGACCTGATGGCCGCAGCCAGCATCGTCGCGGTTGTTCCCGTGGCCATTCTGGTTGTCGTCGCTCAGGAAAAAATCGTCAGCGGACTCACCTCCGGAGCACTGAAAGAATAATGGCAACCATCACCCTCCGAAACATCAGAAAAGAGTACGGTAGCAACGTCGCAATAGAAAACATGGATCTCGACATCCGAGACGGCGAGTTCGTCACGCTCGTCGGCCCCTCGGGCTGTGGAAAATCGACCACAATCGAGATGATCGCAGGCCTCACCAAACCCACCAGCGGCACCATCGAGATCGGCGACCGCGATGTGACGAACCTCCCCCCGAAAGACCGGGGGATCGCGATGGTCTTCCAGAACATCGCGCTGTTTCCCCACAAAGACGTCTACGACAACATCTCGTTTGGCCTCCAGCTGCGGAAGTTCGAGAAAGAAGAGATGGATCGGCGTGTCGAGGAGGCCGCCGACACCGTCCAGCTCACCGGCATGCTGGATCGAATGCCCACCGAGATGTCGGGCGGCCAGCGACAGCGCGTCGCCATCGCCCGCGCTATCGTTCGGGAACCCGACGTGTTTCTGATGGACGAACCGCTGGCAAATCTCGACGCTGAACTCCGGGTCCATATGCGAACCCAGCTCCAGCGACTCCACAACAAACTGGATACGACCATCGTCTACGTCACCCACGACCAGGCCCAGGCGATGACGATGTCGAACCGGGTCGCCGTTCTCGACGGCGGTACACTCAAACAGATCGATCCCCCACTGGAGTGTTACCACGAGCCAGCCAACCGGTTTGTGGCTGGCTTTATCGGTTCGCCCGCGATGAACTTCATGACCGGTGAGATCACCACCGAGGGGTTCAGCTCCGAATCGGGCTCCGTCGACGTCGAGTTCGATCCCTCAGAGATCGGGGTCTCGCCCGGCCAAGCGGTGACTCTCGGCGTGCGACCCGAACACGTAATTCCAGCCGAAAACGCTACCGGCGAGGTGACCGCGCCGGTCGAGACCTACACCGATGTCACCGAGCCGATGGGCGATGAGATCTTCGTCTATCTTGTCACCTCTCGCGGTGCGACCGTCGACATGGAAGACCCCAGCGCGAGCGGTCAGATCCTGATGAGTGTCGGCCCCGAAACCCCACTCGAGACGGACGAAGCACTTTCGGTGGTGTTTGACAAAACGAGTCTTCATCTGTTCGACAATCAGACTGAAAACGCCCTCGTCCACGGGCTCGCCGAGCCATCGCGTGTTGATGCCGCGACCAGCGCACAGACGGGTGCGGATGCCGAAGCCGAATCCGACGATTAGGTGTCGACTGCAGGTTCGTGCCTGTGGGCCACCCACCGGATTCTCGTCGACGGCCACAGTACATTTGCGGGTCGGCAGGCTACTCTCTGGTGATGTCGTACACCAAAGCCAACTACGAAGACGTTGAGCCGGCCGGCGGTGGCCTGCATTTCCTGCGCGACGAACTCGACTGCGAACAACTCGGTATCTCGGTACTCACTTGCGAGCCGGGCTGGGAAGGCAAACCGCACGATCACGCCGAAAACGATCAAGAAGAAGTGTACGTCCTCGTCGAGGGGTCGGCCACTGTAACCGTCGACGATGAGGCGGTTTCGATGACTCCTGGTGAGGCCCTCCGGATCGATCCCGACAGCGAACGCCAGATCGAAGCCGACGACGAAAGCATGTTCGTGCTTGCCGGCGCGCCGTAACCAACCGGGCTACTGGCCACTCAACGCGCTGTCGGTCGATTCGAGCTCGTCGAGAATCGGCCGGAACTTCAACTCGATTTCGTCCCACTCGCGATCTGGATCGCTGTCGGCGACGATACCCACACCCGCAAACAGGGTGGCCCGTCGACGCGTCGCTACCGCCGACCGGAGGCCGACCGCAAACGTCCCGTTGCCGGCGGCGTCGATCCAGCCGATTGGTGCGGCATACCAGCCGCGATCAAACGGTTCGGTCTCGCCGATTGTTTCAAGTGCCAGATCCGGCGGTAGCCCACCGACCGCGGGCGTCGGATGGAGTGCCTCGACGAGATCCAGTACGTGGCTGTCGGCGGCGAGTTCGGCCGTAATTGGGGTGTGGATATGCTGGACGGTTGCGAGCCGACGAATCTGACGGTCGCCGACCGAAATCGAGGCCGCAAACGGCTCGAGCTGTTCGCAGATGGTCTCGGCGACCAACTGGTGTTCGTGGACGTTTTTGTCGTCCTCGAGTAACTCGCGAGCAAGCCACTCGTCTTCAGCGGGCGTTTCACCTCGTCCTGTCGTACCGGCCAGCGCATCAGTCTCGACAGTTCGACCGCGGAGAGAAACGAGGCGTTCGGGTGTCGCTCCAAAAAACGCCGGCGGTTGTCGGCCGGCAGGTTCGGTCAAAAACCGATTGCAGGAAGGATACTTTGTGCCGAGCCGCGAGAGGATATCACCAACTTCGAGGTCCGCCGCAACATCAACTTCCAGCGCCTGGGCCAACACGACCTTTTGGAGGATGCCGTCGGTGATACGGTCGGTAGCGGCAGTGACACCCGCCCGCCACGACTCAGGAGTGGTAGTACGCCGACGGGCGGCAATCCCCGGCTGGGGAGTCTCAGGGTCGGCTGTCGGCAGCGAAGCAAGTCGTTCGCGTTCGGCCTCGAGTCGTGTTTCGACCGCCTCGATAGAGGCCGTAGTCCCGACAGCGTTCACCGTTAGCCACGGCCCGCGGTCGGTGAGCGTCACCTGGAGTCTGGGAAACACAAACCTGGCGTCGGGAAACGACGCCCAGGGTGTGGGTTCGGCCTCAGAGGGTTGGCCGCCGTCGGTATCAACCGTTGCGCTGTTGGCCGCACTCGGCTCAGTTGCGTGAAACCTAAAGCCGCCGAACAATCGAGGACAGGCGGCTTCGGTGCCGGCGTGAACATCTCCTGAAGAAAACAACCGTTCGGCGGCGTCTTTGATGTGTTCGAACCGTTCGGGGCCCTCGGCAGTGAGCGTTGCAGCCGCGCCGCCGGCGATCACCGTCGGCTCGGTTGGGCCATCCCACACAGTTCGGGGTGAGTCCATCGCGCTCAAAAGGTCACGAAACGGAGGTAGCTCGCCGTCAAGCCGAACCGACCGGCTGACGAGTCGTGGCTGGTCGGCCGCAGGCGGCGAGTCCATTAGGAACTGTTCGGAACTCGGCACTCTTTAGGGTGACTATCGGTCGACGGGATCGGTCTACCCATAGCGTTGTTCGTCCCAGGGGTTGGCCGTCTGTGAGTAGCCGCGCTGTTCCCAGTAGCCGCGTTCAGGCTCGGTGAGTAGCTCGAGGCCCGTGACCCACTTTGCGCCTTTGTAGGCGTACTTGTGCGGCGTGACGACGCGTACCGGACCGCCGTGGTCGGCGGGCAACGACTCGCCGTCGTAGCCGTAGGCCAAAAGAACCTCATCGCGCATGCAGTCTGCTAAGGCGAGATCTGTGGTGTAGCCGTCCGCCGAATGAAACATCACGTGGACTGCATCGTTCCTCACGCCTGCACGCTCGAGGAGACTCGGAAATCGAACGCCGGTGAACTGACAGTCGAACTTGCTCCAGCCGGTGACACAGTGAAAATCCTGAATTTGCGTCTCGCTTGGCAGCGCCCGAAACTCCTCGAGCGAAATGCTGAGTTCGGTTTCGACCGCGCCGAAGACCTCCAGGCGCCACTCGGCGGGATCGACTGCGGGCGTCCCACTTTTCGAAAGCACAGGAAAGCCGTCGGTTTCGCGCTGGCCTGGTGGCAGTCGGTTGTCGCCGAACTCACGGTACAGCTCGGTCACATCGTTCATTATCTCACACACAGGCGGCCGGGAACTGTATATATACCGCACGCGGCTGTGGGTAATCGGATCGACAACGCCGGCAGTTTTAAATGGGCACTCCGGTAATCCTCGACTGTTCAGATGCCGAAAGTCGAGATCAACATCCCCGAACATCTAGAGATGCAGATCACACAGCTTGTCGAACAGGGGGAGTTCCTTAACCGAGAAGAAGCGATAGAAAACCTGCTTTCGACAGGGATGAAAGCCTACAAGACCAGTGGACCGATGGATAACGACCCGGTGGGTGGCTCCGGTTCGGGCTTCGAAGACGACGGCATGATGGGCCACGAAGACGAGTACGTCTTCTAACCCCTCGAAAGTTCGAACAGTCCGCCAACAACGCTTAAATTACAACCGTTCATACGAACAGCCATGCACAAAGACGAACTGTTGGAGCTCCACGAACAGATGGTAACCATCATGGAGAGCTTCCGGGCCCAAGAGTCAGTTGATTCGTCGCTGTTTGATCCCTACGAAGAACTGAGCGTCGATCCCTCACACGTTCATAAATCGAAAAGCGAACACAAACACGCTGTGTTCGTGTTGGGCAACGCCTTGGCGACTGCGATGAGCGAAGACGAGTTTTCGAACGCCGGTCGAGTCGGAAAACGTATGAAAGAGTTGGCCGACGACGCCGAGAGCAAACTGTAGCTGTGGCTCGAGACCGACTGGTTTCCCACCGCTAAATGCTGTCGGTTGGTGGTGGTACGCTGTTGGTTGCCGAAGCCGTAGAGACAACGCTGGCGGCACTGCCACTACAGCGGCTAGCCTTGGCGTTGTGTATGCTGTTGTCGGTTGGCATACTCGTACAGCTTACTCACCCAGAGCGGTTCGTCTCCCAGCTCAAACGCCGGCTCGTCGGAGGCGTTCCGTGGGGGACGTTGATTGTCTGTGTGTTACTGGTGGTCGTCTACTACGGCCTCCAGGATGGCCGTGCGGATCCAAACGACCCGATCGTCTTGCCGTTTCGAGCCTGGAGCTATCTGGATCCGTTTGGAATGCTGTTTGCTGGCTTTTCGCATGCCGGGTTTAGCCACCTCACAGGGAACCTGCTCGGAACGCTGGCGTTCGGTTCGTTGGCCGAATACTGGTGGGGCCACTACACTGACAGTGACCGCGCTTCGAGCACAGCCCAACAGCTCTGGACGACACCCACCGTCCGTGCAATCGTCATTTTTCCGGCGATAACGATTCTCATCGGTATTGTCGGTACGATGCTCGCGCTGGGGCCTGTCATTGGCTTTTCGACGGTTGTGTTCGCATTTGCTGGCTTCGGGCTCGTCCGGTATCCGCTCGTGGTCGTACTCGCCAGTGTCGGCCAGGGAGTGTTGAGCCGCCTGCTCGATGCGGCGTTAGTGCCCCAGCAGATTGCAGTCGCCGAAAGCAGCTTCAGCACGCCGTGGTTCGCCTCGATTGCCGTCCAGGGGCATGCGATTGGACTGCTGTTGGGTGTCTTAGTCGGCCTGGCACTGCTGTGGTATCGTAATGAACCGCATCCCCCAGCGAGTTATCTCTGGGTTGGGGTGTTGTTGTTCGCCGTCTCGAGGTCACTGTGGGCTATCTACTGGTTCCGTGGCAACGATGTGTACGTGCTGTACCGCG
The DNA here is from genome assembly GCA_001563795.1 of Haloferacaceae archaeon B1-Br10_E2g22. Lineage (GTDB taxonomy): Archaea > Halobacteriota > Halobacteria > Halobacteriales > Haloferacaceae > Halohasta. Next base: position 34,394 of record LKML01000008.1, on the reverse strand, counting down.
CACTCGGACTCGCGTTGGTGTTCGTGTTGGTTGCCATCGTCACCTACGCGGTTGTCGCCCGCGACGAGCCGATGGTACCCACACAGGCGACGCCCAATCCTCGGACGATCACCGAACAGTTCGATTCGATGACCTACCGGCAGTTCGGACTGATTGTGCTGCTCGGTGGCGCACTGGTTGTCGCCGCGCCGGCAGTTCCAGTGAATCTCACGACTGCCGGTGAGGCCGACCTGCCGGGCGATCCAATCGAGATCAACGGCTATGAACTCACCTACGGCGAAGACGTTCCTGACGGCCAACGCAGTGTGATTCCACTGGAAGGCTTTGGCGAGACGACCGAGCTCAACACCTCGGGGGTGATCGTCAGAAACACCGACCGACACATCTGGTCGACCGAGACTTCTGCAGGCCGGCTGGCCGACAGCGGCGAGACGACGCTCCGAGTTGGCGGGCTGGGCTGGAGCGAGACAGTCGAAATCGACCGCGAAGCCTGGAGTACAGTTGGCGGTGGCTCAACCTATCGTGTCTCGTTGACCCACAACAACGACACGGAGACACCGTTTGCCGCCGAGCCGGCGACAGCAGACCCCATTGTTGGGGGCCATCGCGTCTCGATCAATGCCACCGAGGAGGCCTTCTTCGTCTCGCTCGAGGCGGTCGAGGCCGACACGCCGGCGAACGAGACAGCGCCTTCGGGAACGAACGAAACCAACCGCGAGATACCCGAGACGGATATCGTGATCGAAGAGCCGACAGATCCAGCGGATTCAGAACCTCTTCGGCTGCCGGATCGCAACGAGTCAGTAACCATCGGTTCGATTCGGTTAGTCAATCAAGACGACCGGTTGATCGCTATCGAGGGCTCGACAGCACTAACCGTCGCTGAAAAGGCATAATTGACCGCTGTTTCAGGCGATTTCGATGCCGACCTCGGTGCGGCCGGTCAGCGAGCCGACAAGTGAGTTGTCGTACCGAAAGACAAACGGCGAGCCAATTGCCACCCAGTCAGTGTCTTCGAGACTCGCAAACAGCCGGTCTCGTGTTCGCTTGAGTCGGCCAGCAGAGGGATACAGCGAGACAGACTGCACTGCGACCGTCCGGGGCGTCTCGACGGTCAACTGAACCGTGTGGTCGGTCGGTTCTGGAGCAGTCTGTGGGCTGTACTGTGGGGGTAGATACGTACAGACACGAACGGGCGCGGCAGTCGCTGTGTCCTTCTGTGGTGTCGTTACCTCGAGCGGCCTGTGTTTGGCTCGGATGGGTGTTGTCGGTGGAATCCGCTCGGCGGCCGTGTTGGCACCAGCGAGATACTGCTCGAGTCGCTTTCTGGCAGCGGTTTCGGTTTTGGCGACGGTTTCGGCGAGTACGACCGACGGATACTGTCTGATCTCGCAGTCGCCGAGTTGCCGACGCTCATAGGCGACAGTCTCGGTTGCTCGCGACCGATAATACCGTAGCCCCGCGACAGTCGCCAGCCCAGCAAGCACACCGGTGACGAACGTTGTTGCCCGATTCATACCTCTCTGTTTACCTCGGCATATAAAACATACTCGCCGATGTCAGACAATCGAGGTAGTTGATCTATCAGTCAACACGGGAGTTATCGCCAGAGGCCGTCTCGTAGGCTCCGGCTTTGCGAAGGCGACCTGCCTCCCGAAGCACACTCGGTGTCCGACAGACGCCTGCTGCGCCGGTTGCCTGTGGAACCGTACAGTTGTTGCAGTTCTCACAAACTACGGCCGTCTCGGGATCCGCATCGAGTAATCGTGCAGGCAATCGCGGCTCAGCATAGAAGGGCCGACCCAACCCGACCATCTCGCAGTTCGAACCAAGGAGTTTGTCAATCTGGCCGCGCGTCCGAATACCGCCCTCTGCGAGCACCGGGATGTCAACGCGCTTGCCGACTGCCCGCGACAGCCCGCTGTTCCAGGCCGGCTCGAAATCGTAATAAAAAGACTCGAGCCAGTTGCCGAACCGAAGAAGTCGACGGCGCAGTGGCCCGCCGAACGCCTCAGCATACCCATCTGTGAACTGATCGTCAGCCCACGCCCATCCGGGGTACTCGCCTTTGATGATGCTCATATCCCAGACAACAGACCCAGAAACAGGCACCAGCGCGTCAAAACCAGCCTGCTCGAGGCGGTCGGCAATCTCGAGGGCGTCGGATACAGAGAGGTGCGGGCCAACACCTGGCGGAGTGGCTGTCTCGGCCGGGATTTTCGTCATCAGCGGGACGTTGCCACACCGCTGGCGGATTTCGTCGGCGATGACCTCGAGAAACCGGACGCCATCGCTGAACTCGTCGCGACGCTGATTGTAAAACGGCGAGAGAAACTGCTGGATGATTCCCATGTTGGCTCCGGCGAGATGGATGATATCGTAGCCTGCGTCGGTAGCCCAGGCGGCCGACCGGCCGAAATCCGCTGCCAGTTCGTAGACCTCCTCGGTCGAAAGGACGTGCGGATTATACGAGAGAACACCGAAGCGCTCGAGCAGCCGGAGGGGCCACGGCGGCTGCGAGACTGCACACTGTTGGAGTCCCGGATTCGCCGTACGGTAGCTTCGGTGCCAGGTTTCCATGCTCCGCAGACCGCCGGCCTCGAGTTGAATTGCAATCGCCGCGCCGTGGCTGTGGATTGCCTCGGTGAGCGCTGAGAGAGTCTCGACAAACGCCGGGTCATCGACATAGGTCATATTCGGCGCAGCACAGCCGCCCGGCGACCGGACGATGGTCGCCCCCTGACAGACGAGGCCGGCTCCCGAGACAGCGGCTGGCTCGAGGTCGGCAATGAGTGTCTCGACGGCGTCCGGCCCGTTGCCCGCACACTCCAAAAGCGGTGCGCGGTAGAGTCGGTTTTTGACGGTGTGACCGCCGATATCGATGGGCGTCTCGAGCGACGGGGGCATACCAACTGTTCGCTGTCGACTGACTTAGCCGTCGCGCCCGTTGCGATAGGCTCAACAGTCCTCGGCAGTACTGACTAGTTGAGACAATCACACGCCGCTATGGATATGACAGTACTGTGTGAGACCGCCGCGCCGCACCGCCCCAGAGAGCCAGACCACCGGAGGGACAATGAATCGTAGACTCGTCCTTGCTGTTGTTGCACTCGCGCTGCTTGCGATGAGCGCGGGGTGTCTGGCTTGGGCGACCGGCGGCGGCGAGATCGACGACGAGGTGTTGGATCGCGAGCCTGCCGAACCCTATGAGTGGGAGACTGACCGCGACGGCCACCTGAGTCTGCATACTGCCGACGAAGTACAGGCCGTCTATCGTGTCGAGGAGGGCCAGACGCTCCGGCTGTATCAATCGACCGGTCTCGGCACTGAAGGGCCGCTGGATATCTCTGCGGTTCGGTTCCAGTATGAAGACGGTACACAACTCAACGGCACCGAACTCCGCGACAGCGAGGATGGGGACGTCGACCAGACGCCCGACGAGGTCTATGTGACCGCCCCAGCAGACGGCCAGTTGGCTTTCTCAGCGGGTGCGACCCCACGCCGACTCGCAGTGCCCGTCTTCGTTGAGGGCTCCTATGAAGTCGTCCTCCCCGAGGACTACCGGATGGACTTTTTCTTATTTAGCAACGTTGCCCCGCGTGGCGGCGAGACTGAAATCATCGACAACCGAGTACATATTACCTGGGATGAAGTTACCGGCGGCACGATTGTTGCCCAGTACTATCTCGAGCGGGATCTGTACATCTTCGGTGGCGCGGTTGTCATTCTCTCGATGATTGGGGCCGGTGGGCTCTATTATTACCGTCGGCAGATCGACCGGCTGCACGATGTCCGAGTTTCGATGGGATTAGATACCGAAGACGACGACGAAAAGCGATGAACGTCGCAATTGTTACTGTCGGCGATGAGTTGCTGGTCGGCCAGACGGTCAACACCAACGCCACGTGGCTCGCCGAGCAACTGACCGACCGCGGCTGTCGGGTCAAACGAATCACGACAGTTCCCGACCGAACCGAAACGATCGCCGAGGTCGTTGGCGACTACCAGACGGCCTACGATGCGGTCGTCGTCACCGGCGGGTTGGGGCCAACGCTCGATGACGTGACAATGGCAGGTGTTGCCGCGGCGGTCGGCCGCGACGTGACCCACCACGAGGCGGCCCACGAGTGGCTCACCACTCACGGAGGATATGCGGCCGCAGAGTTGGACGATGGCACAACTGATCTGCCTGCTGGCGCGCGCATGCTTCCCAACGAGGTCGGCGTTGCTCCGGGGGCAGTCATCAAGGGAATCTACGTACTGCCGGGCGTTCCCAGCGAAATGAAAGCGATGTTCGAGTCGGTTGCCTCCGAGTTCACCGGCCAGCAGGTGTATACACAGACGGTTGTCGTCGACGAACCCGAAAGCGCGCTGCTCGAGCGACTAAAACAGGCCGACGAACGCTTTGCAGTGAGCGTCGGCAGCTATCCTGGCGAGTACGTCCGGGTGAGCTTCAGCAGCACTGACAGCGAGGCCGTTGCAGCCGCCGCCGAATGGTTTGAAGCGCGTGCGAATCTCCGGACGGATGGATGAGCGTCGTCACCGGAACAGCGAGAAAACCCAAAGAACCGACAGTGCGATACTGACGACGAGCACCGCTGCGGCGGTCGCTTCGATTGGAATAGGTGCGGATTCGAGTGGAATCATATTCGACCTTGGATAACCATCCTTTTGAATGGTTCGTGTTTCGTCCCCACGAGTGTGACCGACAGCCAGAGGGGTTCCGCAACAGCTATTTGCCGCCGAGATAACAACGTGATACATTCATGAGTGAACCCGAGACTGATACCGACAGCACCGAGACCGTCGCCTCGCCCACGCCGGGTTCGAATCTGTCTGCCGGAAACACCGCTTCGGGCTCGCTCATCGACGAACCGATCATCAAATCCCGCAACGTCAACGTCTTTTACAACGAGACGCAGGCGCTCGAGGATATCACGATGGATATCCCTGAAAAACAGGTCACCGCACTTATCGGCCCCTCAGGCTGTGGGAAATCTACCTTCCTGCGGTGTATCAACCGAATGAACGATCTCATCCCAGCGGCCCGCATCGAGGGCGAACTCCTGTTTTCGAATAAAAACGTCTACGACGACGATGTCGATCCGGTCGCCCTGCGTCGTAAAATCGGGATGGTGTTCCAACAGCCCAATCCGTTTCCGAAATCGATCTACGATAACGTCGCCTACGGGCTGAATATTCAGGGCTACGAGGGCGATATCGACCAGCGCGTCGAAGAAGCACTGAAAGGTGCAGCACTGTGGGACGAGGTCAAAGACCAACTTGATGAATCCGGCCTCGAGCTCTCGGGTGGCCAACAACAGCGACTCTGTATTGCGCGAGCAATCGCTCCCGACCCGGAAGTCATCTTAATGGACGAACCCGCAAGCGCACTGGATCCAGTGGCGACCTCTCAAATAGAGGATCTGATCGCTGACATCTCCGAGCAGTATACAGTCGTCATCGTCACCCACAACATGCAGCAGGCCGCCCGCATCTCGGATAAAACAGCCGTCTTTTTGACCGGCGGTGAGCTCGTCGAGTTCGACGACACCCAAAAGATTTTCGAGAACCCCGACAACCAGCGCGTCGAAGACTATATTACCGGTAAATTCGGGTAAGCTGACCACCGCGTGATTCGCAGCCGGCGAGTAGTTGAGAGACGTTCATTACATACTTTTGGTGGGTAATTCTTTTCTATGGGCTTGCCTCATACAGGGGTATGCCCAGAAACGAGTATCAATCACAGCTTGCAGATCTACGAACTGAGGTGCTCGAGATGAGCGAGTTGGTCGCCGAACGCCTCGAGATGGCACTCCGGGCGCTCGAAACCAACGACCACGAACTCGCCCAGCAGGTGATCGACGGCGACAGCGAAATCAACCAGCAGTATCTCGATCTCGAAAAACAGTGTACGGATCTGATCGCCCTCCAGCAGCCGGTCGCTGGTGACCTCCGGTTTATTGCGGCCTCGTTCAAAATTATCACCGACCTCGAGCGCATCGCTGATCTGGCTACAAACCTCGGCGGCTATGTTACCGACGGCGAGACCAACATCTTTCCACAGATCGACATCCAAGAGCTTGGAACGGTCACACTCGAGATGCTGGACGAAGCGATGACTGCCTACGCCGAAGATGACACCGAGTTGTGTTATGCGGTCGACGACCGTGATGACGATCTCGATTATCTGTCTGAACAGGCCAGCGATACTGTCGTCCGCGAGTTGATCGAAAGCGAACAGATGAACCCCGATGATAATATCGAGCAGTTCATGGAAGATGTCTCTCGGTTTTTATTGACGATCCGCGATCTCGAACGCATCGGCGATCACGCTGTCAACATCGCTGCCCGTTCGTTGTACATGATCGAAAACAACGACAAGTTGATCTACTGAACAGATATACAGGTCGGCGGCTTACTGGAAGCCGATTCGGCCGTCGCGGCGTTCGCCCAGCTGGTCGCGGCCGCCGCCGCGGAACTGGTCTTCGATCTCCTCGTAGTAGTTCATGATGTCTTCGGTTACTGTTGGTCGCACTGACTCCATGGCACGCCGGAAGTGCTGCATCTCGACTTCGGTAGCATCGTCGTCGTCACGCAGCGCCTCGATGGCCGACTCTCGAGCAATCGACTCGAGATCCGACCCGACGTAGCCATCCGTTATTTCGGCGATCTCTCGGAGGCTCACATCCGGCGCGAGTGGCGTCTCGCCGGTATGGATTTTGAGAATTTGTTCTCGTCCCTCCTCGTCGGGTTGGCCGATCATTACCAACCGGTCGAACCGCCCTGAGCGAATCAGTGCGGGGTCGATCATATCCGGCCGGTTGGTCGCACCGATCACCATCACGTTGCCCATTTCCTCGAGGCCATCGAGTTCTGTGAGGAGTTGGTTGACAACACGCTCAGAGACGTTGTTACCCATATCTTGGCCGCGAGCGGGCGCAAGGCTATCGAGTTCATCGAAGAAGATGATTGTCGGACTGACCTGCCGGGCTTTCCGGAAGGTCTGGCGGATCGCCTTTTCGGATTCACCGACCCACTTGCTTAGCAGTTGTGGGCCACGCACTGAGATGAAATTCGCGTTCGTTTCACTGGCGACTGCTTTCGCCATTAGCGTTTTGCCGGTACCGGGCGGGCCGTACAGCAGGACACCTTTCGGTGCTTCGACACCCATCCGTTCGAACTTCTCGGGGGATGTGAGTGGCCACTCGACGCTCTCTTTGACCTGTTGTTTGGGTGATTCGAGTCCGCCCACATCGTCCCAGGTGATTTTGGGGAGTTCGACCAGCACTTCGCGCATCGCAGAGGGTTCGACCTCGTTGAGCGCGCCGCTGAAGTCGTTGCGTTTGACGATCATTCGGTCGATCAAACTCGGTGGGATGTCCTCTTCGTCGAGATCGATCTCAGGTAGATACCGCCGCAGAGCTTTCATTGCAGCCTCTTTAGTGAGGCTCTCAATGTCAGCACCCACGAAGCCGTGGGTTTCGTCGGCCAGGTGATCCAACGAGACATCGTCCGAAAGCGGCATGCCGCGGGTGTGGATCTGGAGGATCTCTTTGCGGCCGACTTCGTCGGGGACGCCGATTTCTATCTCGCGGTCGAACCGACCAGGGCGACGGAGTGCTGGATCGACGCTGTCGACACGGTTGGTCGCAGCGATAACAATGACCTGGCCGCGGGCCTCGAGGCCGTCCATCATCGTCAGTAGTTGGGCGACAACACGGCGTTCGACCTCGCCCGTTACGTCTTCACGTTTGGGCGCAATCGAGTCGAGTTCGTCAATAAAGATGATCGCGGGTGATTCTTCTTTGGCGTCCTCGAAGATCTCGCGGAGCTGTTGTTCGCTCTCTCCGTAGTATTTCGAGATAATCTCGGGGCCGGCAATCGAGAAGAAACTCGCAGAGGTCTCGTTGGCCACCGCCTTCGCAAGCAGCGTTTTACCTGTTCCGGGCGGACCGTGAAGCAAGACACCTTGCGGTGGTTCGATTCCCAGTTTCTTGAAGATCTGGGGATGTTTCATCGGCAGTTCGACCATCTCGCGGACACGCTGGATCTCGCTTTGGAGCCCACCGATATCTTCGTAGGTAATGCCGCCGCCGGTCTTTTCGAACCCACTGATTGGTTCTTCGCGGAGTTCGACCTCGGTGTCTTCGGTAATGAGACAGACGCCATCCGGCTCGGTCTCGACGGCGATCAGGGGGATCGCCTGGCCCGGCGAGCGCATAAACGGATGGTTCGTCGAACTCATCACAGGGACGATATCGCGTTCGACAACCGGACGTTTGAGGATCTGTCGTTTGACCATCCCGGCGGCATCAGAGCCAAACTGGACGCTCGCCTCTTCGGGGGGTGCAAGCACCAGTTTGTCGGCCTTTTCTGCCTCGGCTTTCCGGATCGTCACGCGCTCGCCGATGCCGACATCCGCATTCTGGCGGGTAAAACCGTCAATACGGACGGTGTCGGTGTTCCAGTCTTGCCGGTCGGCCCGCCAGACTTTCGCGGCCGTTGTTTCGCCACCCTCAATCTCAATAATGTCTCCGGGAGAGAGCTTGAGATGCAACAGTGTATCAGGGTCGAGGCGAGCGATACCACGTCCCGAATCGTTTGGGTACGCCTTCGCCACTTCGAGTTGAACTTCGTTCATAGTTGGCTCGCCACTATTGGGCGTAAGTCGGGTCGGTCCGGGGATAAGTGCTTTGCTCCCGGTGGTTTCTCACCGTCTCGCTGGACGGTACACACCGGTTTGGGGGAGTCACCGAAAGGTTGTGTCATCGTATACCATACTAACCAGCGGCAGGTACAAATCCCTACCGGGCACAATGGGTGACACCGACCGTTAGGAAGACGAAACAGGCGACTCAGTAGTCGTTCGGTGTTCCGACGACACTACCGATGGGGGCTTGAAGGGTAGGTGGGGGCTGCCAGCGGGGAGAGATGGAACCCGGGAGGCTACTGAGTCTATTCACCTGTAGTTACACCCGATAATAAACATATGGATTCTCCAGCGGCCCGCCGACCACGCAGTCGCTTGTTGGTACCTCGGCGTTTGCAGTTTTGCGGATAGCCCAACGAAGCGCCAGCGAATCTATTTTATCGGCACTCGACAACTAATTGGCATAAAAGAGACTGGCGTCTGGAGCTTTCGCACACGGACGGGTATCGCCCGCGTTGTCAACGGTCGATTGCGCGTTCGTCACACGCCTCGTGGACTCGTCGGCGGTACGTCGCATGCAGGCCGGCAGTCGTGGCTCCAAGTACTGATTATTGGTGGTGGTTTTGTTGGGTTAGTTAGCCCATTTCATGAGGTTGTCCAGGCGGTACTCGTTGAGCAGTCACTCGCAGCCGTGCTGAGTGCTGTCGGCTCGCTGCTGCTCACTCTTTTTATTTTTGTTGTTCCCGGAACGATTCTCTGGTCAACACTCGAGCAGTCGGCGACAATCCCGGTCTACGATATCAACCGCATCACCGTCGAGGACACCGAACTTACCGTCATGTATGAGGCCGACGATGGCGTACACGAAACCACCCTCACCGCCCGCGATCAAAAGGCACTCGAAGAAGCCGTCGAGATTCTCCAACTAAAAGGGACGACAGTCGAAATCGACTGACTACTGAACGCGTGTGCCGACCTCGGCGTCGCCGTGGGTCGTTAGAATGTCGGCCTGCTCGCCTGCGGCCAACAGCATCCCGTTGGATTCGACGCCGAACAGCTCGGCTTTCTCCATGTTGGCGACGATGATCACGCGCATGCCCGGTAGCGCCTCGAGATCATGCAACTGTTTGATTCCCGCAACCAGTTGTCGAACCTCGTGGCCGATATCGACTTCGAGTTTGGCGAGTTTGTCGGCGTCTTCGACCGATTCAGCCGAGACGACCTCACCGACCCGGAGGTCGAGATCCTGAAAGTCTCCGAAGCTGATTCGGTCGTCTACGAGTGGCTCGAGGTCGCTACTGTCGTCTGTCATAGATTCGTCTGTGTCGGTGTCGTCTGTCATAGATTCGTCTGCGTCTTGGTCGTTCTCAGTCGCTTCAGCAACCCGTGATTCGAGTTTTTCGTTCAGTTCGTCGACACGCTCTGCTTCGATCTTTTCGAACAGTTCGTCAGGTTCGCCGAACGTCCCCTGTGGAGCTTTGCGAGCGGCCTCGATGGTCGTCTCGCTGACCCGCCCCTCCTCGCTGAGTTGTTCCCAGAGTCGCTGGCAGGTCTCGGGGGCAATTGGCTGAAAGATCACCGCGAGTGCCTTGGCGAGTTGTACACAGTCATAGATGACCTGAGCGGCCCGGTCTGGGTCGTCATCGGTGAGCTTCCAGGGTTCGTTGCGCTGGATGTACTCGTTGCCGAACTGGGCGAGTCGGATGGCGGCGTTGCCCGCCTTCCGGATCGAGTAGTCGTTGATTGCCGCTTCGAACGCCTCGGTTGCTTCGGCGATTCGGTCGTCTACCTCCTCGGAGACGGTCGCATCAGGTGCGCCCTCGTAGTTGCGGGCTGCAAACAGCAGCGACCGGTAGACGAAGTTTCCGAGCGTCCCGACCAGTTCGGTGTTGACGCGGTCACGGAACTTATCCCACGAAAAGTCTACGTCCTGCTGGAAACCGCCGTTGGTGGCCAGATAATAACGCAGCAGATCTGGATGGAAGCCCTCCTCGAGATACTCGTCGGCCCAGACGGCCCGATCACGGCTCGTCGAGAACCCTTTGCCGCCCAGCGTGACAAAGCCGGAGGCCATAATCGCCCGTGGCTCGTTGTAGCCCGCACCGCAGAGCATCGCGGGCCAGAAAATCGAGTGGTGCTGGATAATGTCCCGACCAATGACGTGGACGATTTCGCCGTCTTCTTTCCAGGGTTCTTCCCAGTCGTAGGTCTCGCTGCCGACGCGGTCGGTGTACTGTTTCGTCGAAGAGATGTATTCGATTGGCGCATCAACCCAGACGTACAGCACCAACTCCGCAGTGCTTGCGTTCTCGTCAGCCTCGGCGGGATAATCTATCCCCCAGTCCATATCGCGGGTGATACACCAGTCCTGAAGACCGGATTCGATCCACTCGCGCGGCTGGTTTTGGGCGTTTGAGGTCCCCTCGAGTCGGTCAAGGAATTCCGAAAGGTAGTCGGTGAACGCCGAGACCTCGAAAAATTTGTGCGTGCGTTCGTGGTATTCGGCGGGGTTGCCGGTGATCGACGAAACGGGATCTTCGATTTCGCCCGGTTCTAAGTGGCGTTGACAGCCCTCATCGCACTCGTCGCCGCGGGCTTTTTCTCCGCAGTACGGACAGGTTCCCTCAACGTATCTGTCGGGGAGATGCTGGTCTTCTGCTGGGTCGTAGGCGACCATGATCTCCTTTTTGTAGATGTGGCCGTTGGCCTCGAGTTCGCTGACGATCTGCTTGGTGAGTTCGGTGTTGGTCTCGTCGTGTGTATGACCGTAGTTGTCGAACTCGACATCGAAGCGGGGAAACGTCTCTTTGTATGTCTCGTGCCACTCTAAGGCGAACTCCTCAGGGGAGACGCCCTGTTTTTCGGCGTTGACCGCAACGGGCGTACCGTGCATATCAGACCCACAGACAAAGGCCGTCTGTTGGCCGAGGCGTTTGAGGGCTCGAGAGTACACATCGCCGCCAACGTAGGTTCGAAGGTGGCCGACGTGTAAATCACCGTTAGCATACGGCAGCCCGCAGGTCACCACCGCAGGGGTCTCGGTTGGAAACTCGTCGTGACTCATTACCTACGAGTTGGCCAAGACGGTCTAAAAGCCGCTGATTTGTGGCCGACGGCTGGCACCGCTTAGCGAACAACTGTCACCGGCGTCGGCGCGCGCCGGACGACGCGCTCGGCGACACTACCCAACAGCACCCGAGAGGGGCCGCTGCGGCCGTGGCTCCCGATGACGATGTGGTCGATGTCGTTGTCTTCGGCGAAGGCGACGATCTCGCGGGCGGATTTGCCGACGACGGTCTCGAGTTCGTACTCAACGTCGGCCAGCCGCTCGAGGAGGTCGTCGGGTAGCTCGACGGCACCCTCCTGGCGGGACTCCTTGAGGCGTTCTTTGATCAGGTCGACGCCGGCTTCCAGCGAGCCATCGGCGGCTTCGACCACCCGGAGGAAAACGAGTTTGTGGCCGCCCCAGTGGTCGAGGGCGTGGCGGACTGCCTGCTGTGCGGGCTCGGAGCCGTCATAGGGGATGAGGATTGCCATATTGGTATTCAGGACGGGCGTTGCAAAAAGCGGTTGTCATCTAGAAAAATAATCACCGCCGACTAACCTGATCTATCACCGAAACTAAAATACTACTCGTGAAACGATACCAGTGTAGTCCGTAGTTGCAGTTGAATTGACCTCTTTAGTTCCCCCATCGGGCCGCTTTATGCTACCGTGGATGTCAACAGCTGGAGTTGACTCGTAATGTGGCTCTTTGGTCGTACCACAAACAGTGCATCCATACGTATCAGCATAAAATGATTTGGCTAATGAATATCCTGCTGAGGATTTCTGTAGTGTTCCGACCTACAAGTACAAAGCTGCCGTTAGCGGCCGAGTTAAGCACTAATCCGCTTATATTTATTTACGAGCGAATTCGGTCGAGGTCACTCACAAATGACTCCAACCCCTCGCGTGTCACGTGCGGCATGCAGACGACCCGCAACTCGCCGCTGGCCGTCCGCGAAATCCGCCAGTCGACCTCGCGGAGTGACTCAAACGTCCCAGGAGCCAACTCAGCGGCCACCAACGGCAGCGTCGGCTCGACTGTCTCGATCCCACGCGCCTGCAACTCACTGGCCAGATACTCGGCGTTGGCCTGCTGGTCGCGGTACTGCTGGCGGTAGCCCGCCGACCACAACGACTCCATGGCCGCCAGTGCGCCGGCAACGCCCGCCCCGCTGCGGGTGCCGGTGAGCGTTGCCTGTGAGGTCGTCTCGAGATACGGTGTATCGACCGCCAGCGCGTCGACGGTCGCCCGATCACGCGCCAGTAGGCCACCCGCGGGGACGGGTGCCTGGCCGAACTTGTGCGGGTCGATGGCCATCGAATCGATTGGCGCATCAGCAAACGACCATTCGTACTCCGTAAAGGGAAGAATAAACCCACCCCACGAGGCGTCGACGTGCATCCGTGCGCCAGCATCGTGGGCGATGTCTGTCATCGCCGCGATTGGGTCGACGCGGCCGTACTCGGTGGTGCCGGCGACGCCAACCACGACGACCGTATCGGAATCAACTGCGGCCTCGAGTGCCTCGAGATCAGCGCGATAGTCGTCGTCGACCGGAACCGTCCGGAGTTCGACACCCAACATCTCTGCGGCCTTCGTTAGACTGAAATGACCACTTTCGGGCGCAACAAGGTTGGGAGAATCCGTCTCGGCGAGATTTCGAGCGGCATGAACTGCCTGAATGTTGGCCTCGGTGCCGCCACTGGTAATGTATCCATACGGCTCGTCGAGATCAGTGATTTCGCCGAGCAACTCGACGGCCTCATCCTCTAGTTTGGCGATTGTCTGGTAGGTTGCTGGATCGCCGGGGTTCGATGACAGAAAACGAACGGCCTCGTCGTGCGCAGCGGGGTGCGGAACCGTACACATCGACGAAAGCACGCAGTCGAACTCTTGGGGCGTCCGACGCCGGAGACGTTGCATCACTGACTTATAGCGGCGAACACCGTTTAGCTTCTGCGGTCTATCCTGAAATCTCTTAGAGACCGTAAAAACGATTCACAGGCCGTTGGTTAGTACGCCTGTAAGTCCCTTAGTACTGCGGCCGCACTGCCGTCGTCGATAGCCTCGCGGGCAGCTTCGAGGCCTTCCTCGAGGCTGTCGGCATCCTTTCGCGCATAGATCCGCAGGGCAGCGTTGAGCGCAACGGCATCGGCAAACTGATCTGTACGGTCGCCAGCGATAACGTCCTCGGTGATCGCCGCCGAATCGACCGCGATATTGTCGACCGCGAGATCATCGGCCTCGAAATCCATGCCGTAGTCGGCGGTTTCGATGCCGTAATCATCGAAGCTCGGCTCGCCGTCGCCGCCGTTGGCGTCCCACTCGGCGACCTTCGTAAATCCGGGCCGGATGTCGTCGTAGCCTTCCATTCCCTGGAACATAATCACACGTTCCATGTCGTGATGAGTGCTCTCGGTGAGGGTGTCGACTACCTTTTTGGCAAACGCGAGATGATAAAACGAGCCGAGATGAACCGTAGCCGCTGCCGGGTTTGCTAGCGTCTCGATCGTGTTGAGAAACGTTCGAACGCCCATCTGATCCCGGCGGTCGAACAGTTCGTCAACAACGGGGTTAAACGCGGGTTGATAGTAAAAACCGAACCCCGTTTCGTCGACCATCTCTGCAGACTTTTGAGGGGTGAGTTGGGTTCGGACGCCCAACTCCTCGAGAACGTGTTTGTAGGCGTCCTGTTTTTGGGTCGGTATACGATCACCGGAGTGGACGACAACAGGCGTCCCTACAGCGGCAGCGACGACACCCGCAGCGACGCCGAAAATTGCGCTTGTGCCTTTACCATCGTAATTGGCTCCACAGTCAACTGGATCGCAATCGGGAGCGGCATAATCGACGTGTTCACACATAATATCGGTGTAGGCTGCCAACTCGGTGGGCGTGTTGCGCTTCCAGCGGTTCGAGAGCCAAAACGCCCCAAGGGTAGTAGGGTCGGGTTTGCCGGCGATAATCCGCTCGAAGGCTTCGGCTGCCTGCTCGCGTGTCAGGTCTTCTGCAGATTTATGCCCGGAGCCACAGACCTCGGTCATCAGACGTTTGAGCGGCCACTCTCCGAACGAATCAGTCGACTGGGTCATTGAAATTCGTTATACGCTGGCGCGCAAAAGGCTCCTGTTGGCGGTCAAACTGGCCCGAAGCTGTGTCGACCGACAAATGAAAGCTCGCGTAGCCCACACGACCACCTATGAGCGACAAGCGGCCGAAACCCAGCGAGTACGGAACCGCCGACGACGCCCCGCCGGTCGACGAAAAGCCGTACAAAATCATCTTCGAGGCGAACAACTGCTTCGGGGCGGGCCGGTGTGCCGAAGCCTCCCGGAACTGGGAGTTAGATCTCGAGACCGGCGTTGCCCGGCCAAAATCCTACTTTCTGGACGACTCGGAGCTTGAAGAAAACATCGAGGCCGCCGAACTCTGTCCGGCGAAAAAGGGCGACGGCGTGATTCACATCATCGACCGCCGCGAAGATATCGAACTCACACCGAACCCACACGGCGATGGCTCGCTGAGCGTCGACTGGTAGGCCTCGATATCGAAACCCACTTTTGTGAGATAGGTAAACTCCAACTGCGCGAGGGTGGCTGAGCCAGGCCAAAAGCGGCGGGCTTAAGACCCGCTCCCGTAGGGGTCCCTGGGTTCGAATCCCAGCCCTCGCATACTGCTTTCGTTGCCTCGAGGGTGCATAGACTAATCAAAGAGCCATCGGTGTCCCACGGACGAAGAGCCACGCCTCTACAGCAATAACCTAGTGTTCAGCACATGCGTAGAAAAAGGCTAGCTCGCCCACACGAGAAAAAAGGTCTCGCGTAGGCCAGCTGCCTCAGATTGGTCCCCGCTGACGCTTCGGCCCTCCAAAGCGAAGCGTCACGTTACTCTATAGGTCGGTTTTACTTAATGATTAGGGGTGCGGAGTATCATTCCGGAACCTAGCCACCAACGCAATCACTGAGGCATCACCGTAGTGACAACCCATCACACACAAGTCAAAACAGCGACGCTTTTCCGAACTCGGCACCTCAATAAACCTATGAGCGAACTCCCTAGCAGACTCATACGTGCATTCAGAAACCACTCGGCGTTCGAACGAACTGCTGATGACCAGTTTATTTCGACAACGACGACGTTTGAGGGGACAGTCGATGTAACCGAAACCGAACCGCAGTTCGTCTTTACTGTTGAAAGCAAAGTTCCACTACTGCAGGCGGTAACCGAAGAGGAAGTCGCCGAAGTGGTCGAAAACGGCTGGTTCGAAACGTTCGAACTTCGTGTTCGCGATATCGGCGGGATTTTTCGCATCGACCGCGAGCTATCACCGACAGTAACCCGGTATGCAGAGACTGCCGCAGTCGAGGTAACACTTGAAGATTCCAACCCTCGACGCGGGATCGACGACGCTGCAGCCGTCATCGATTACGTCGAAGGCACGTTCGTCCAAGGAGTGATTCCTGGCTATACGTACACTGATCCGGTCGCTGGCATCCTCGAGCGCGCTCGCGATGCTGCCGGCGGTCGCTGAGCGTTACTCCATGGCGATGTAGGTCTGGGTGGTTTCGACACCATCGATTGTCTGAATCCCACTTGCAGCAATATCTTTCACTGCAGACGGCGTCTCGACGTTGATTTTCGTGATAACGTCGACATCGCCCGCGACGATGTTCGTCTGGACGACACCGTCGAGTTCTGCGATTGCACTGTTGAGCCGATCGGCTTCGCTAGTGTTTGCTTTGACGAGAATGTAGCCAGTTACCACACTCACTCACCTCCGGCAACGGCGGCCGCTGGGCTTTCATCGCCAACCAGTAGTTGTCTAACATCCTCGAGTTCCGAGAACTCTGCGAGCACAGCGACCCGATCGCCAGCCTCCAGAGAATCATCCGGAAGCGGAATCCCCAACGATTCGTGTTGTTTACCGAACGCCAGAATACGGGCATTGGACGGCAGTGTGACCTCACTCAACGTATAGCCCCGCATCGGCGACTGTTCGGTGATCGTAATCAACAGGATCTGTAGACTCTGTGCGACATCAGCAATCGCCTGAATTGAGCCGCCGAGCATTGCGTTTTTCGCACCAATAGCTCCCAGTCGCTCAGGGTAGACGACTTCATCGACCTCGTCGGCGTACTGCTGGTAGATCTCTTCGCGGTAGTCTTCGTCGATCCGCATCACCGTCCAGCAGCCGTGTTGTTTGGCAATCAGACAGGCCGCGAAGTTGGCATTGAGATCTCCCGTCAGTGCGCCGACCGCATCAGCCTCGTCAACACCTGCGGCTTCGAGTGTCTCTTCGCGAGAACCATCACCGTCGACCACATCGAACGTCAACTCACGGGCGCGGTCGCCCCGTTCGCGGTCACACTCGAGTATCGTTACCTCGTGGCCTTCCTCTCGAAGGACGCGAGCAGTGCGGAGCCCCACTCGACCGGCACCAATGATCAGTACGCGCATGTGAAAATGTAACACGCTCGGCGCAGATAACTGTATCCCCGGCGTGGGAACGCTTTTGTCGCTGGTGTGTGAGTATAACACATGGTTCACGCGTTCGTCATGGTTAAAACGGATGTGGCTGCCTCTGAGTCGCTGCTCGCCGACATACGGGAGTTGCCGGCCGTCGCTGAGGCACATATTGTCGCGGGAGCGTACGATCTTATCGTCGAACTCAGTGCACGGGAGGTGTATGACATCCTCGGGACGACAACCACAGACATCCAGTCGCTCGAGGGCATCTTAGAGACAAAGACGTACATCTCACTGGACGACTAACCCGACGAGACCGACTCCAGAGCGATACGTCAAAAAGCCACCGGTACCTACAGCAGGTATGCTCTCGATTATCGGGTTAGTGTTGTTCGGGATTGTGTTGGTCGTCCACACGCTTATTGCGGCCGTCTGCACCCGGTTTTTCCGCCTTCGGCTCGAGACACAGATCGGCTGGGTCATATATGCGTTGTTTATTCCGCCGGTGATTCTGTTGGCCTCGACACTGGTCGTCTCTGGCGTGTTGGGAATCGGCCCGAACCTCGGCTCGCCGGTTGTCGTCTTCGGTGTGATGATCGGCCTCCCGATGGCGGTTGGGATCACCGTTGATCTGTTGTATGTCGCCCAACCCGATGAAGTCGAACTCCCGGAAACACAGTAGCGACTTGTCAGTGGCTATTGCTCAAGTGTGGTGGTTAGTTGATTCCGAATCTGCTCGTAGACAGCCTCTGGCGACCGTGTCGCATCAATTCGGACGAACCGCTCGGGGTCGGCTTCGATCAACTGTTCGTAGTTGGCTTTGACCGCCTGGAGATACGTCGACTGTTCGAACTTGTTGGTTTTTCCGCTGCGTTCGGCGGCTGTCTCGGGGTCGATATCCAGATAAAACGTCAGATCCGGTTTGTGCGTAAACGGTTCGTGGACTGATTGGATGTAGTTGATTGGCTCGTCGAGTTCCTCAGCAAGCGTTGCGCCCTGATAGGCGTACCGTGAGTCACTGTAGCGATCCGAAATCACGAGTTTTCCAGCAGCGAGCGCGGGCCGAATCACTCGCGAGAGATGGTCGGCATGATCAGCAGTATACAAAAACAACTCAGCGAGCGCATTAGCTGACTCCTCGCCGATAGACCGGTAGACTGCCTCGCCATACCACGATTCGGTTGGCTCTCGCGTAAAGACTGCTTCAGGGTAGTCGTCGGCTAACGCCTTGCGGACAGTCGTTTTGCCGCTGCCGTCGAGACCCTCGAGGGTAACGAGCATATCATAGCCTCCGAGCGGCGAGGTATGAACCGTTCGCTCTCTGTTCACGCTACCTTTAGGTCAATCCAGTGCAAGATTATGGTATGGACGTCTTAGTAGCCGGTGGAAACGGCTTTATCGGCACCAATCTCGTCGAGGAGCTATGTGACCGCGGTCATGCGGTAACGGTACTGGCACGCAACCCGAATGCGACGAACTTGCCTGAGACTGTCGAAACTGTCAGTGGTGATATTACTGCCTACGAGTCGATCGAATCAGCACTCGAGAGCCACGATGCTGTCGTTAATCTCGTTGCGCTCTCGCCGCTTTTCAAACCGAAAGGCGGCAACAAAATGCACGATGAAATTCATCGTCACGGTACCGAAAATCTCGTCCGAGCCGCCGAAGAAAGTGGTGTCGAACGCTTTGTCCAGATGAGTGCGCTGGGTGCAGACCCCAACGGGGCGACCGCTTACATTCGGGCGAAAGGCCAAGCCGAAACGCACGTCCGTGAGTCGGATCTCGAGTGGGTACTCATCCGACCGTCAGTTGTGTTCGGAGAGGGCGGTGAGTTCGTCTCCTTTACGAAGAAACTCGCCCCACCATTCCTCACGCCGCTTCCCGGCGGCGGCAAAACACGGTTCCAGCCAATCTGGGTTGGTGATCTCGTGGCGATGCTCGCTGATTCTCTCGAGGCCAACGAACACATCGGCCAAACCTACGAACTCGGCGGACCGGCCGTCCTCACACTGGCCGATGTCGCAGAGTTGGCCCACCGAGCAGATGGCCGATCCGTTACTGTGCTACCAGTACCGATGGGGTTGGCTGGCGTTGGGCTGTCGGTTGCCGGAAAAGTTCCGGGGTTCCCGATGGGTGCTGATCAGTATCGATCACTGAAGTTCGACAACACGACCACCGACAACGCTGTCTCGGCGTTCGGCCTCGAGGAATCCGAACTCACCTCGTTGGCATCATATCTCGGCCTCGAGTAGCCCGGCTGAACGGCGAGGTTCTGTCCGTCTTTTCGTATCTTTTTCGACGTGTGGTCGAAATACCAACATGGAGATACACCGCGCGCGAGAACGTGAGCGCACGGCAAACCGGTCAGAATGGGGCCGAAACCACACGTAGACGCCTCCGTGGTGGTAGTTATCAGTAGTAGGGAGTGTCTTCCAATAAAATCGCGTTTTCGAGACGACAGGTTACTGTCATGCGATTAGCCACTGGCTATATACTCCTGAAAACTTACCTGATCATAAAGCTTATATTCACCTTCCCACTGTACTTTTGGCAATGGCAAGGGGAGACAATATATGAAACTCGCAATGATCGGCTTCGGGCAGGCCGGCGGCAAGATCGTTGATAAGTTCCTCGAGTACGATGCCGAAACCGGTTCGAACATCGTTCGAGCGGCTGTCGCGGTCAACTCTGCAAAAGCCGATCTCATGGGATTACAACAGATCCCAGAAGAAAATCGCGTACTGATCGGCCAATCGCGCGTCAAGGGCCACGGTGTCGGTGCGGACAACGAACTCGGCGCAGAAATTGCCGAAGAAGACATCGACGAGATCCAAGGTTCGATTGATTCGATTCCCGTCCACGAGGTCGATGCCTTTCTTGTGGTCGCCGGCCTCGGCGGCGGCACTGGATCCGGTGGCGCACCAGTAATCTCGAAACACCTCAAACGGATTTATACTGAACCCGTCTATGGGCTCGGCGTACTGCCTGGCAGCGACGAAGGAGGCATTTATACGCTCAACGCCGCTCGCTCGTTCCAGACGTTCGTCCGAGAGGTAGACAATCTGTTGGTGTTCGACAACGACTCGTGGCGCAAAACCGGCGAATCCGTCCAGAGTGGTTACGACGAAATCAACAGCGAGATCGTCCGCCGCTTTGGGATCCTGTTCGGTGCCGGTGAAGTCCAACGAGGCCAAG
The DNA here is from genome assembly GCA_001563795.1 of Haloferacaceae archaeon B1-Br10_E2g22. Taxonomy (GTDB): domain Archaea; phylum Halobacteriota; class Halobacteria; order Halobacteriales; family Haloferacaceae; genus Halohasta. The sequence goes on along the minus strand of LKML01000008.1, from coordinate 14,031 downwards.
AAGTCGCCGAATCGGTTGTTGATTCCTCCGAAATCATCAACACGCTCGCCGGCGGCGGTGTCTCGACGGTTGGGTTTGCCGAAGAAGAAGTCGAAGAAACCTCAAGCGGTGGGCTACTCTCGCGATTCCGCGGCGGCGGGAGCGATCCGGATACCGCAGACAGCGCACATACGACCAACCGAATTACCAGCCTGGTTCGCAAAGCGACGCTCGGTCGGCTCACACTCCCGTGTGAGGTCGAAGGCACCGAACGTGCACTGCTCGTGATGGCCGGCCCCTCGAAGTATCTCAACCGCAAAGGAATCGAACGCGGCCGCAAATGGCTCGAAGAGCAAACCGGCAGTATGGAAGTCCGCGGCGGGGACTACCCGACAGACGGCTCTGGACGCGTCTCGAGTGTCGTGTTGCTTTCGGGAGTCACCAACGTCCCACGGATCAAAGAACTCCAGCAGGTCGCCATCGAGGCCCAAGATAACATCGACGAGATTCGTGACGAAAGCGAAGAAAACCTCAGCAATCTCGTCAACGAAGACAGCGACGAACTCGAATCGCTGTTCTAATCGTTCTAGGCGGGCTGTTTTCCCCATGCGCTGTTTGGTCCCTGTTGATCTCGAGGCTCCAAAGAGCCGACTGGCTGCCGTGTTGTCGCCGACCGAGCGACAGGCGTTTGCCCGCGCGATGCTCGAAGATGTTGTCTCGACGCTTACTGCAGCCGATTGTCAGCCCACGGTAGTGGCAACCGCTCGTATTGACGATGAAACCCTCCCCGACCGGACGACAGTTGCAGTCGACGACCGACCGCTCACCGCAGCAATCAACGCCCGGCTGGCCGACGGCGAGCCCACGCTCGTTGTAATGGCAGACCTCCCGTTGGTCAAGCCAACAGACGTCCGGCGGCTCACCGAAAGCGACGCGGGGGTAACAATCGCCCCAGGGTTAGGCGGTGGTACCAACGCACTCGTTGTCCGTGAACCAGCGTTTCGGGTCGACTACCACGGCCTTTCGTTTCTCGATCACTGCCGGGCGGCCACCCAGATCCAAGCGAATGTTGAGACGATTGATTCACGCCGGTTGGCAACTGATATCGACGAGCCGGCGGATCTCGCCGAAGTGTTGATCCACAGCACTCGAGGGGCCGCCAGTTGGCTTTCTTCGGCTGGCTTCGACCTCGAGACGACCGACGGGCGCGTCAGCGTTGTCCGCGAGTAGCGGAGTCGGCGGCCGAAAGCGTCGGGAGCCGAGCGGTTTTTGCCTGTCGCTCGCTGAGTCGAGCGTATGTTTCCTGCGGCCGACCAGTATGACATCGATATCTCGATCGACGAGCAGGCCCGCCAAAGGCTGCTGGCAGTGCGGCCCGTAGATGTTAATCCGGCGGCCGAACTCACCTTTTCGCGGAACGTATTCGTTCCGCTGACGACTGCCTGCCGCTATACCTGTAGCTACTGTACATACTACGATGTACCCGGCGAGGCCACACTGATGAGCCCCGACGAAATTCGGAGCATACTCCAGACAGGGGCCGATGCAGGCTGTACGGAGGCGCTGTTTACCTTCGGGGATAAACCCGACGAGCGCTATACGGCAATTCACAACCAACTCGAGGAGTGGGGCTATGACTCAATTACCGAATATCTGTATGCAGCCTGTGAGATGGCACTCGAAGAGGGGTTGCTTGCACACTCGAATCCAGGGGATCTGACCCAAGCGGAGTTCCGTCGGCTTCGGGAAGTCAACTGTTCGATGGGCGTGATGCTCGAGACCACCGCCGATGTTGCGGCCCACGCCGGCTCGCGGCGGAAAACCCCCGGCCAGCGGCTCAATACGATTCGGGCGGCTGGACGGGAGGGAGTTGCCTTTACGACTGGCCTGCTGGTCGGAATCGGCGAAACATGGCACGACCGTGCCGAGAGCCTGCTGGCGATTGCTGAACTCCACGCCCGATATGACCACATCCAAGAAGTCATTATCCAGAACGTCGTCCCGAACGACCGCTCGTCGTTCGAGACGCCCCCGGTCGAGACGATGCGGCGTATCGTAGCGATGGCTCGCTTCGCACTGCCTGAGTCGGTTTCCGTACAGGTACCACCAAACCTCTCGCCGACTCGAGCATTGCTCGAGTGTGGCATCGATGATCTGGGCGGCGTTTCGCCGATCACCGACGATTACATCAACCCCGAGTATGCTTGGCCTGCTCTCGAGGAACTACAGTCGATTGCCGAAGACGCTGGCGTCCCACTGTTCGAGCGCCTGCCGGTGTACGGACGCTATTTGCCCGAGTCACTTCGGCGCGAGAGACTCGAGGCTGCCAGACAGCCACCTAAGGCTGCAGCCGGCGAGGGGTGGCTCTCGAAGCGAATCCGCTCGGCGCTCTTTGAGCGTTCCGCAGCCGGCCAGCGGTACCGGGCGGTCGCTACCCGCGAACGGCCGGCTGCGACGCAGTAGCCCAAATCAGCTAAAACGAGTGCGTCGAGGCGTCAGTCGTCGGCCGCCAACGGTTCGGTTTGGTCGACTGGAGCCAACAGCGGAGTGCCATCCGCTCGTGGGCCGATTGTTGGTCCGTAGGGGCCACCGTCGATCTCGATGGGCCGTCTGGTTTCGTAGTCGGTCGATCGCTCGACTGGTCGGCGGCCAATTGCGGTGATCATCTCGACGTACTCTGCGACGCTGCGGAACTCGCCGTAGCTGCCGCCGGCACGTTTGGTGATCTCCTCGGAAAGAATCGTCCCCATAAAATCGTTCGCTCCGCAGTTGAGGAGTTTGAGTCCTTTGGCGTTGCCGTATTTGACCCACGAGCTTTGGATGTTTTCAATGTTGTCGAGAAAGAGCCTCGAGACAGCGACCATCAGTTCGTCTTCGGCATCGCTCGCTCCGCCGTCAACCACGCCGTGTGTATACAACGGCGTATTCTGGTGGACAAACGAAAGCGGAACGAACTCGCTGATTCCACCCGTTCGGTCTTGGAGGTCGCGAACCTTTTTTAGGTGGATCGCCCGGTGCATCTCGGTTTCGACGTGGCCGTACATGATCGTCGCCGTTGTTCCCAACCCGGCGGCCATCGCCCCTTCCATTGCCTCGAGCCAACCCGCAGTGGTGATTTTGCCCGGACAAATCACGTCCCGAACCTCATCGACGAGAATCTCGGCGGCAGTTCCCGGTGCGGTATCAACTCCTGCCTTGCGGAGTCGGCGGTAGACGTCCTCGTAAGACCAGTCGGTTCCACGGCGGGCGTGGTAGGCCTCTTCGGGAGTCATCGAGTGTAGATGAACGCCCTCGAGCGACATCGCCCGCATCTGTTCGAGGTATGTACCTGGATCAGTGCTGTACTGTTCGGGCGGCTTGTAGTTGACCGTACTGGCTGGGTCGTCGTAGGTTGCCAAGATCTCGTGGTGTTCGTCGTCAAGTGCGAACGCAGGATGGAGTCCCGAGACCGAACAGACCTCCGAGATACCCCTCTCGAGAGTCTCATCGACGATTCGTCTGGACTCGGTCGGCGTTCTGGTAAACCCCGCATGCTCGAGGTCGCTTGTTGCCTCGAAGGCATGTGCGGAGTCTTTGAAATTACAGAACAAACAACCCACGTTGCAGGCGGTCGTAACGTTGTTGTTGAGGTTAGCGACGAACGTCACGTCCTCGCCGACGCGTTCGGCCCGTCTGCGGTCGGCGATCTCGAGTACCTGTTCTTTGCGTCGAAGATCGATTTCCTCTCGGTCAGTACCGGTTGTCAACAACTCGACTGCATCGTCAATCGCCAAGCGAGTGCCGTCTCGGGCTTTCGCCAAGGCATTCTCGAAGGACTGATCGGTCTCAGCAACGTGTTCGAACTCGATATCCTCGGCTGAGAGCCCAGCGGCCGACCGGCGCGTCATTACCAACAGAAAGAGAGTGCCGAGTAAAAAGGGGTCGGTCGCGGCCCCCCATGGGGGTATCGAAACGTGAAACTGAAACATTGATACGGCCGGCAGCCGCCGATACGACCATGACGAGCGTAAAGGAATTCCGTGTCGACCACAAGCCGACGGCGAACGCTCTTGGTGCGGGCCGATTCGTCTTTACTGATGCCTACTCCGTTTTCGATTGGGGCCAGATGCCCGATGCCATCCCACAGAAAGGCCAAAGCCTCTGTACGATGGGTGCGTTCAACTTCGAGCTGCTCGAGGCCCACGGTGTTCCGACCCACTACCGTGGCGTCGTCGATCCTGAAAGCGACGAGATCGGTAATCTCTCGGACTGTCAGAACCCACCAACCGAAATGACAATCGCACTCACGCAGGTTCCTGATCTCCCCTACGACAGCAACGGGGGGTACGACTATGAAACCTACCACGAAGCAGCCGGCGAGAACTTTCTTATCCCACTGGAAGTTGTGTTTCGAAACACCGTCCCCGTTGGCTCGAGTCTCCGGACGCGCGGCGAACCAGCCGACTACGGCCTCGAAAGCGACTCATGGCCCGACGAAGCCGTCGAACTGCCCGAACCGGTTGTTGAGTTCTCGAGTAAGTACGAAGAACAGGATCGATATCTCACACGCCAGGAAGCCGACGAGATCGCAGGCGAAGCCTCGATTGAGGCACTCGAGTCACTTGCGTTGAGTGTCAACGAACTCATCACCGAACACGCCGACTCAGTCGGCTTTCGACACGAGGATGGCAAAATAGAGTGTCTGTACCACGGCGGGATGCTACAGGTTGCCGACGTTGTCGGAACGTTTGACGAAAACCGGTTTGCAGTCGGCGACCGACAGCTCTCGAAAGAGGTCATTCGACAATACTACAAGCGCGAACAGCCCGAATGGGTTGCGTCGGTTAGCGATGCCAAACGTGCTGTCGAAACCGCCGAGGTCGCTGACTGGCGACCGCTTTGTGAGCATGAACCAATCCAGTTGCCCGACGAAGTCATCGAGGCCGTCTCGGCGATGTACACCGCTGGTGCCAACGCCTACACCGACGACGAATGGTTCGAGGCACCAGCAGTTGTCGATGCGGTCGAACGACTTACAGAACTGTAACAACCGCGTAGCTGCGAGGGTTTTCTGAGCTAAAAGAGACGTTAGTCGTCGGCTACGGTCGGTGCATCGCGTTGTTCGATGGCATCATCAACTGGTTCGGTCGGATTGGCGTTTTGGGCCGCTTCGGAGAGTCCGAGTTGATACGCCGACCGATCGGCTCCGTCTCGGAGACTGGTTCGACCACGGTGAACCGAGACCGCATCGTCCAAATGGAGTTCGACCGCCTCAAGAAGCGCTTCGGCCTCGAGTGGCTGGCCGCGAGCTTTGATTTCGTCGATGAGCGCATCATCCGGCACATCAAACGCGCGCTGGGCAATAATCGGTCCCTGGTCGAGATCCGTTGTTACATAGTGGGCGGTGACACCGGCGATCCTGACACCTTCTTCTTTGGCCTGCCGATAGGCGGCTGCGCCGGGGAACGCCGGCAGCAGGCTGGGATGAATGTTGATAATCCGGTCTTCGTAGCGGAAGACGATCTTCGGGCCGAGAATCCGCATATAGCGAGCTAACACGATTAAATCAACGTCGTGTTCGGCCAGAATATCGAGCATCCGGTCTTCGTCCGGCGATCCCTTGCCGTCGCCAACGTCATAAAACGGGACATCGTGGGCTTCGGCCACCTCACGGAGCGTGCCACGGTTGCCGATAACAGCGGCGATTTCGGCGTCTAGTTCCGCTGTGTCTTCGGCCTCGAGCAGTGCTTCCAGACAGTGAGATTCTTTGGTGACAAACACTGCGATGCGGCGGGTTTGCCGATCGCTTGGAAACCGCACTTGGATTTCGACGCCGAGTTCCCGGCCCAACTCCGAGAGCGCCTCCCGGAGTTCGTCACGTTCGGTAGTCATCTCGCCGGTATCGACGCGCATCGACATCCGAAAGAGCCCATCGCGAACTGCCTGATCGAGGTCTTCGATATTGATTCCGCGCTCGAACAAGAGCGTTGTGACTCGAGCGATGAGTCCGGTTTTATCTCCACCAATAACGGTGATCTCGGTGCGCTCAGTCGTCATCGGAACACCTCCAGGCTGCAGTCGAGTGCGGTCATTACCGGCCGAAAGCAAGCCGCAAGCAAAAACGTGTCCATCCGGCGAATGGTCGACAATCCGTTGAGATGACCCGAACCGCTGGGGTGGGTTTCAAAAGAGCTTTTGACCACGCTTGCAGAGGTTCGGCTATGAGTACCTACACCGCGACCGTAACTGTTCGGCTGAAAGGCGGCGTGCTCGATCCGGAAGCCGAAACAACGAAAGGAGCCCTCCAGCGACTCGGCTTTGAGCTGTCGGCCCTCCGGGCAGCCGACCAGTACGAACTCGACCTCGAGGCCGACAGCGCCGATGAGGCCACCGAGCGTGCCGAAGAGATGGCCGAACGCCTGCTGGCGAACCCGACCATTCACGACTATGAGGTTTCGGTAGCGGAGGCAGCGAACGCAAAATGACCGTCGCCGTCATTCAGTTCGGTGGCTCGAACTGCGATCGGGACGCCGTTCGTGCGTTAGACTACCTCGGCGTCGACGCCGAACGCATCTGGCACGAAGACGGCCTTCCCGAAGACACCACGGGCATCATGCTTCCCGGCGGGTTTTCGTACGGCGATTACCTGCGTGCGGGGGCGATGGCTGCCCGCTCGCCGATTATGGACGAAGTTCGCGCGGCTACCGACGACGGCACCCCTGTTCTCGGCGTCTGCAACGGCGCGCAGGTCGGCTCGGAGTCGAGACTGACTGCCGGCGCGTTTACGACCAACAAAAGCGCGCGGTTTCAGTGCGAACACGTCCATCTGCGGGTCGAAAACGCTGACACACCCTGGACTGAGGCGTTCGACGAAGGCGACATCATCGAGATCCCGATTGCCCACGGCGAGGGTCGCTTCGAGATCACTGACGAACGATACGAGGATCTAGAACAAAACGACCAGATCCTCTTTCGGTACTGCGACGAAGACGGCAACCTGACCGAGGAGGCGAATCCGAACGGATCGACGCACAACGTCGCCGGGATTCTCGGCAAGACCGATTCGGTGGCTGTGTTGATGCCGCACCCAGAGCGGTCGACGTTGCCGGATATCGGTGGCACTGACGGACAGGGAATTTTAGCCGGGTTTCAGTCCTGACGACGGAGCTGCTGTTTCGGCTGGACAACGCGTTTTATCCGTTATGTGTAATTCACGTGTATGTCGAGTACAGATACATCGACCGACGAGCCGGAGAAAGCGAACATCAATATTCGCCTGATCGAATCGTTTCTCGAAGACGTCGACGCGACATGGCAGGAGGAAGGATACAACAGTCGCAGTGAGTTCGTCCGCAACGCGCTTCGTGATGCGGTTAAACATCCAGGTCTAACGCGCGAAAGCTGGAAAGAGATCGCTGCAGTCGAATACGCTCGCCGAACAGACGACAGCGAGGTGTTTAGCCGCGACGAAATCCGCAATGAGTGAAGACAGCGAGTGGACGTGGCAGTTTCGTGCGCCCGCAAAGCGGAGCTACGATGATCTGGATAGTCACCCACAGACGCGAATCACCGACAAACTCGACGAGATCGCGGCTGACCAGTAGCGGAGACTCGATGCCTCAAACCCTCGCTGGTTTCCCGCACTCGAAGCTTTGGATCGGTCAGTTTCGATTTGGTGCCGACTGTAATCACCGCGAACGGATTGTAGATGTCTACCCGATTGAACATCGATCCGGTGTCTACAAATCAGGTGACGATTAGGGCACTTTTTCAGCGCGCCAACGGCATCGCATAGCTCGTTTCTTCTTCGATGACTAGTTCCCACGTGCGTTTGCACTCGCAACTTACTTGGCCGAACACACTCTCGTCTTGCCGGAGATCGAAGTCCTTGATCGCTTTCTGGACTCTGTCGTCGCACTCGCCGCAGTTGTGCGCGCCCCGATCCGAGCCGTGGCCGACCGGATCGGAGATGACGATAGCTTCAACATCCGCTGTCTGTTCGAGTACGTCCGCGACTGACCAGAGCCACGGTGGCCGGTAGCCGCCTTCGCGGAACAGCTCGTTGACCATCGTATACTGCTGGACGTTACAGGGGTTCATCGACACTGTATGACAGCCCTCAACCGCCGCACACCGCCGGATCGACTCGATCATATCGTCGCGTGCCTCGCGTTCTGAGAGGAACGGCGGTTTCATCAGGAGATAGGCTTTTACGCCGGCTCCCGCATCTTTGGCAGTCGCGCAGGCGTCCTCAAAGTCGGCGAAATCGAAGTATTTGTTCACACAGTCATGGCGGATTCTGTCCGTGGCAGTTTCGAGGCCGATGGCAATGTCAACGCTGAGTCCCTCGTCGGTGAAATCAGCAAGTTTCTCGGCGGCGACGAAATCAGGGAGCGACTCGAGGACGATCCGCTTTCGATCACCAAAGGTCTCAGCAATGGCTCGGCGAGTCTCGGCTGGAACTTCACGCTCGTCGAGAAACGACCCCGAGGTGTAGATTTTGATTAGCTCTGCGGGCTCGTCAGTGTGTTCGGCTTCGTGATCCAGACAGGCCTGGATCTGATCCATCAGTGCACTGTGTTCGACTGTGCCGCCTTCGACACTTTCGGCAACATAGCCACACATCGTACAGCCGCCCGCACGGGCCCACCGACAGCCACCAGTGTTGAGAATAATCGTCAGCGACTCATAGACGCCATCGGGGGTGTTATCCTCATCAACCCAGACGCGTGTAGGTTCGTGAGGATCGTAGTGTTTCTCTTTGAGACCGCGGATTTCACGCATCACTGCATTGTGTGCGTCCATTCCGCGCCCATCTTCGTACACTTCAGGGCTCGGTTTGCTCATTGTCGCTCTTAGTGGCCTGTGAGGTAAAACCGCATCGCACTGGTAGCCTACAGCCTCACAGGCTGAAGTGTGGTATGGAGGGCAGAAGTGACAGCGGTAACCAACTAACAGCAAAGACCGCCGCTGCTCATCCTAGCCGTGGGCGTAACACGGCCAGAGTGGGTGGGTGGTGGGTGGGTGGATGAGCTATCTGGCGGTCGGTGTGTGGGTTGTGGTGGGATTGCATGTGTCGACTGAACGACGGAACCCGCTGTGGCAGTAATCTGCCAAACTGCGGCCCGCCGCTTTTGACACATTCATCACCAAGCCGCCCATGTAATTAACGATTATACCTATGTAGATAGGTTTTGTTCTATGAGTTTTCCTATTCACATAGGTTCAAACACTGAATAGTCTTTACAGCGCCACTGAGCAAGGTTTTTCCACAAGTGTGCATACAGCGACAGTCACAGACGTCCGCAACGAACGGTGCCGTTGCTCGTGGCTAACTAGACGATGTTGACACATATCAACGGGCGTGTATAACGGCTAGGTGTTGAACGCGAAAGGCCGCAGTCGGCTTGAACTCCAACAGCGGGATTCCGGTGACAGTAGAACAAAAATCAATTGTAGACGGTTTGATCCTGCTTGAACAGTGCCTCGAGCAGTTTTCGTTCGCCAGCACGGAGATGTTGGAGAAACGTCGGCCCACTGATGCCGAGTCTGTCGGCGATTGCTTCGCCGGTGTTGTCTCGAGGCCATGCGAAAAAGCCAGAATGATAGGCAGCTTGCAGTGTTTCGTGTTGCCGGTCGGTGAGTGTTGCTTCAAGTTGTTGTCGGAATCCTTGTGGTGTATCAGCAGTTGAATCGAGCTGTCGTTTTGCGCGCAGTTCCGCCCATAAAAATGCTGCATTGAACTGCTCGGCCAGCGTTCGAATATCAGTTGTTTTGGGAACTGTCATCGAAATCGTTCCACGACCTTCGGTTGCGCTGAACGCCGACAACGAGGCCCCCTGTTCGGCAATGCAGTCAACGACTGGACTACTGTCGGTCGTCAGTGTCGCAACGAAACAGTCGTCTCGTTCGACCAGTACTGTCGGTTGGTCTATATGGATGCGTTCGGCGTACTCTCTGAACGCCTCAGGGCCAGCGCCTTCGATGAGAATGAACTGTCGGAGCCGGCCATCTGAGCGTGCGCTTAGACTCTCGAGGCTGACTGTGCAGTCGGCGACTGCCGACAGTTCAATCAACGGTTCGTCCGGACAGTCAATCTCAAAAACGACCTCTGTCGTCGCATCTCCGACCAGCGCGCGTCGCTGTTCGGCCGCTCGGAGTGCATAGCCGATGGTCTCGCCGAGTTCGGCCAATACATCCTGTTCACGGTGGCCAATCGAGGCGTGATCTGCAGCATACACAATCAACACATCGTACAGTACGTTGTTATGGACAATTGGGACAAGTGCCGCTGTTCCAGTGTCCGTCTCGGCCCCTGTTGGATGAGCATACCGGAGGTTCGTCTCCAGTTGGTCAGTACGGTCGGTTGTTTCGACCGCTACCTGTCGGTGGTCAATAACGGTCTCGAGAGTTTCGGGTCGAAACCGATCCGACAACGAGACCGGCGAGTCGATAGTCACAGTTGGACCGACTCCAGCTTTGGCTCGTGGGGTAACCAGATTGGTCTCGAGGTCGTACTCGCCGACCCAGGCGTACTCGTATCGATCCGTCCCGACGAGTCGTTCACAGACGAGTCGTTCAATCTCTCGTTGTGAACTCACACTGGTGATTGCGCGGTTAACTGAGCGGATCACTTCGTTGGTCTGCCGCAGTGAGGCGAGTTCGTTCCGCTGACGCTTGAGTTCGCGTTTGCGCTCATCAAGCAAAGCAGCCTGTTCGAGTCGAGTAAGTGCGCTTTCGGCGTTGCGAGCCAAAATCAAGATCGCATCCCGGAGATACTCGACAGCCGTATCGGAAACAGCAGTTCGACCGACAAGCACACTGTCGGACCCAAGCGAGACCCAGCAGCTCGCGGTCTCGAGTGACTCAATAACACCGGCATCGACGACGACGGGGTTGGTGGCCTCACGTGCCTCCTGAAGAACGTCGAGACTTGGTAGTGTTGTTCGAACTGACTCCGAGAGGCCGCTGTGAGCGACAACCGCCCAGCCGTCCTGTGTATGTTCGATGACAGCAGCGTCTTCGAAGCCAAGCGTCTCACAGGTCAGATCGATAGCCGCCTCGTAGACGGCTGTCGGCGAGGCCGCTCGAATAAATCGGTTGGCGTCGGCTGCCAGCGCACGGTTCGTCTGCTCGCGGCGCATCTGTTCGACTGCGTTCCGCACCCGGTTGGCCAACAGATCCGGCTGTTCGATGGCAGTCGATTTTTCCATATACTCGGTCGCACCTTTCTGGAGAGCTTCGGAGGCGATTTCGCCACCACCATGTCCGGTCAGCAACAAGATCGGAAGATCTGGCTGCTGTTCGGAGACCTCCGTGAGCAGTTCGATACCGTCCATTGTCGGCATCCGGTAGTCAGTAATGAGACAATCAAGGTCCGAATGAATTTGCTCGATAACGGTTCGAGGATGCGATTCGGTTTCGAATCGGAGCTCCGAGACTGCTTCACACCGGTTGGGGATCACATCGAGCGACTGAGGATCGTCGTCGACGTAGAGCACTCGAATCGACCGAGACATGAATTACGTGTTGCCGCCAACGATACTGAACGTTCTGTTTTAGTTATGAACGAATCGGCATGGCTCCTACTACTCGAGGAACCGATCACTAACATCCTCATCAGGGAGCATACACTGGTCTTTTCGGCCGAACCAGTCGTATCGGTTGGCCGCAACAAAATCATATATCTGGTCACGAACGCTCCGTGGAACGAGTCGGCCGACCGATAGCAGCCGGTAGATTCCCCCGAGATGTTCGGCAACCCGGATTGCTGCGTCGGATTTGGTGTAGGCCATCCCATCGTCGATCAGTACGACCGTCTCGAGATCGTCAGTCGACAGCCCCGTCGCCTCTCGAACACGATGGCCTATATCGGACTGCAGCGGCGCAAATCTAAGCGTGCCGTCAGGATCGCGCGGGATAATAAACTGTATCGAGCCGTTACAGAGGTTACAAACGCCGTCGAACAGTAAAATTGGATGGTCGTCACTGTCAGCAATCGGCTGGTCGGTTGTCATTGGTCACCCTGTGTGTACATAGACAAGTATTTGATAGTTGCTGGCCGACCTATATCAACCCTCGGCCACGCCGTGGAGAGACACGCACACCGGTTTATCCACCAGATCACTCACGGCTGTGGAGTTGTCGGATTCATCTCGCGGCTAAAGACGCGGGTATTCTCCTTGCGGTATATAAGAAGGGGTAGATTAATTACTGTAGGTCAAAGTAAGTAAGTCATATGATAACCGGATTCAGTGGGGTAGAATCCATCACTGCGAGTATCGTTGGCCAGTCAACCAACCGTGTTCCGACCACACAGAGGGTTCAGTAATGGGAAAAACAACGAATTCGGTTATTTTTTCAGATGCCGAACGTGAGATTCTGGAACTCGCATTACAGAAGCCCGAACTGTCAAACAGCGAAATCGCCGAGCAGACTGGATATCGTCTTACACTCATCAGAGACACGCGTCAGCAGTACGAAGACGATGTCACACTCCCAGAAGATCTTGCTGAAGCCGCGACAGAAGAAGGCTCAACTGACGACAGCAGCGAACCCCTCAGTAAAACACAACAAGTGATTTTGGAGCTCGTCGCTGAAAACCCACAAATAACGAACGCTGAACTCGCCGAACAAACAGGTGCACGTCTCACATTGGTTCGAGACACCCGCGATGTGTACGGACATCTAATTGATACCCAACAGGCCAACACCGATAGTACCGAGACTGACGATACTGACCCCGACTCACCACCAAGCGTCCCCGACGAGCCGTCGGCTGTCCAACAAGACATTCTCGAAGTCGCCGCCGAGGATTCGTCATTGTCAAACGCAGACATTGCCGACCAAACAAACGCTCGAGTGACACTGGTTCGAGATACGCTTGATCAGTACGACGTTCCAAGCGACACTGGCGAGGAGACGACAGCCGACCAGACCGCAGAGATCGATACCGAAAACTGGTCGGACGCACAACTTGAGATTCTCGAGGCCGCAGCGGCCAACCCGGAGGCGACCAACCGCGAGATTGCCAGACAGACCTGGTCGCGAATCACCCTCGTCCGAGATACGCTGGCAGCATACGAATCGGACGACACAGAGACGACCGACGACTCCAGCGGTGACAGCGACGGCGAACCGGCTGTGTTGGAAGCAGTCGACACAGCCGCGTTTTCAGGAACGCAGATCCGGATTCTCGAGGCCGCACTCTCGAATCCCGAGTTGACAACTGCTGAAATCGCCGCCAAAACGGACACTCGAATCACGCTCGTGCGGGATACAATCTACGAACATGAGTACGACGAAAAGCCATGGGTCGGCAACGTTGAAGAACAAACCGACGACAAGGACAACGAAGACGGCGAAGCCGAAGACACAGCAATCATCGTCGATGATGACGACGAGATCGAGCTTCCCGATACCACTGCCTCGGATGTGTTTTCCGACCGCCAGCGAGCAATCTTGGAGACTGCCCTCGAGAACCCCGAATTAACCAACCGCGAAATCGCCGACCGGACGGGTGGACGTCTGCCGCTCGTCCGAGACACTCGAGACACCTACGAAGACGGCGTTGAACTCGCTGAAGACGACAGCGATGAGACGGCCTCGAGGAGTTCGACAGCGGAACCAACGTTTACCGAGAAACAACAGCAAATCATTGTAGCCGCCACGGAGAACGAGGAGGCCTCTATTGCCGAACTCGCCGAGCAAACAGCCTCGAGGATTCCACTCGTTCGAGATACGCTGCGAGTCGCCGATGTAAGCAAGCAAGGAGCTGAGACAACTACTGACACCGGCTCGGTTGACGAACCGACGGCAACCGACAATGGAAACGAAGACGCCGAATCAGCCGACCAGACAACAACCGACGAGGACGTGAGTGCTGATGGCAAGTCGACTGCCGACACTACAGCCGAGGATATGACGGACAAAGACGACCCAGACAAAGACGACGGTCTCTCTGATGAGATGCTGGTCGCCATTGCCATCATCATTATTCTGCACTTTGCGGTTATTGCAATGTTGCTGTAGAAGAGTACCCGACAGTGGAGACCGGCCACTGATTCCAGGTGC